>JADZAF010000371.1 GCA_020852755.1 Bryobacterales bacterium
CGGCAGCAGCAGCAGGCTCAGCAGCGTGGAGCTGGCCAGGCCGCCGATCACCACGGTGGCCAGGGGCTTCTGCACCTCGGCGCCGGCGCTGCTGGAGAGGGCCATGGGGACGAAGCCCAGGCTGGCCACCAGGGCCGTCATGAGGACCGGACGCAGGCGCGCTTCGGCGCCTTCCAGCACCGCTTCGCGCACGGCGGCGCCGCGCTCGCACAACTGGTTGATGAAGGCCACCATCACGACCCCGTTCAGCACGGCGACGCCGGAAACCGCGATAAAGCCGACGCCGGCGCTCATGGAGAAATGCATGCCGCGAAGGAAGAGGGCCAGGACGCCGCCGGTCATGGCGAAGGGGATGCCGGTGAAGATCAGGGCTGCCTGGCGCACGGATTGAAAGGTCGCGAACAGCAGCAGGAAGATCAGCAGGAAGGTCAAGGGGACCGCCACCGCCAGCCGCAGCCGCCCGCTCCGCATGTACTCGAAGGCTCCGCCCCAGGTCATGGTATAACCCGGCGGGAGATGTAACCCTCGTTCGATGCGCTCGCGGGCCTCTTTGACGAAACCGCCCAGGTCGCGTCCCCGCACGTTGACTTCGAGCGAGATGCGCCGCTGCCCGTTCTCGCGTGCGATCTCGGCCGGGCCCTCCTCGCTCACGATGCCGGTCAACTGGCTGGCGGGGATCTTCTGGCCGTTCGGCCCGGCCACCAGCAGGTTGCCCAATGCGTCGGCGTCTTTACGGGCCCATTCGGGAAACCGAACCACCAGGTCGAAACGCCGGAAGCCTTCCAGAACGGTGGTGGCTTCGGTACCGGCGATGGCGCTTTGCACGATCTCCTGCACGTCGGAGACGTTGATGCCGTGCCGGGCGATGGCGTCGCGGTCGATCTTGAGCTGCAGCAGCGGAAGCCCGGTGACCTGCTGCACGCGCGTGTCCGCCGCTCCCGGCACCGCCGCGATCAGGCGGGCCGCGGCGGCGGCCTCCTGGCGCAGCACCTCCAGGTCTTCCCCGAAGATCCGGACCACCACGTCCGAGCGCGCGCCCACGCCCTCGGTCAGCTCCAGCATGCGGAACTTGATGGGCTGCGAGAAGGCCAGGCTCATGCCCGGAAAGTTCTTGAGGCGTTCGGCCAGGCGCTGCACGATGTCCTCGCGGCTGCGCGCCATTCTCCACTCCGATTTGGGCTTGAGGAATACGTAGGTGTCGGAATGGTCCGGACCCATCGGATCGGTGGCGATCTCCGGCCGGCCGATGCGGCTGGTTACGGTCTCTACCTCGGGCAGTTCCCTGATCATCCGCTCCATCACGGTAATCATCTTGACCGCCTGGCCGAGCGAAACGCTGGGAAGCCGGCCGGTGTTGATGGCGATGGCGCCCTCGTCCAGGTCGGGAAGAAACTCGCTGCCCAGGCCGAAGAATAGCACGCCGCACAGCGCGCAGAAGGCGGCCGCGCCCGCCAGCACCGGGGCCGGACGGACCATGGCGCGGCCCAGCAGGCTGCGGTAGAGCCGGGTCAGCTTGCGGACGGCGGGGTTCTTCTCGTCCGGGTCTTCGCCGGCCCGCACGCCCGCGGGCGAGCTCCCCGGCTCCCTGAGAAACAGGGCCGCCAGGGCCGGGATCAGCGTCAAGCTCAGCAGCAGAGCGCCGGAGAGGGCGAACACCACGGTGAAAGCCATGGGGCGGAACATCTTGCCCTCGATGCCCGCCAGGGAAAGGATGGGGAGATAGGCGGCGATGATGATCAGCTCGCCGAACTGGCTGGCGTGCCGCACTTCGAGCGCCGCCGCCCGCACGGTGGCCACACGCTCGTCCGGCCTGAGCGCCCGGCCCAGTTCTCTTCTCCGCGCGGCCAGCTGCCGGACGCAGTTCTCGATAATGATGACGGCCGCGTCGACGATCAGGCCGAAATCGATGGCGCCCAGGCTCATCAGGTTCGCCGAGACCCCGAAATGGCGCATGGCGATGACGGCGATCAGCATGGAGAGCGGGATGGCCGAAGATACGATCAGGCCGGCGCGCAGTTGCAGCAGGAACAGGAAGAGGACGGCCATCACCACGACGCCGCCCTCCACCAGGTTCTTCATGGCCGTGGCTACGGTCCGGTCCACCAGTTCGCTGCGGTTGTAAAAAGGGCGGATGTCTACGCCGGGCGGCAGTGCGCCGGCGATTTCCTTGACCTTCCGGTCCACGCGCTGGGCCACGGCGCGGCTGTTCTCGCCCTTGAGCATCATGGCGATGCCCATCACCGTTTCGCCCTTGCCGTCCCGGGTGGCCGCGCCCTGGCGCACCTGCGCGCCCAGGCTGACTTCGCCGATGCTGCGTATGTAGATCGGGGTGCCCTGGCGGGATGCCACCACGATGTTCTCGATGTCGCGCTCGTTCTGGATCAGCCCCACGCCGCGCACCAGCTGCTGCTCGCCTGCGTGCTCGATGTAAGCGCCGCCGGCATTCGCGTTGTTCCGTTCCAGCGCCTCGATCACCTGGCGCAAGCCCAGCCCGTATCCGACCAGCTTGTGGGGATCCACCAGCACCTGGTACTGTTTCTCCTCGCCTCCGAAGGAGTTCACCTCGATCACGCCCGGCACGGTGCGGAGCTGCGGCTTGACGAACCAGTCCAGCAGGGTCCGCAGGTCCATTAACGAGTATTTCTGCGCCGCGCCCGGATCGGCTTCCAGGGTGAACTGGTAGATCTCGCCCAGGCCGGTGCTGATCGGCGCGATCTCGGGAGTGATCCCGGCGGGCAGCTCTTTCTGAGCGCCGATCAGCCGCTCCAGCACCAGCTGCCGGGCCCAGTAGACGTCCACGTCGTCTTCGAAGGTCACGGTCACCTGCGAGAGTCCGAACCTGGAAAGGGAGCGCACGTCTTCCGTCCGCGGCAGGCCCGCCATGGCCAGCTCGATGGGGAAGGTGACGTACTTCTCCATCTCCAGCGGGGTGAAGGAAGGCGCCACGGCGTTGATCTGGACCTGGTTGGTGGTGATGTCGGGCACGGCGTCCACGGGCAGGTTCGCCGCCGAATAGAGCCCGAGGCCGACCAGCGCGAGAGCCAGCAGCACCACCATCCTGCGCCACTCGATGCTGAAGTTCACCAGGCGTTCGATCATGCTCGGCTAGTCCTCATGGCGCCCGAGTTCGCTCTTGCGGGCTTGCGACTTCAACAGGAACGAGCCTTCCGTGACCACGCTCTCGCCTTCGGAGAGACCGGCGGTCACCTCGACCCAGCCGCCGGTGCGGGCGCCCAGTGTCAGCGCCCGCCGGGCGAAGCGGCCCTGCCCCTCCGGAACAAAAGCCACCGGCTGTCCTTCGATCTGCTGGACGGCGATCTCCGGGATCAGCAGCCCGTAGCGCCCGGCGGCGACCGGTATCTCGATGGTGGCGAACATTTCCAGCTTCAACAGGTGTTCGGGATTAGGAACCTCGCAGCGCACCTTGGTGGTGCGGGTGTTGGGATCCAGAACGTCGCTGAGGTACGTGATCTCGCCCGCAAACGCGCGGCCCGGATAGGCGGCCACGGAAACGCGCGCCTGCTGGCCCCTCCGGACCGCCCGGATGTCTTTCTCGTAGACGTCCGCCTGCACCCACACCAGGGACAGATCGGCCACCGTGACCAGCGCGGTTTCGGTGCCCACGGTTTCTCCCGGAACCGCATCGAGCGCCGTGATGACGCCGGCGAAGGGCGCCACCAGCGTGCTGTGCGAGCGCTCCCGGTGATACTCCAGGGGCTTGCTCGGGTCCAGTTTCCCAATCTCGTCATCGGTCATGCCGAAGCGGTGGAGCTTCTCCTCCACCTTGGCGGCCCCCGCCTTGTGCCGCTCCACGTTGGCCAGTGCGTTGTTGTGCTCCGCCTCGCGGCGCTGCAGCTCAGCCCGCGCGACGGCCCCCAGCTTGACGAGGTCACGGGCCCGGTCCAGCGCCCGGCCCGCCACCTCGGCTTCGGAACCCGCTCTCCGCAGTTCCGCCAGGGCGGCCAGGTACTCCCCGATGGCTTCGCCCAGTTCGACGTTGTCGTAGGTCAGCAGGCGCTGCCCGGCGCGCACACGGTCGCCGAGACGCACCGAGACTTCGTCGATACGCCCGCGCGCCAGGGCGCGCATGTGCGCCAGCCGGGTCTCGTTGGCGGCCACGCTGCCGGTGGCCTGGATGGTCTGCTCGATGGGGCGCATCTGAGCCGGAGCGAGCCGCACCTGGAACTGGCGCTGGATCTCCGGAGTAAGCTCGACGCCGCCGTTCGCTTCCGCGCGGCCCTCCTCGGCGTGCGCTTCCGGCCGGCTCTCCGGTCCGGCGGTGTTGCGCCCGGCGTAGAAGGCCGCGGCCATCGCGGCCAGGAAAGCGGCGGTAAGAAACAAACCATTGCGTTTCACGGCTGAACCTCCTGCCCAAGGGGCGCGTTGATGGCGCGCTCGACCTCCACCGCGGCCAGATAGGAGCCGCGCAGCAGGTCGGTGTGGGCCCGCTGGGTATCCAGCAGCCGCCGCTGCTCGTTGATCACGTCCAGCAGGCGCAGCTCGCCCAGTTCATAAGCACCCCGGATGACGCGCAGATTCTCCTGTGCCTGGCCGATCACTCGCCGGTCGAACACCGCCAGCGCTTCGGCCGCGGCACGGCCCCGGCTGAGCGCCGCCAGCACTTCCTGCCGGACCGTCCGTTCCACGAACTCACGCCGCAGGCGGGCGGCACGCTGCCGCGCCACGGCTGCTTCGATGTTCCCCTGGTTGCGGTTCCTGACCGGGAGTGAGATCGAGATGCCGGCTGTGAGCAGGTTGTCCCGGTCGCGCAGAGGAATCAGCCGCCCGCCTGGCTGGGAAAACCCGTAGGCATCGAAACGGGACTGCGAGTGGGCATAGCGTCCGGTGGCCACCAGGTCGGGCGCGGCGCCGGCTTGTGCCAGGCGCAACTCGGCGTCCGACAGTGCCTCCTCGAGGCGGGCCGCGGCGAGATCCGGCCGGCGCTGGAAGGCGAGTTCCAGCGCGCGCTCCACGGCGGGGAATTCCGAGGGCGAGGCCAGCGAGCCGTCCAGCCGCAGCGGATCGTCCAGCGGCAGCCCGGTTTCCAGCTTGACTTCCAGCAGCGCCCGCTCGGCCTGGCCGGCGAATAGCACGCGGTCGGAATCGATGCGGTTCACTTCCACCTCCAGCAGACCCTGCTCGAGCGGCGCCCCTTCGCCGGCCCGGGTGCGCGCCTCCGCCAGGCGGTAACTCTGGCGCGTAAGATTCAGGAGGCGTTCGGCGTTCTCCAGGTTTCGCAAGGCGGCCAGGGCCTCGGCGTAGCGGGTCTTCACGCCGGCGCGGAGCAGCCGCTCGCGATCCGCGGCTTCCAGCCCGGCCAGTTCCGTCTGCAGGCGGGCCGCGTCCACACGGCGGTCACGCTTCGCTCCCAACTCGAAGATGTGCGAGTAGCCCAGGCTGAACTCGCGTTCACCAGGGCTGCCCAGAACGTCTCCGTTGGAAACGGCAAAATCGATGGCCGGGTTCGGCCGCAGGCCCGCCTGGCGCAGCAGCCCCTGGGCTTCGGCCAGGCGCTGGCGCGAAGCCAGCAGGGCCGCGTTTCGTTTCAGCGCCAGCTCCACCAACTGATCCACCGTCACACCGCCCGGCGCGGCGGCCGGGCGTCCTTCCGCTGACGCCAGTGCGGGCAACAGAGCCGCCGCGGCGAGACACTTCGACCTCCGGATCCACCGGGGCAGTTGCCGCATGATTCACCTCCCGAGATTGAATCGTCACACCCGGACCGCGCACCGGTCCGGAACTCAGGATCGAGGTGAAAGGGCTAGCAGCGCAGGGGAGTTGATGAAAGCGGAGCGCGGAGAGCGTGGCGGCCGGGCGCCCGCCCGTCGAGGCCGCGGAGCCAGGGCAGCGCGACGCTTGCGGCCGCCGCCGCGGCCGGGCATGCCGGCTGTTGCGGGTGGACGGTCCGATCCGGGTCGCTGCCGGGTGTTCCCTGCAGCGCCAGGTCCGTGCAGTCCGCGCAGCCTTCCACGGCCGCCGGAGCCAGCAGCAGGGGACCGCCGGGTCCGGAGCCGCCAGGGGCGCCGCGGCCCGCGCAGCAGGGCGAGAAAGCGTTCTCGATGGCCGAATGACCCGAGGATGCGACGCAGACCACGCTCATACCCGGTCCCACCAAAAGCACGAGGACCGCGGCCAGCAGCCGGGCGCCGGTACCGGAAATGAGGTTCACGTCATTTCGTAGCTTAGCAGACGCTTGCCGGCCCCTTCCAGGAACTGCCGCCCGACCCGGGCCGGCCCGCCGCGGAAGGAGTATACTCAATTCCCGGCGCGATCTCGGCAACAAGCGCTGTCAAGGAGTTCAAGATGCTGCATTTCCTGTGGATGTGTCTGATCGGCCTGGTGGCCGGCGC
>JADZAF010000372.1 GCA_020852755.1 Bryobacterales bacterium
AGTGCAGCGAGGGCGAAGTGGTGGAGCGGCGCTCCAAGCGCGGCAAGACCTTTTACGGCTGCAGCCGCTATCCGGAATGCAGCTTCGTGGCCTGGGCCAAACCGGTCAACGAGAAATGCCCCGAGTGCGGCAGCCCCTACCTGTTGGAGAAATGGCTCAAATCCGGGACGGTGCATCAGTGCCCCAACCCGGAGTGCAAGTACAAGGCGAAAGTGCCGGAACGCGTTCCGGTGGCGGGCTGAGGCGCTGCGTCATTCCTGCGCCGCCCGTTCCCAACGCGCCGTGTCCCGCTCCCGGGGACACCCGAAACGCCGCGTGGCGGACCGTAAAGTCCCCTGGACCACCCAGCCGCTGTGGATCCACCTCCCGAACACCGCCTGGATGAGACTGGAGTAAAATGTTTCCGGATCATCAGGCCCTGAAACCGACTTTCCGCGCATCTTACGAACGGCGGTAGACGCCACTCGCAGCCTGAAGCCGTAACAGTCGCGGGCACAATCCAGACCAGACATGGGAGGCAACCGGCATGCTGTCCGCTCTTCTGCGCACAAGTTCGTCTGCTGTGGCCTTGGCGCTGGCTTTCCCCTTTCTCCCGGGCGCGCTGGGCGCCGGGACTTCGAACATCAAGTCGCCGGTCTTTTTCGAGCCGGACGGAAGCGCTTACCTTGTGCGCGGGCTTAAAGCGGGCGCACGGCTGGAGCGTGGCGGAGCCCTGCGATTGAGCCTGCCCCGGTCACAGTCCTTCGAGCTGCGGTTCTTGGGTGCAAACCGGGACGCCAGGGCGGAGGCGCTGGACCCGCTCCCCGGCCGCACGCACTACTTCCTGGGGAGAGACCCCCGAAAGTGGCGGACCGGCGTACCGCAGTACGGCCGCCTCCGCTACCGCGACGTCTACCCGGGAATCGACGTGGTTTACTACACGAAACCCGGCTCCCTGGAGTACGACTTCGTTGTCGCGCCCGGCGCCGGTCTCCACCGGATCCGGCTGGGGTTTTCCGGCGCGAGCGCGGCCATAGTGGACAGCGGCGACCTCCTGATTGAAGCCGGAGGGAGGAAACTGCGGCATGCCAGGCCGCGCATCTACCAGGAGGCCGAAAACGGCCGGGTGGAAATCGCGGGCCGTTACCGGATCGACCGCCGGGGTGAGGTTCGCATTGATGTGGACGGCTATGACTCGCGGAAGCCGCTGGTCATCGACCCCGTAATTGTCTATTCCACGCTGCTGGGCGGAGACGACGTGGATGACATCCAGGGTCTGGCTGTGGACGCCCAGGGGAGCGTGTACGTCACCGGCGCGGCCGGTTCGGCCAATTTTCCCGGTTCCCCCCCGCCCGGAGCCAGGACCCGGACGCAGTACGCCACGGATGCTTACGTCCTCAAGATGAATCCGGCCGGGACCGCGGTTGTCTTCACGGCATTCTTCGGATCGGTGAGCAGCACCGACACGGCCGCCGCCATCGCCCTCGACCCGTCCGGCAACATCTATGTCACCGGCAGCACCTCCTCCTCCGACTTTCCCGTGACACCCAATGCCGCTCAGTCCAGACTGAACTCCACGGACGCCTTTCTGGTAAAGCTGGATCCGACGGGCTCACGCCTGCTGTACGCCACACTGCTGGGCGGCGGCAATCACGACTTCGCCCAGGCGGTCGCCGTGACCCCCGCCGGACACGCCGTGGCGGCAGGCTATACCTACAGCACGGATTTTCCGGAAGTCGCTCCGGTCGCCTCGCCCTCGGGGGCGTTCGAAGCTTTCATCTTCCGGGTGGACACGGTCAGCGGCCGCCTGATCCATTCCTCGGCCTTCGGCGGCTCCAGGGACGACAAGGCGTATGGGGTAGCGCTCGACGGCGCGGGCAACGCCTACGTTACCGGCACGACCCTGTCATCCGACTTCCCCGTGACGCCCCGTGCCTTTCAGACGGTGTCCAGGGGATATGCGAATGCTTTCGTGGCCAAGCTGAACCCTGCGGGCGATGCCTTCCTGTACTCGACGCTCCTGGGCGGGAGCGCCTCCGGCGCCACGACGAACGTGGGTAACGCGATCGCCGTCGATGCGGCGGGCAACGCCTACGTGGCCGGGACAACCAATTACCCCGATTTCCCCACCACGGTCCCGCTGACGCCGCCGCCATCCACCGCAACCGGCGCCTTCATTACCAAGGTGAACGCGGATGGTTCCGGACTGGTCTACTCCAGCCCGATCGGACGTGATTGGACCTACGGCAACGCCGTCGCCGTTGCCCCGAACGGCGAGGCATGGATCACGGGCTCCACCGCGTCCGAGGATTTCCCGCGGGTCAGCCCCGTGCAGCGGGCCTGGGGCGGGAAACTCTCCGACTGGTTCGTATGCCGGGTGAACAGCGCGGGGACGGCACTGGCGTTCTCCAGCTTCATCGGCGGCCTGGGAGACGAAGGCGGCCTGAGCGGCTCGCGCCGGGGCGGCGTGGCGCTCGATCCGGCGGGCAACGTGTACGTGGCCGGACACACGACCTCGGGCGACTTTCCGACCACTGCCGGCGTTTTGCAGACTCGCTATGGAGGATCTGCCACCGCCGCGGCCAACGCGGGAGACGGCTTCATCGTGAAGATCGATCCGGCGCGCGATCCCGCTCCCGTGGCCGTCACGCCATCGGACCACGTGATCACCACCGTGGCGGGCGGCGGCGCCACCGGCAGCGCAGCCCCGGGGCCGGCCACCCAGGCCGCGCTGGGCCCGATCTCGGCCATGGCACTGCACCCTTCCGGCGCGGTGCTCTTTGCCTCCTACGGCTGCGAAACGGGATTTCTCACCCCCGGGGGCAGCGTGATTCCCGGATTCTGTTCCGGGGGCCCCATCCGCTCGGTCTCTCCGGATGGCTTCCTGCGCATGGTGGCGGGCGCCCCCGGCGGATCTCTGGGCGAGGGTGACGGCGGCCCGGCGGTGAAGGCGGCCCTGGACGTCGCGCGCGGGCTGGCTGCCGACGCGGCCGGCAACATCTTCATCGCGGAATCCGACAGCAACTTCGGCAACCGTGTCTGGAAGGTGGACACCGGCGGCATCATCCACCGGATTGCGGGCACTGGCTCCTTCGGCCACGATGGCGACGGGGGACCGGGGCGCAGCGCGCGGCTCGGCGCGCCGACCGGGCTTGTGGCCGACGCGCTGGGGAACCTGTACATAGCGGAGTCCGATCGGATCCGCAAACTGGCTCCTGATGGAACCATCAGCACCATCGCGGGCGGCGGAACAGCGAAGGTCACCGCGTCCCCTCTGCCCGCGACCCAGGTGCAGCTCAACTCGCCACGTGCGCTGGCGATGGATCGTGCCGGAATTCTGTACATCGCCGGTGAAGGCTACATCCACCGCATGACACCCGGCGGCGACATCGCCGCTTACGCGGGAAAGCCGCTGTGCGGGGTCCCGGCGTTCAACGGCGATGCCCGCCCGGCGTCCACGGCCTGCCTGAGCAACATCTCCGCGCTTGCAGTGGAACCCGGCGGGGAACTTTATATCGCCGACACCGGCAACAACCGCGTGCGCCGCATCGACCGCGACGGCATGATCTGGAACGTCGCCGGTACGCTCGGCCCGGACTCGAGCGGCGACAATGGTCCCGGGGAACTGGCTCAACTGAATGGACCGGTGGGGATCGCCTTCGATTCGGCGGGCAATCTCTACATTGCAGAGGCCGGCCGCATCCGGAAACTCGGCATACCGCGGCCGCTGCCGGAATTCTACTCCGGCGGCGTGATCACCGCCGCGGGGTACCGGCCGGGAGCAGTTATTGCGCGCGGTTCCATCTTCTCGATCTACGGCGCGGGGCTGGGACCGGCCGAAGGCCTGGCCACTCCCGGGTATCCGCTGGGCGCGTGGCTAGCCGACGTCACTGTGCGGGTGAAGCAAGGCGAGTCAACCCTCAACGCAATTCCGCTCTACGTCTCCGCGGGACAAATCAACGCCATCATGCCCTCCGATGCGCCGCTCGGGGAGGTCCAGATTCAAGTGCTCTACGCCGGTTTCCCAAGCCGCCCGGTCACCGTCCGGGTGGCGCGGGCCAATTTCCAGTTCTTCGTGGCCGGCGATCCGGAAGCGGGCCTCTTTCAAACCGTGGCGTCGCCCGCGGATTACCCGCTCTGTACCCGGGCCGCGCCGGCGCGTCCAGGACAGATTGTCATCGGATGGGGCTCGGGTTTGGGCGCCGGGCTGGATCCGGACAATTCGCCGCCGCAGGGAGCGGGCCTGCCGGTCGATGTGGAGGTGATGATAGGCGGGAAGCCGGCCCAGGTCCTGTATAAGGGCCGCGCTCCGGGCTTCGCAGGCGTCGACAATCTCTACTTCGTGATTCCCGGCGATGCGCCCCGGGGATGCCGCATCCCGGTTCAGGTTCGCGCGGGCGGCGTGGATAGCGAGCCCGTGACCATCGCCATCAGCGCCGGCGGAGCCTGCGAGGAGTAACGGCTACTGCCGCCGCCGGCCGCGGCTCGACAAAGGGGCACGGCCAGGCCGCGCCGGCCGGGCTCTGCCGACCGAGCCGCGGCGCGACGCGCTACACGCGGGCCGCGGCCCGTACGGCCTCCGCCACCTGCAGCGTGTCTGCCTCGTTCCCCATCAGCAAGCGGTGGGAAAGCCAGAAAGCGTCCTGTATCGTAGCCTCGGCAACCGGACAGGGCTCCGCCCGGCATGGCAGGGTCTGATAGACCGGGTTGGCGTACAGCGGGTGGGGATAGTAAGTGCAGGTAATTCCCCGCTCCGCGAGAGCTTTCTGGAACTTGTCCCGGGTGTATCCCGACTTAGCGGAGTCAATCCGGCCCAGCAGCAGATAGTAAGAGTGGACATTGGCTTCGGGCGCGATCCGCTGCCAGGTGATTCCCGGCAGATCCGCAAGTTCCCGGCAGAGCCGCTGCGCGTTGCAGGTGCGCTGCCGGATCTGTTCCGGAAGGCGCTCCAGTTGGGCCAGCAGCACGGCGGCCTGCAAGGCGCTCAGGCGGAAGTTGCTCCCGAGGATGTAGTGATGAAACCATCCGCCGCCCGTGCGGCGTCCCTGGTTGGCGATGGAGTGGGCCCGCTCGGCGAAGCCGGGATCGTTGGTGGTCAGCATGCCGCCCTCGCCGGCCGTCATCACCTTCGAATTCTGGAAACTGAAGGAGCCGGTGAGCCCGTAACTGCCCGCGCGCCGGCCGCGCCACTCGGAGCCGTGGGCGTGGGCGGCGTCCTCGATGACCGCCAGGCCGCGTTCCCGCGCCAGGGACATCAGCCGGTCCATGTCGGCCATGGCGCCGCCGAAGTGAACCGGGATGATGGCTTTCGTCCTGGCGCTGACGGCCGCCGCAGCCCGGTCCGGGTCCATGTTGAAGGTGTATTCCTCAATGTCCACGAATACCGGAACGGCGCCCACCCGGGAAACGGCGGTGGCCGTGGAGACGAATGAGATGGCGGGCACGATCACTTCGTCGCCCGGCCCCACTCCGGAGGCGAGCAGCGCCATCTCCAGCGTCAGGGTTCCGTTGGCGGCGCTGATGCCGTGAGCGCAGTGCTGGAAAGCCGCGAATTCCCCCTCCAGCCGGGTGACAAACTCGTGGTAGCCGCCCCAGCGCTCGCTCTCCAACACCTGGCGGATCAGTTCCAGTTCACGATCGGTCGATACGGGCCACTTCGGGAATGCCATACCGTTAG
>JADZAF010000373.1 GCA_020852755.1 Bryobacterales bacterium
CCGAACGGCACGCGAGGCATCGCACCGGGCGCCCACCCGGCCGCGGCGGCGAACAGCATCTGGCGTCTGTTCATGTCGGTCTCCCCTACCGGGCAGCGACGGCGGGGAGCGGTTTTGAGAACTCCCTTTGGCCGCGGTCCGGAAACGGCGCTCCCCCTATGCCCAGTCCGTCTCCCCGCGCGCCATGTGCTGCCTGATGAAGCCCGGGTCGATCTCCAGCCCCAGACCCGGCCCTTCCGGAAGCTGCAGGCTGGAGTTCTTCACCACCGGGGGCGCCCCGGCGGCCATTTTCTCAATCACCCGGCCCGGGCGTCCCAGCCGGCTTTCCGAACGGTAGAAGTTGTCAACCGAAGCAGCCAGGTGCGCCGAGGCGTAAGTGCGCACCAGCGTCCCCACGTTATGCAGGGCCATCGGAATGCGCGTCAGCGCGGCATAGTCGGCGATCTTGCGGCAGCCGGTGATACCGCCCGCATAGGAGATATCGGGATGGACGATGTCCACTGCCTGGTTGTCCAGAAAGGGGCGGAACTGTCCCACCAGCTCCAGCTTCTCGCCCATCATGATGGGAGTGCGGGTGGCCCGCTTCAGCGCGATCCATCCCTCCGACCATGCCACGTTCAGCGCATCCTCGAGGAAGAGCGGGTTGATCGCTTCGGTCGCCTTGGCCACCCCGATGGCCCCCGGCGTGTCGTACTGGTTATGGCAGTGCACCCCGATGTCGATCTCCTCTCCCACCGCCTCCCGGACGTTGGCGAACCCGCGCGCGATCTTGCGCAGCTGCGCGCTGGTCACCGGCATCGCCAGGCGCTCTCCCCGCAGGCACTGCGTGGGCTCGATCTTGAACGTCGTGAACCCCTCGGGCGCCGAGCGGATCATCTGCGCCCACTCCCGGCAGGAGGCCGGGTCCAGCATATCCTTCAGATAATCGCCGTGCGAATACATCGCCACCGAGGGACGGAAAGGCCCGCCCAGCAGGCGGTAGACCGGCAATCCCGTGACCTTCCCGGCGATATCCCACAGCGCGATATCGATCCCGCTGATGGTCGGAATGCTGGGAAGGAAGGGATGCTGCACTCCGGTCATGGCGCGGAAATGCCGCTCGATGGCCAGCGGGTCGGCGCCGATCAGGCGCGGCAGGTTTTCAATGCGCGATCGCGCCATCCGCGCGTTCACGCCTGCCTCCCCGTAGCCCGTGATGCCCGCGTCCGTGTCGATCCGGATCAGGCAGCCGTCCCCGACGATGTCCAGTTGCAGGGCCTTGACTGCCGTGATCTTGACCTCACCCTTGTAGGGCGCAGCCAGCGCCTCGTACCGGGCCAGCCACCCGCCGGCCGGCAACGCGGCCGCCAGGCGCAGCATGTCTCTTCGTGTCCACATAGACGCTCCTTTCCGTCCCACGGTCTCTACGGCCGCCCGCCGCGGTGCGTCCGCACGTACTCGCCCACCGCCCGCACCGTGTCGATCCAGATGCCGTTGGCCGGGTCGGCGGCGTAGCGCAGGAATTGCTCCAGCGCGGCCGCCTGGGTGGTCTGCCGTCCCGGCGCCCCGATCTCGTGCCCGGCGAAAACCAGCCACCCCCCTCGTGCCGCTGCCGTCCCGGTCATCTCCCGCATCTGCTCGAAGGAGAGCCCGTCCGATTCCACACCCAGCAACTGCGCCAGGTCGCATACCTTCGGGTCGTTGGCCATCTCGTCGCGGAAGCCCCGGCCCGCCAGAAACTTCCTGGCCACCAGCGGCACATAGCTCTTCACTTCCGTGCCGCGGCCCACGAATTTCTGCCCGCAGGGATATGCGAAGGTCGCCGCCCGGACGCCCAGCATCCGCTCGATCGCCCGGTTGGCGTTGTCGAATTCCTGGTCCATCCGCGCCAGCGTGTAATCCTCCAGCGCGTTCGCCGCCGAGAACCCGAAATTCGCCGTGCACGGGTGGGTGTTGGAATGGTTGCCGATCTCGTGCCCGGCCGCCACCGCTTTCTTCCATCCCTCCAGCCGCTTCTCCACGCTGCGCGGGGAGACGTAGAACGTGGCCTTGACGCCGTGCTTCTCGAACAGCGCGAGGCCGGCGTCCACCTGGCTGGTGCGCGCGTCATCGAAGGAAAAACTCACCGCCACGCGCTTGCCGTCCGGCCAGCGGAAACCGCCCGGCGTTGTCTGCGCACGCAGCGCGCCGGGAATCAGCAGGCAAAAGCCGGCCAGGGCCGGCAGGATCCGGTTCATTGAATGCAGGGCCATCGCCAGCAGTCTACTCCACGCGGAGCCTCGCGGGCATCCTTGTACCCGTCTCGCGCCGGGCATACACTGCAGGGGACCGCGCCGCGTGCGGCTGCGGCAAAGGAGGCAAGCGGCTATGAAACCGGTAATCTCTCTCCTGCTCGGCGTCACCCTGTTCCTGTTCGGCCTGGCCGGCCGGGTGGCCACCCAACCCAGCGCCGACCCCCTGGTCGAGGGCTTCCGCCTGGTCGAGGTGGCCTCGGTCGCCGACGCCATGGAGCAACTGTACGGGAAACGCGGCTACATGAATCACGACATGCGGCCGCTGTTCACTACCAAGTTCGCCGGACCGGCGGTTACCGTTCTGCTCAGGAAGGAGGAACACACGGAAGGCGCCCTTCCCGGCCTTTTGGATTCCATCGACCGCGCGCCCGCCGGCTCCGTCTACGTCATGGTCATGACCGACGGTCTGGACTTCGCCGGAATCGGCGGCCTGATCGGCACGGCCCTGAAAGTCCGCGGAGTCACCGCCGCCCTGGTGGACGGCTCCGTACGCGACGTTCCGCAGCTCAAGCGCCTTCAGTTTCCCGTCTTCGCGCGCGGCATCGTCCCCTCCACCACCGTCAACCACTACAAGCTGGGCGGCGTGGACATTGCCGTCACCTGCGCCGGAGTCGTAGTCAACCCCGGCGATATCATCACGGCCGACGAAGACGGCGTGGTGGTGGTGCCGCGCGCCCAGGCCGCCGCAGTCCTGAAGAAGGCCCAGGAACTCGACGAGCTTGAGCACCGGACCTACCCGTTCATCGAGAAGTACCGGTCGTTAAAGGAAGCCGTCGCCAAGCTCGGCCGCATCTGAACCGGCAGCGCCGCTTTCAGCGCCCGGCGGCGGCGCCTCTGCCGCCGCTGATTTCAAAACCGGAATTTCACGCCGATCTCGATCACCCGCATCGGATCGGTGTTGGTCATGTTCACGTGCCCGACACCGCCCCGGTACGCGTTGTAAATCGCCGTCGCGCTGCCCGTGGTCCGCGCCGCCGTGGCCTCGGGCGTGTTCAACACGCTGAAGCCCTCGGCCAGCGTTCGGCCTTTGGCCTTGTATTGGATGCCGGTGTTGATCACCGGACGGCGCACCTGGTTGAACGCGTTGAACGCGCTGGCGCGCAGCTCGAAGGCTTTCGTCTCCGTGATCTTGAACGCCTTCGTGATGGTCAGATCGTTGGAGAACGATCCCCGCCCTAGCAGGTAATTGCGCGGCCCCGTTCCATCGGCCTTCGGATAGACGTCCGGCAGACCCAATTGAGCGATATCGAACTGGTGGGCCACGTCGCGGTCCAGCGAGTTCGGGTCCCCCAGCAGCGGCTGGCGCGGCGCCAGATCGTCGGTACCCAGGAAGATGCGGTTCACGCTGATGTTGGTGGTCGTGTTGGCCTGCTGGATGCTGAACGTGGGCGTATAGTCCTGGCCGCTGAAGATCGAAATCATGTGGGCGATGCGCCAGTCGTTCAGCAACTGCCGGCTGAACCCGTTGTTCCACCCGAGGCGGGCGGCGAACTTGGGCAGTTCGTAGGTGTAATTGATCGCCACCACGTGCCGGCGGTCCTGGTTCTGTATATCGCCCGTGTAGTCTTTCCAGTTGTAGTAGTACAGGCCGGTGCTTTCCTGCTGGGTCAGGAAACGGCTCCAGGTGTAGGCGGCGGAGAGAGTCAGTCCTCCCCCGAAGCGCTTGTTCAGCGTCGCCTGCAGCGAGTCATACCGGTTGTTGCCCACGTTGGGCTGGATGTTGATGGCGCCGTGTCCGCGATACGGCCGCATCAGGTTCTGGTCCACCGCGTTGCTGCCGGGCAGGGCCGGACCGGGGTTCGAGGAGCTGATCGGCCCGACGAAGTTATAGCCCACGCTGCGGGGATCGATGTACTCCGGCTTGAACGCCTCGCCCAGCGGCACCGCGTTCAGTTCGAAGGAGACCGGCTGGTGCCTTTGCAGGTTGCCGATGTACCCGATGTCCACCACGAACATTCCGGGCAGTTCGCGCTGCACCGAGATGCTGTAGTCGTACACGGTCGGCATCCTCTGCGCTGTCTCGTCCCGGGCCCCGTAGGCGCGCGGGTCGATCCGCCGGACCGTCGACGCCTGCGTCAACGTGTCCAGGCTGGTCTGCACCATGTTCACCGATTGAGACAGCCCGTTGCGGAACTGGTTGACCGTCTGGCTCAGCTGCAGGAAGTTGTAGGTCCAGCCGAAGCCGCCGCGGATCACCGTCTTCGTACTCCCTCCCGGCGACCAGGCGAAGCCGCCCCGCGGAGCCACCAGCAGCCAGGACGGATCGTTCAGCGCCGCTTTGCCCAGGCCGCCCTGGCCCAGCGCAAACACGCCGTTCATCACATCCCCCGAACCCGGCACGATCGAGTACCGCAGCGTGTTCGACAGGTTGGCGGGCAGCGGGTCGTCCGGGTAGAGCGGATCGATCACCCGGCTGGGACTGCGCGGATCGGGAACGTAGAACCGGGGCGCTTTGGCCGCATCCCACTTGCTGGGGAGAAAGACGGCGTCCAGCGTATCCGAAGGATCCTCCTCGATTTCCGTCGGCAGATGGTAGAAACGCATTCCGTAATCGAGGGTCAGGTCTCTTCTCACCTTCCAGGTATCCTGTGCGAAGAAAAGATACTGGTTGACCCGCGTATTGATGCGGCTCACCCGCTCCACCTGGGTGAAAGTGGACAGTGCGCCGAGCAGCACGTTGGAGGGCGCGAAGCCCGTATCAAACGCGCTCTGGCTTACCCGGAAATCGTACACTCCCTTGTTGGCCGTGTTCTGGAACTCGTCCTTGTCGTTGCGCACGAACTGCCCGCCGAATTTGAACATGTGCGTCCCGCGAGTCCAGCTGATGGTGTTGAAATACTGATACTCGTCGGCGATGGCGTAAGACGGCAGGCGGTTGAAGTGGAAGTCCGGGTAGAAGCCGGTGGTGATGCCCGGCAGCATGTCGGTGCCCGGGTCGAAGGCCACCGGGAGCTTCGAGAGACCCCACTTGGTCTTGGTGACTTCGTCGGGATTGAGCGGCAGCACCTTGACATCGTCACGATTCCACCCAAACACCGTCTCCATCACGACCGACGGGCTGAAGGTGTAAGTCAGGTTGCCGGACAGCGCGTAGTCCGGACGCGGCTGCTTGATCATGTTGAAGGGCAGCGGCGCGCTGGAGTTCCAGGTGCCCCGGTCTTCCGCCGTCCCTCCGTCCCAGGTGTAGCGCACG
Source organism: Bryobacterales bacterium (assembly GCA_020852755.1). Classification (GTDB taxonomy): domain Bacteria; phylum Acidobacteriota; class Terriglobia; order Bryobacterales; family Bryobacteraceae; genus JADZAF01. Next base: position 5,467 of record JADZAF010000373.1, read on the forward strand.
TAGGCGCGCGCCTTGTCGCTGATGTTCCAGTCCACCTTGGCCACGCTCGAGTAGCGGGGCGCTTTGCGCTGCGAACTGAAGACGTAGTTGTAAAACGGATCGGCCGAGTAATTCGGATCCGGGTAAATATTCAGAACCGCCTTGCCCAGTGAATTCAGCATGGAGGGCGGAATCACGTTGTTGGGGAAGACCTGCCCGCTGCCGGACAACTGCGCCCCGGGCTGGTAGACCGTGGGCCGGGTCCCGTTGGAGAGGCGCGTCAGCGAGAAATCGCCCTGCCGCTCCGCCGCCGTCGGAACCCGGGAGAGCGTCGTGCTTCCCGGCGTGTTCTGTTTGAAGCGCTCGTAGTTGTAGAAGAAGAACAGCTTGTTCTTCACAATCGGCCCGCCCAGGTTGCCGCCGAAGTAGTTGTAGCGGTACATGGGACGCTTGGTTCCCAGGTAATTCCGCTCCCAGCTGTTGGCGTTCAGCGCTTCGTTCCTCAAGTAGTCCCACACCGTGCCGCGGAACTGGTTGCTGCCCGACTTGGTGACCACGTTCACGATGACGCCGCTGCGGGTTCCGTACTCCGCCTGGAAGTTATTCGCGAGCAGCGAGACTTCCTCGATCGACTCCAGGCTGGGCGCCACGCTGGTCTTGGCGTCGCTGCCGTGATCGACGATGCTGCCTCCGTCCAGGTTAACGGCCGTCTGCACGGCCGCCTTTCCGTTGATGCGGAAATCGGCGTAGCCGTAGTACCCGTATTCCCGCCCCTGGTACGCCTCGCGGCTGGTCGGCACGGCTCCCGGAATCGCCTTGAGGACCCCGGTCCAGTTGCGGCCCATCAGCGGCATATCGGAAACCTGGCGCGCCTGGATGGTGTCATAGCGGACGGCCGAATCCTTCACCAGTTGCTGCTCCGCCGTCACCGTCACTACCGAAGCCACGCCCTCGCCGATCTCCAGGGCCACCTGGCCCAGTGAGATCTGCTGGAAGGCATTCACCGTAATGTTTTCGAGTTTCTTCTCCTTAAAGCCCGGAGCCGAGACAGTCACTGCGTAACGTCCCGGTACTACGGAAGGCAGGGTAAACAACCCGGCTTCATTGCTGGCGATGGCCCGCGTGCCCTGCGTCTGTATTTCCAGCAGGACCACCCGGGCGCTGGGCACTACGGCCCCGCTTGGATCAACCACGGTGCCGGAGATCGAGCCAAGACCGCCCTGCGCGAACAGCGCGCCGGACATGGAAATGACTAGCAGCAGAAAGACGAATCCCCTGTGCATCAGCTGATGCTCCCCCTTGAGCATGGATTGGCCGGTCATGCGGCCGGCAGATCAGTATACTCCGCAGGACCGGTCAAGGGGACCTGTTTCTCATTAAGTCTTATTAAGACTGAATGACTCCGCCCCGACACTCAAGGAAAAGAACCCCGGGCAGTCCAAACCGCTTGACGGTGTGACTCGAAGCCGAGCGCCGCCTTCCTCAGCGATGCCAGGACCCCGGCCGCTCGAACTCGGTCACCGGCAGGAAAGGGCCGTCGATGCAGGAGAGCGCACCCGAGGGCGAAGCGCACTTCCCACAGATGCCCACCCCGCAGCTCGTCATGTACTCGATGGCTCCCAGGATCCGGTGCGGCGGAGCCAGATCCCTCTGGATCCCGAAGCAACCCCGCACCATCGGCTCGGGCCCGCAGTTGATGAAGACCAGCCGCTCTTTCTCCTCGCCCGCCAGTTCTCCCAGCACCTGCCGCAGCAGGTCCGGCACGTAGCCGTGATAGCCCGCGCTGCCGTCGTCGGTCGCCAGGAAGACCCGCCCCAGCTTCTCAAACCGCTCCACCTCGAAGAGATGATCCCGGGACCGCGCGCCCAAGGCGAAGATCCGGCGGTTGCCCCGCAGTTGCTGCCCCGCTTCCAGAATGGAAGCGATCCCGGTACCGCCCCCGCTGAAGATCACCGTGCTCTCCGTGAACCGCGGCAACCCCCGCCCGTACGGCCCGCGCAGCAGGATCTCCGCCCCCGGCCCCAGCCCCGCCAGGTGCCGCGTGTACTCGCCGACCGTGCGGACCACCACGCTTTTCTCTTCCGCTGAAAAGATGGCGAACGGCTTCTCCCCGAACCCCGGATTACACAGAAAGTAGAACTTGCCCGCCAGATCGCCGTCCGCGTACCCGCCCGGCAGCGCCTCCAGCACCAGTTTGAAGAGCGAGTCGTTGTAGTCCCGCCGCGACCGGATCCGCGTCGTCACGTAATCCATGGCGATGGCCGATTCGCAGGAACGCCCGCGCGTCTGCTGCTCTTCCCTTCCCGCCAGCAGGTCGTGCTGCAGCCCGGCCGCGTACTGGCGGAACTGGCAGCTGTCCAGGCCGGTGAGCGCGCTGCCGATCCCGAACAGGTCCGCCCCGGCGGCCGCGAATTGTCTCACGTGCTCCGCCGAAGCAATCCCCCCCATGCCGATGACCACCGCCTCGCCGCCCACCGCCTGCCGCACCTGCTCCACCGCCCGCAAGCCCAGCGGACGTATGCCGTCCCCCGACAGGCCGCCGTACTTGTTGTGCAGAATCGGGCTTTCGCCCACCGGGACGATGGCCGGGCCGATCGTGTTGGTCACCGTGATCCCCGCCGCTCCCGCCTCCAGCGAGGCGCGCGCCGCGCCCTCAATATCGTTCAGCGTGGCAGCCAGCTTCACGAAGACCGGAACGTCCACCGCTCCCGCCACCACCCGTGTGATGGTCTTCAACAACTCCCGGTCCTGCCCCACCTGCGCGCCGAAGCCCTTGGCATGCGGGCAGGACATATTTAATTCAAAGCCGTCCGCAACCGGCTTGAGGGTCTCCGCCGCTTCGAGAAAGCTCTCCACGTCCGACCCGAAAATCGAAACCAGCAGGAACTTGTCTTCAGGAATCGTGATGCCTTCGAACTCCGCCAGGAACCGCTGCGCTCCGGGATTCGCCAGCCCCACCGCGTTGATGTAGCAGCCGGGCGCGTAGCGCGCGTAGATCGGCTCCCGGTACCCCTGCCGCGGCCGCGCGCTGATGCTCTTGGTCGTCACGACCCCGAACGGAGGCGCTTCCTCAAAGCACTTCCGTATGGTCGCGGCGTGCGTGCAGCGGATTCCGGACGGAATCACCAGCCGGCCGCGAACCGTCTTGTGGCCCAGCCTGTAGGGCCGGTCGAAGCGGGAGTCCAGCATAGTGTTGCAGTGAACCCCTGATCATAACAGGAAGCCGCCGCGCGCCCGCTTCTGGAGTAGATTGTCGGAATATGAGAATTCCATGGATGGCCGCCGCCCTGGCCCTGCTGGCAGGCTGCCTCGCCGGGAAGAATGTCGTCACCTGGCCCGCGCCGGAGGGCGAAAGACTCTCCGCCGATTACACACTGCGGGTGAACGGCCTCCCGGCCGCCGTCTACTCCTGCCGCGTTTCGGCCATGCCCTTCAACCAGGTCTGGCCCGGCTACCAGCGCCCTCTCGACCAGACGGAACTGGCAGGCTTCGCCTACTGGAGCATGTCCGGGCCGGTCACCGTCGAGGTGCATAGCCGGCGGCCCTTCCAATCGGTGGCCGTGCGGCCCCTCTCGCGCGGCATCCGCTGGCAAGTCAAGGGCCGCCGCATCCGTTTCCGCCTCGACCGCCCCGGCCCGGTGACCGTGGAGCTTGACGGCCCCCGCAACGCCCTGCACCTGTTCGCCGACCCGCCCGAGAGCGAGGTCCCCAAAGCCGGCGATCCCGATGTGCTCTACTTCGGTCCGGGCGTGCACCGGCCGGGCAAAATCCAACTGCGCAGCGGCCAGACGGTCTACGTGGCCGGCGGAGCCGTGGTCTATACCGCCATCGACGGCCGCGGCGTGTCCAACGTCCGCATCCTGGGCCGCGGCGTCATCGACACCAGCGAGTTCGAGCGCGGCCAGGGCGGCGGCTCCATACGGCTCTCCGGCTCGACCGGTGTGAAGATCGAGGGTGTGATCCTGCGCGATCCGGACGTCTGGTGCCTGAGCGCCTTCGGCTGCCGCAACCTCGACATCTCGCGGGTCAAACTGATCGGCCTGTGGCGCTACAACGCCGACGGCATCGACATCTGCAACAGCCAGGACGTCACCATCCGCGATTCCTTCGTGCGCTCCTTCGACGACGCCGTCGTGCTCAAGGGCCTCAAGAGCCGGCAGCAGTCCTTCGACGCCCGGCCGGTGCGTAACGTGCTCGCCGCCGGCCTGGTGATCTGGTGCGATTGGGGCCGCGCCCTGGAGATCGGAGCCGAAACTTCCGCCCCCGAGATCTCCGAAGTCGCCTTTCGCGATATCGACGTGATCCGCAACACCCACATCGCCATGGATATTCAGCACGGCGACCGGGCCGCCGTGCGCGGCATCCGCTTCGAGGACATTCGCGTCGAGGTGGACGATTCCAACCCCCAGCCGCTGCTGCAGAAGGAGCCGGGCGAAACCTACCGCCCCAGGCCGGAGGCCAACTATCTGCCGCAGTTGATGGTGATCGTCATCCGCCGGAACCGCTACTCCGCCGATACCGAACGCGGCACTGTCCGCGACGTCTTGTTTAGAAACATCGCCGTCACCGGCAGCCGCCTGCCGCCTTCCTCCTTCACCGGCCTGGACGCGCAGCACGACGTCCGCGGCGTGACCATCCAGAACCTCCGGTTCAACGGCCGGCCGGTGACTGGCGCGGAGGCGGCCGGACTGCGCCTCGGCACGTTCGTCGAAGCCGTCCGGTTCGTAGAGAACGAACTGTAATGTTCGGGCTTCCGGAATCACCACCTATCCGTAAGGAGAAACATGCCGGAAGAAACCCATCCCAAGCCCCTTTTGGGCAGTCAACTGATGCGTAGGCGGACGTTGAAGGCGGAGGCCGATCCTCCCGCCACGGTCCGTCTGAATCTCGCAACTCTTCGGGTTCCCGAGCGCACCCGCGCCAACCTTGCCAAAGTCCGCGGCGCCGCGAATCTCTACCGGCTGGAGGCCCAGATATCCGGCAAGCAACTCGGCGTGCGGTCGCCTCATGACACGATTCCCGCCGAAGCGTTGAAGAAAGCCAGCCTCAGCAAGATCCGCCAGGAGAGCGCTGATGGCCTCCGCCACCCCTGGGCCGAAGTCAAGTTCGTGCCGCCCAAGGTGACCCTGCGGGCCAACGAGCGCTCGCGTCCGCCCGCGGGCGTGAAACTGCCGGAAGGCATGGACCTGCCGTGCAATGTCTTCGCTCCCGACCAGCGCTACATCTACCAGGACACCTCGTTTCCCTGGCGCACGGTGGGACGCGTGGATTCGCCGCTGGGCGCCGGCACGGGTTGCACGATCGGCGCGCGCCTGCTGCTCACCTGCAGCCACGTCATCCAGTGGAACAACGACGGCACGGCCGGTTGGGTCCGCTTCCGCCCGGCCTACTACAACGGCTCCGCTCCCTTCGGCGAGGCCTGGGCCACACGGGTCATTTCCTGGAACAAGGCCAACGGAGGCGACGGTCTGAGCAACTTCGAAACCGCCTTCGATTACGTGGTCTGCGTGCTCGACACGCGGCTGGGCGATACGCTGGGCTACCCGGGCTACCGCACTTACGACGACGACTGGAACGGCGGCTCCTACTGGCAGCACATGGGATACCCGAGCGACCTCAGCGGCGCTCAGCGGCCGGCTTTCCAGGGCTCCTGCGCGATCTCCACGGTGGAGGATGAGAGCACCTCGGGACAGACGGGCTACGTGCTGGGTCACTTCAACGACGTGGTGCCCGGCCACTCCGGCGGCCCGATCTGGGGCTGGTGGGACGGCGAGCCCTGGCCGCGCGTGGTGGGCGTGCAGAGCGCGGAAGCCAGCACTCCGGCCATGAACACGTCGGGCGACAACGAGTTCGGCGGCGGCCCGGCGCTCTCCTCGCTGATCTCCTACGCGCGGACCAACTACCCATAGTTGCGGCTCCCTTTGGTCGCGGCTCGGAAACGGGGCACGGACCGGCGACATCGGTAACACTTTCGTTCGGCGTGGCGAACCTGAAAACTGGGGCCTATGCCCTGGCAGGAGAGGAAACGGCAAGGGCCTGGCATACTGAGCCGCGACTGCAAGGAGCGGTTCGCGGCTCGCCGAACTCACTCCATCTCTCGGGGCGCCGCCGCGTGGTAAAATTCGAAATAAGGTCTTGTTCTCTGTTTTTTCCGGTCCTGTAGTGATTTCGGGCGGCAGAGGGTCTTTATCTTTTGAAAGCAGTGTTCCATTCCCGGCGCGTCTGTCACCACGCGCTTGGGTGTATCGCGATTCTGGCTGCTCCGGCCCTTCTCCGCGCACAAGTGGATGTCGGCGTCAGCGGCGGCGTGCCGCTGACGCACTTCATCCGGGACGCCAGCGCCTACAGCCGCACCGGCTCCAGCGGCGTCACCTCCGCGCCCCGGCGCTACACCCTGGGACCGTTCGTCGAAGTGCGTCCCTGGGACCGCCTCGCCCTTGAAACCGGCTTCGTCTACAAGCGCTTTGGTTTCGACGCCTGGTCGGCGGGCGGCCCGCCGACCGGCCCGTTCGTCAGCGTCCGTTCCGTTACCTCCGGCAACTCACTCGAGATCCCCGTGCTGGCCAAAGTCCGCCTGAGGCTCGTGCCCGGAATCAACGCATATCTCGGCGCGGGACCCTCTCTCCGCCGCCTCTTCTCCATCAAGGAGCGCGGCCAGCGAACCGTCCGCACCTACTTTCCCCCGCCCGGCGGCACGGAGATCACCGCCTACGAAACGGACTCGCCCGAGGGACTGAACCGCCGCACCTCGCTGGGCCTCGCAGTTGCCGCGGGTGTCGAAATGCGCACCGGCCCGCTGCGCCTGGCGCCGGGCATCCGCCTTACCCGCTGGGACACCGAGCGCACCTCCAGTTCGCCCTCGGCCTCGCGCCTGACCCGCACCCAGGCCGAAGTCCTCCTCG
>JADZAF010000374.1 GCA_020852755.1 Bryobacterales bacterium
CGCCGCGAACCGTAGGAATTGAAGTCCACCGGATGCACGCCTTCGGCGATCAGGTACTGTCCCGCCGGGCTTTCCGCCGGGATCGAGCCGGCCGGCGAGATGTGATCGGTGGTGACGGAATCGCCCAGCAGTGCCAGGGCCCGCAGCCCTTTCAGGTCGCTGACAGGCCGGCTGGGATCCGCCATGTTCTCGAAGAAGGGCGGCTTCTTGATGTAGGTGCTCCGGGCGTCCCAGGAGTAGCGGTCGCCGGAGGGGATGGGCATCGACTTCCAATTGCTGTCGCCTTCGAAAACCTCGCCGTACTCCTTGCGGAACATCTCCGGCGTCTGCGAGGTCCGGATGGCCTCCTGCACTTCCTCGCTCGACGGCCACACGTCCCGCAGGTAGACCGGCTGCCCGTCGGCGTCCTCGCCCAGCGGTTCGTTCTCCAGGTCGACGTCCACCCGGCCCGCGATGGCGAAAGCCACCACCAGCGGCGGCGACGCCAGGTAATTGGCCTTGACCTGCGAGTTGATGCGCCCCTCGAAATTGCGGTTGCCGCTGAGCACCGCGGCCACAATCAGGTTGTTCTTTCTGACCGCCTCGCTGATGCGCTCGGGAAGAGGCCCGCTGTTGCCGATGCAGGTAGTGCAGCCGTATCCCACCAGGTGAAAGTTCAGTTTCTCCAGGTAGGGCATCACGCCCGCGGCCTGAAGGTAGTCGAAAACCACCTTCGAGCCGGGCGCCAGGCTGGTTTTGACCCAGGGCCTCGCCGTGAGCCCTTTCTCCACGGCCTTCCTGGCGAGCAGCCCCGCCGCCATCATGACGGAAGGATTGGAGGTGTTGGTGCAGCTGGTGATGGCGGCGATCACGACCGAGCCGTGCTGCAGGCTGGCCTTGGTGCCGTCCTCGAATACCAGCTCCGCCTTCTTCGCCGGCGCGGAGGCCGCGAACTCCTGGAAGTTCTTCTTCACATCGGGCAGGTTGACGCGGTCCTGCGGGCGCTTCGGCCCGGCCATGGAGGGCGCCACGGTCGCGAGGTCGAGTTCGATCTTGTCGGAGAAGACCGGCTCGGGGGTTTCATCCGTGCGGAACAGCCCCTGTTCCTTGGCATAGGCCTCCACCAGAGCCACCAGATCCTCCGGACGTCCGGTGAAGCGCAGGTACCGGAGGGTTTCCTCGTCGACCGGGAAGAAACCGATGGTGGCGCCGTACTCGGGCGCCATGTTCGCCACCGTGGCGCGGTCGGCCAGCGACAACTGGCTCAAGCCGTTCCCGTAGAATTCGACGAACTTGCCCACCACGCCCTTCTTGCGGAGCATCTGGGTCACGGTCAGGACCAGGTCGGTGGCGGTGCAGCCCTCGCGCAGCCGGCCGTGCAGGCGGAAGCCCACCACGTCGGGCAGCAGCATGGAGATGGGCTGGCCCAGCATGGCGGCCTCGGCTTCGATGCCGCCCACGCCCCACCCCACCACGCCCAGGCCGTTGATCATGGTGGTGTGGGAATCGGTGCCCACCAGGGTGTCGGGATAGGCGGCACCGTCTTTGCGGTAGACGACCTGCCCCAGGTACTCCAGGTTCACCTGGTGCACGATGCCGGTATCGGGCGGCACCACGCGGAAGTTGCGGAAGGCGGTCTGCGCCCAGCGCAGAAAAGCGTAGCGCTCCCTGTTGCGCGAGTATTCGAACAGCGCATTTTGCCGGAAGGCGTCCGGAGAGCCGAAGTGGTCCACCTGCACGGAGTGGTCGATCACGAGTTCCGACGCCAGCAGCGGGTTGGCGCGCGCCGGGTCGGCCCCCATGGCCGCCAGGGCGTCGCGCATGGCCGCCAGGTCCACGGCCGCCGGCACGCCGGTGAAGTCCTGCAGCAGCACCCGGGCCGGCATGAAACTGATTTCCTTGCTCTGTCCCCCGCCGCTCCAGCGGGCCACGAACTCGATGTCCCCCGCCGTCACCTTGCGGCCGTCCTCGTGGCGCAACAGGTTTTCCAGCAGGATCTTGATGGAAAACGGGAGCCGCGCGACGTTACCGACACCCCTCTCTTCCAGGGCACCGAGGCGGTGAATGCGAAAACTCCGGCCGCCTGCACTCAGAGTCGAACTGGTAGCAAAACTGTCCAATTGTGCCATCGTGATTTCATTGTAAGGCGGGCGGGGGAAAGGCGGACGGGAGCGGGAGCTCGCCCCCGGCCGGATCAAGTGCTGGAAGTGAAGGGGCGCGGAGACGGCCGGAAAAGGGCGGCAGTACAGTGTCTTCCCCTCCCGGCCATGTCGGAACTCGCCGAAACTCGCCGCGCGGCGGGCGCGTCATAAGGGTGCCATGAGTCAAGCGCCTTTCCTCATGCTGGCAGGGGTTCTGGCGGCCGGACCGGCCATGGCCCAGGATTATTACCCCCGTCACAACTTCACATTTGGAGGCGGCGCCGGCCGTCCCCAGGCGGACCTGAGAGGATTGTTCAGCGACAGCCCGGGCCTCACGTTCGGCTACGGGTATCGCTTCCACCCCAATTTTCAAGCGGATGTCGGCCTCGACGTCCTTTTTGGCGCCGCCGACATCATCGATTACTTCGATGCGGGCTTCGGTCCCCTGCGCATACGCGACCGGGAATTCCTGCTGCCGTTCGGCGGCCGCGCGATTCTGCCGTTCTTCCGGGGCCGGTTCCTGCTCAGCGGAGGCGGAGGCGGGGTCTTCATGCGCTACGCCGAATCGCTGCGCCAGCCTTCCGACTACTTCCGGGTGGCCTGTCCGGTCTGCAACGCGCGCAACGGGTGGGGGTATTACGCCCTGGTTAACACCAGTCTCTTCCTGGACCGCGGGCGCCACTTCCGCCTGGGCGTGACCTCGAAGATGTACCGCGGCCACAGTGACGGCGACGCGCTGGGGTGGGTGCCCGGCCTGCGCACCCGCGACCGCTGGCTCAACCTGTTCGGCGAGGCCGGTTTCTCCTTCTGAACGCCTGCCTCAGCTTCCCGAAACCCTGGGCCAGTGGATCTCCACCCCCTGGGCCTGAATCCGGTTCTGGAATTCCGCCAGCCGCTTCCTGGTATTGCGGATGTGGCGCGGCGGTTCGCCCGTCTGCACGGCCTGTACGGCCGCCAGCCCGGCCGATTCCCCGATGTTCCACTCCACCGGATGCAGGCGGTAGCAGCCGTTGGTGATGTGGGTGACGCCCAGGTTCTTGCACGCCGCCAGCAGATTCTCGACCCGCCGCGGAATCAGGGCGCCCAGGGGGATCTCGAAGGGGATCGAGCCGACGTCAATGTAGTTGTCCCCGCCGCTGCTGGGGTGCAGGTCGATGCGATACCAGCCGATGCCCACCGAATCGTGGAAAGACTCGGCCTTCAGCTCCTCCCCCTTCTTGCCCGTCAGCGCGGCACGCGCGTCCGCGCCGACGTGCTGCTCCAGCACCGTGAACTCCGCCCGGATGCGCCGCGATTCGCGCACGTACGGGTACTTCGCCAGCCCGTCCTCGGTCCCCACCAGGTCGGGACGCAGGCGCAGACCAGGCCAGCCCTGCCCGCCGTCCGCCCGCGGCGCTTCGGTCTGCATCCAGTAGAGCAGCGAGAGGCTGAGCTGCTTGGCCCGCCGGCGGTGGCGCTCCGCCTCGCTTTCACTCACCTCGCAGAGGTTGCCCAGCCAGTAGTCGTTTTGCGGCCAGTTGATCAGGGAGATATCGCCCGGATAGGCGCCCGGCACGAAATTGCGCTTCCGCGCGATGCGGCGGTAGGTCCACAGCCCGCCGTCGGTCTGGTTGGCGTCGCACTCGGGATCGAACCCGAGGGTGCGGGGCTTCAGGTCGATGGGATGGGAGTAGGCCCAGGCCAGCAGGCGTCCGGGCCATGCGGGCTTGAGGTCGGGAACGTAGTCTCGCCAGAAGTCGTATTCGGCGGGCTTCTCGATCACGTGGTTCCCGCCCGCCAGGTGATCGATGGCGAAGCAATAGGTGAAAGCCTGCATGTTGGCTGGCTGGGCCTGCTCGGGCGCGTGCAGTTCGCCGGTGTCGCGCCGCGATTCGAAGCCCGTCACGTACTCGGTCCGGGTGAGCGGGAGCAGATCGCCCAGCTCGGTGGCGTCGAGGAAGTAAGCGGCTTGGACCACGCGTTCGCGCCCGCTCTCCAGGCTGCGTACGGTGACCGAGCGGACGCGGTCGCCGGAGACACCGGCCGAAATGGCCTTGTGCCGGAGCAATACCAGCACCCGCCCGCCGCTCACGTAGGGCGCCAGCATCTCCTCCAGGACGGCGAGCGAAACCCGGGGCTCGTGCGTCAGGCGGGATACGCTGCCGTCTCCGGGGTTGAGGTTCCAGCGGGCGCGCGCCTCGGCGGTCAGCGGATAGTTACGCCGGTAGTATTCGCGCACCTGATTGCGGTAGCCGCGGTACGCGCGGGTGCCGCCAAAAGACTCGATCCAGGGATTCTCGTCGGGAGGAACGGCTTGCGACGTCAGCTGGCCGCCGATCCAGTCGGTCTCCTCCGTCATCACCACCCGCAGACCGTTGCGGGCCGCCGCCAGCGCCGCCGCGCAGCCGCCGGCGCCGCCGCCGATCACGGCGATGTCGCAGGCCAGTTCCCGCGCCGCGGCCAGGCGGCCCGGCAGCGCCAGGACCCCGCTCAATCCGGCGCAAAACGCTCTCCTGGATAGAGGCATGCTTCTCAGGCTAGAACATCGGGCGAAGGGGCGCCACCTTACACCGGCATCGAGGGTTTCGGGCTTCGGTAAGTACGCTATCATTTGGATGCGATGGGGCTGATCACCATCTCCGGCGAGCCGGGGTGCCGCTTTGAAGAAGTCGCGCAGATCGTGGCTCAGCGGCTCGGCTGCGAGGTGATCCGGGCCTCGCGGCTGGCTTCTTTCATCGAACAGGAGTTCGGCGCCGGCCGGCAGCTGCCGGAGACCGCCTACCCGGATGCGGTCAAAGCCATCGTCGCCGGCCTGGCGCGCGAGCACCACCTGATCCTGGCTGTAACCGACGCAGAACTGCTGCTGCAAGGGTTTCCGGGCGTTCTCCGGGTCAAGGTTTCCGCCCCCGCGGCGGTCCGGGTGGGACAAGTGATGCTGGAGGAGCGCCAGGACCGCAGCGCCGCCCGGCGCACTCTGCGGGAGCGCGAGCGCGCCGAGCGCCGGAAACGGACACTGCGCTTCAAGCGGGCGACGCCCCGGCCGGAGCTTTTCGACCTGGTCTGCAATGCCGAGCAGATGGATTCCGACGTCATCGCGGGCCTGGTAGAATCGGCCTGCCGCTCGCTCGCCCTCATGGAGCAGGGCTTCCTTTCCGCCGCCGCCGAAGCCCAGATCCAGTTCCGCATTCGTTTGCGCCTGGCCAAGCACGGCATCGCGCCGCCGGGCAGCGCTTCCCTGGAGAAGCGCCGCTTCGCCCACCCCAGCGAGGAGATTTTCGCAAATCTGTTGGATTTCTATCGAATCGCCTGGGAATATGAGCCGCGCAGTTTCCCCGTCCAATGGGACCGGCAAGGCCGCGTTTCCGAAGCATTTACCCCCGATTTCTATCTGCCGGAATTCGATCTCTACGTTGAGCTGACCACCATGAAGCAGTCGCTTGTCACCCGCAAGAACCGCAAAGTGAAGCTTTTGCGGGAGTTGTATCCTCATGTCAACATCCAGGTTTTCTATCAGAAGGACATCGAGAACCTGATATTCAAGTACGGCTTGAGCGGACGCCAGGCGAGCACGCCTTCCTGAGCGGCTGAACGGCGATGAGCAAAGACCTTACCCCGGCCATCGAGCGCGTGCTCTTCACGGAGGAGCAGATCGAACGCAGGATTACGGAAGTCGCCGCCCAGATTTCCGAACGCTACCGCGGGCGCAATCTGAAGCTGATCGGGGTTTTGAAGGGCTGTGTGTTCTTCCTTACGGCGCTGGCCCGGCGTATCGAAGTCCCCCTGAAGATCGATTTTCTGGCTATCTCGAGCTTCTCCACCAAACCGGCCGCACCGGGTGTGGTCCGCATTGCCAAGGACCTGGACGAATCGATCGAAGGCGAGGACGTCCTGCTGGTCGAGGACATCGTGGATACCGGTTTCACCCTGCGCTACCTGCTGCAAACGCTGGCCAGCCGGGGCCCCAACTCCCTGTCGGTCTGCACCTTCCTGGACCGCACCTCGCGGCGCATCGTGCAGGTCCCCGTCGAGTTTCGGTGTTTTGAAATTCCCGACCGGTTCGTGATCGGTTTTGGGTTAGATCACAATCAATTACACCGGAATTTGAGTTACGTGGCAGTACTCCGCCCGGAAAAGAATTTTTAGAAGAGTAATTCGATACACTTTTTACGTCGCTTGGATTGTGAAAGATTCAGGAGGGGGTCTACGATGAGAGTACCACTACGGGAGGTGGTACTCATGGGACGGCCGGTCTTGTTCATCTCTCCGCACATCGAGGATGCCGAGAACCTCTCCCGCATGCTCGCTCCGGCGGATGTGCCGTTGCGGCACGCCGGCAACCTGAGCGAGGCACGCTCGGATCTGGAACGTGGCGAATTCGACGTGGTGCTTACGGAAGCTGCTTTGCCCGACGGGTCCTGGACCGATGTCCTGAATCTCACCCGGGAATTGCATCCCGCGTCCGAAGTCATCGTGACACGCCCCTTCGCCGATTCGCGGTTCTGGGCTGAAGCCCTCAGCATGGGCGCCTACGACGTGCTGGCTCAGCCTTTCTACGCCTCCGAAGTGCAGCGGATACTCTCGAACGCTTGTTCCCGCAGTGTGCGGGACCGCACTGCCGGGACTGCCTGGTAAGAACCTATAATGGTTTCTCCCGGGAGAAACCATGCCACAAACCATCGACACGTTCATCGCGGAGAATCAGGATCGTTTTCTCGATGAATTGCGCGAGTTCCTGCGAATTCCAAGCATCAGCACACTGGCCGAGCACCGGCCCGATGTCGAGCGGGCCGCCCGCTTTGTAGCCGGCAGTCTCGAACGGGCGGGGCTGGAAAGCGTGGAGGTGATTCCGACCGGGGGACACCCTCTGGTCTATGCCGACTGGCTGCACGCGCCCGGCAGACCCACCGTCCTGTGCTACGGCCATTACGACGTGCAGCCGCCCGACCCTCTGGAGGAGTGGCAGACTCCGCCGTTCGAGCCGTCCTTGCGCGATGGCAACCTGTACGCCCGCGGCTCCTCGGACGACAAGGGGCAGATGTACATGCACATCAAGGCGGTGGAGGCTCTGCGCGCGGTGAACGGCGGCGGGCTGCCCCTGAATCTGAAGTTCCTGATCGAGGGGGAGGAGGAAGTCGGCGGCGCTTCGATTTCCCGCTACGTGGCGGAAAATCCCGACAAGCTTCGCGCGGATGTGGCGCTGGTTTCCGACACCGGGATGTACGCGGAAGGCCTGCCTACGCTCTGTGTGGGGCTGCGGGGCCTGGTCTATGCGGAGATCGAAGCTTCGGGCCCGGCCCGCGACCTGCACTCCGGGCTCTACGGCGGCGTGGCGCCCAACGCGGTGTACGGGCTGGTTCAGCTGCTGGCCAAGGCCAAGAACTCGCAGGGTGTCATCCAGATCCCCGGCATCTACGACGATGTGGAGCCTCCCGCGCCGGCTGAAAAGGAAAGCTGGGAGCGGCTGCCCTTCAGCGAGAAGGAGTTCCTCCGGAAGGAAGTAGGATCCACCCGGCTGGTGGGGGAACCGGGCCGTTCTGTGCTGGAGCGCGTCTGGGCGCGCCCGACGTTCGAAGTCCACGGCATCGCCGGCGGATTCACCGGAGCGGGCGCCAAAACGGTGATTCCCGCCAAAGCCACCGCCAAGGTGAGCATCCGGCTGGTGCCACGACAGAACCCGGGGAAGGTGGTAGAGGGTCTGCGCGACTTCGTGCGGACCAAGGGAGCCAGGGGCGTGCAGTACGAAGTGCGGATTCTCAGCGCTTCCCCGGGCATCCTGGTGGACCCTGAGCACAAAGCCATCCAGACCGCGGCCCGGGTGTTCTCCGAGGTCTTCGGACGGCCCACCGTCTTCATCCGTTCCGGGGGATCCATCCCCATCGTGGGCGAGTTCGCCGGCCGCCTGGGTATTCCGACCGTTCTAATGGGTTTCGGCCTGCCGGACGACGGTCTACACTCGCCCAATGAGAAGTTCCGCGTGGAGAACTTCTACAAGGGGATTCGCACGGTCGGGCGCTTTTTCGAGCAGTACGGCCAGGCTTGACCGGCTTACCGGCTCCGTCTGCGCGGCGTGCCGTTTTCCGGCCCGAACGCGGGCACGCGTGATTCTCCAGGGAGCTCACCTCTGGCGGGCTACAGGCCCCTCTCCGTCGCCCGACTGTGTTCAGCGCTTTCCGTCCGGCTTGCCGAACCAGGAGAGCAGCAGGATCAGGAATACCGCCAGCAGCGAGACGAACGTCGCCACCGAGCCGGTAACAAAGTAGTCGGTGGGCGTGGGACTGCCCGGCATCAGGCGCAGCAGCACGGCCGCCACCGCGGCATACAGAGTGAGCACGCCGGCGATCAGCAGCAGGGCTCGCCGCTTGCGGGGCATATCCCGATTGTAGCGGCCGGGTGCATGCGCCGTTCCCGGCCGCAACGGCAGGCTCAGGCGCGGGGGTGAGTTTTGTCGTACGTAGCCAGCAGCTCGGTGAGTGACAACTGCGTATATTTCTGGGTGGTCGAGAGCCGGGCATGGCCCAGCAGTTCCTGGATGGCGCGCAGATCGGCGCCGTCGGCCAGCAGATGCGTTGCGTAGGCGTGGCGGAAGCTGTGAGGATGGATCGACGCGTCGGCGCCGAGCAGCGTGACGTACAGTTTGAGGATGGCGCGAATCCCGCGGTCCGTCAGCCGGCCTCCGCGGTGGTTGAGAAACACCGCGTCTTGGCCCTTCTTCGGTCCGCGCTCTTCCAGGTAGCGCTCCAGGGCCGCCGCGGCTTTGGAGCCGTAAGGCACCTGGCGCTGCTTCTTCCCCTTGCCGCGCACCCGCACCCAGCGCTCCGAGCGGTCCAGGTCCTGCAGGTTGAGGCCGGCCAGCTCGCTGACCCGCAGCCCGCAGCCGTAAAGCATCTCGAAAATGGCCAGGTCGCGCGCCGGGTGGGGCCGCTCCACTCCCGGCACGGCGTCCAGAAACGCATTGGTCTGCTCGGCGGTCGGCACATTGGGCAGGGTCTTGGGCGCCTTCGGCGTTCTCACCAGCCGGGCGATATTGTGGGCCACCGCTCCCTCCCGGGCCAGGAAGCGGAACAGGGAGCGCACGGCCGCCAGCTTGCGCCGCAGCGTCACGGCGCTGAGCTTCTGCTTGTACAGGCCGCCCAGCCATTCCCGGACCATCCAGTAATCGAAATCCCCGGGCGCCGGAGGGCCGCCTCCCGGAGGTGTGAAGTATTCGACGAACTGCCGGAGGTCGGCGGCGTATGCGTCCAGAGTGTGCGGAGAAGCGTTGGCGCGCCGCAACTCCTCCAGGTAGCGGTTTACCTGGCTGTCCAGCTCGGATTCAGGCATGCAGGAACTCCTCCAGACCGTCCAGCGCGCGCCGGCAGACCTCGGCGTGGCGGGCGCGCTTGTCGTGGCGCAGCGCCCGGCGAGCGGCCTCGTCCAGCGGCGGCAGCAGGTCGAAGGCGATATTGGCCGGCTGGTAGTTGCGCGGGTCGGCTCCCGAGATGTAGTGGCAGAGCGATCCCAGCGCGGTCTCCCTCGGCAGGGCCCGGGGCTCCTCCCCCGCAGCCAGCGCGGCGGCGTGCCGGGCAGCCAGCAACCCGGTGGCGATGGATTCCACGTACCCCTCCACTCCGGAGATCTGCCCGGCGAAAAGGACTTGCGGTTTCGTGCGAAGTTGCAGCGTGGGAGTCAGCAGGGCCGGCGCGTTGATGTAAGTGTTGCGGTGGATCTGGCCGTAGCGCAGAAACTCGGCCCGCTCCAGTCCCGGGATCATGCGCAGGATGCGCGCCTGCTCGCCGAACTTCAGATGGTTCTGAAAACCCACCAGGTTGTAGCTTTGTGCCCGCAGGTTCTCCTGGCGCAGCTGCACGGCGGCGTAGGGCATGCGTCCGGTACGCGGGTCCACCAGCCCCTTGGGTTTCATCGGGCCGAAACGAAGGGTCTCCCGCCCGCGGCGCGCCAGTTCCTCGATCGGGAGGCAGGCTTCGAAGTAGGGCACATCGTCCGGAATATGAGCCTCGACACTTTGGGCCGCCAGCAGCGCATCGACGAAAGCCTCGTACTGCCCGCGATCCAGCGGGCAGTTGAGGTAATCGCCGGTGCCGTCCAGCGACTTGCCGTAGCGCGAGGCCCGGAAGGCAACCGCCAGGTCCACCGTCTCGGCGTCCACGATAGGACTGATGGCGTCGTGGAAAAACAGGCGGTCCGACCCGGTCAGCCGCGCGATCGCCGCGGCCAGGGTCTCACTGGTGAGCGGACCGGTGGCCACGATGGTGATGGCCTGTTCATCGATCCGGCAGGCTTCCTCGCGGCGCACCTCGATGAGCGGCTGCTCCGCGACCATCCGGGTCACTTCTTCGGCGAAGACCTCGCGGTCCACCGTCAGGGCATGCCCCCCGGGCACGCGGGCCTTTTGCGCCGCCCGCAGCAGAAACGATCCCAGCCGGCGCAATTCCTCCTTCAACAACCACGGCGCCGCATTCGGCTGTTCGGTTTTCAGCGAGTTGCTGCACACCAGTTCGCCCAGCCGGCTGGTGCGGTGCGCGGGCGTCCCGCGCCCGGGCCGCATCTCGAACAGAGTCACCCGGCGGCCTTCGCGGGCCAGTTGCAAAGCGGCCTCGGAGCCCGCCAGTCCGCCGCCCAGAATGTGAATCTCAGCAGGCACGCACCTTCATTTTGGCACGCGCAATCGCGGCTTGCGCCGGCGCCGCCGTTCGTACTACCGTCACGGCTGGAGGCATGAATCACAATGCGTCTCGAGTCCGCAGCGCGCCATCTGTTCCTTCCCGCCATGGTGCTGGCCTGCGCCTGCACGGCGCGGGCCGACGTGGTGGAGCAGAGCGTGAAGGACGCGCCGCCTTCGGGCCTGCTGGCCGGAGCGGCGCGGGCCGACATCTCGCCGCCGGTGGGCATCCCGCAAATGAACTGGGGTTCCCAGACGCACGTGGAAGCACAGGGAATCGACCCTGCCGGCATGCAGGCCGCCGCCCTGGTGCTCTCCGACGGCCGGCAGAAGTTCGGCCTCGTTACCGTGGAGCTGGGATCGGCGGCACGCGTGGCCGCCGCCGTCGAACGCGCGGCCGAGCTGACCGGGATTCCAGCCAGTCACATCCGCATCGGCTCGGTACACACGCATGCGGGTCCGGCCTTCCAGCGGGCCAAGGGGCCGGTGGGGGTGGACCCGGCTCGCTACGAGCGCATGCTGCGCGAATACTACGGCGTGGTCATCGACAAGGTGGCCGGCGCGCTGGTGCAAGCCAACGCCAGCCTGCGCCCGGCGCACCTGGGATCGGCGCGCGGGGCCGGCAGCATCAACGTCAACCGCCGGTTCAGGAGCCGGGACGGCCAGCCGCCCGCAGTGGGATTGAACCCGGACGAGTTCGTGGATCGCGAGCTGCCCGTGATCCGGATTGACGACGCGCAGGGCCGGCCGCTCGCCGTGGTAGTGAATTTCCAGTGTCACGGCACCGTACTCGGGTACGAGA
>JADZAF010000375.1 GCA_020852755.1 Bryobacterales bacterium
GGATCAGGTTGAGGGCGGCGATCTTGGCGGCTTCCGGATCGAAGCCGACCGTATAGGGGATGTCGCCCTCGGCGATGTCGTGCCGGACGGTGCGCTCGTAGTTGTCGATATCGGCCACCCCGCCCAGACGCACGATCTCGGCGATGTACTCGGCGGGAATGCCCTTGACGGTCTGGAGCGCTTCCGGCGGCCGCTGGTTGCGGAAGCCGTTGTAGCAGGTCATCAGGCCGGCCGTTCCGTTGCCGCCGAGGAAAGCGAAGCGTTCCACCAGCAGCGTGTCGGCTCCGGTGCGGGCGGCGGCCAGAGCGGCGATGACCCCGCTCGGCCCCCCTCCGGCCACCAGCACCTGGCAGCGGCCCACCACCGGCGTTTCGAGCCTTTCGGAGTAAGCGGACGCCGCGCCCCGGACGGAGGGAGCGGTCGCGGCGGCCACGCCGAGCGCCGAGCGCACGAATCCGCGGCGGCCCAGCGAGTTACTCT
Organism: Bryobacterales bacterium; assembly: GCA_020852755.1. Lineage (GTDB taxonomy): Bacteria > Acidobacteriota > Terriglobia > Bryobacterales > Bryobacteraceae > JADZAF01. The sequence continues at coordinate 481 of JADZAF010000375.1, forward strand.
TCCTGCGCATGCTGCACGCCTCCTGGCGAGAGGCACATTATAAACCGCTCCTTGCAGTCGCGGCTCAGTAGGCCGGGCCTTGCGGGACACCGTTTTGAACGGCCGGCGACCGCCGCCTGCAGTGGCGATGCCAGGGCATATGCCCCGTTTTGTCGCCGGTCCGTACCGTTTCCGAGCCGCGACCAGAGGGAGCGGTCGCGGCGGCCCAGCGAGTTGCTCTTCCTGCGCATGCTGCACGCCTCCTGGCGAGAGGCACATCATAAACCGCTCCTTGCAGTCGCGGCTCAGTAGGCCGGGCCTTGCGGGACACCGTTTTGAACGGCCGGCGACCGGCGCCTGCAGTCGCTATGCCAGGGCATATGCCCGGTTTTGTCGCCAGTCCGTACCCCGTTTCCGAGCCGCGACCAGAGGGAGCGGTTCGATGCTCGCCGGCGTTGGCACGGCGGTCCCACTAAAGTATTCACCGGCGCTTGACGATGGTCCGGTGAGGAGTGTGTTGCACGAGTCATGGCAATCACAAGGCTTGAGACCGGTGCGCAAGTGCCGGCCGCACTCTCCCGCATTCCGGCCTTCCCGCCGGTGGCCATCCGCGCCTTGAACCTGCTGTCGGACGAGGACACGGTAGAGATCAAGAAGCTACTGGACCTGCTGCTGGTAGATCCGGCGTTCTCGGCCGAGATCCTGCGGGCGGCCAATTCCCCGGTCTTCGGGCTGGGCGCCCCGATCGACAGCGTGCAACACGCGCTCGTGATCCTGGGGCTCGAGCGCATCAAAGCCGTGACCCTGACGGTGGCCACGCGCTTCTATCTAAAAGGCGTCTCGAACGTGGAGATGCTGCGGCGCTGCTGGCAGTACAGCGTGGCCTGCGCCCTGCTGGCGGAGGAGCTGTCGCGCGCCTGCGGCCAGTTCCAGGACAAGGCTTATACCGCGGCCCTGCTGCACGACGTGGGCCGCATGGGCCTGCTGATCGGCTATTCGAAGCAGTACGGCGAGCTGTTGCAGGAAGCCAGCCACACCCTGGCGCGCGGCGAGCCCTTCGACCTGCTGGAAAGCGAGCGCAGGCTTTTCGGCATCGACCACTGCGAGGCCGGGCGGCTGCTGGTTCTGAAATGGAACCTGCCGGTGGAATTCGCCAACATCGCGGGCTACCACGGGGATTTTCCGCCGGACGATCAGTTCGACCTGCTGGCGCTGGTGCGCATCGCCTGCGCGCTGGCCAACTCGCTGGGATTCCGCGTGGTCGATTCGCCCTGGGCGCCCGAGTTCGAGGAAGTGCTGCAACGCCTGCCGGACCACGCGCGGCACCGCTTCCTGCCCAGCGCGGAGGAGTTGCGGGAGACGATTCTCTCCCGGCTGGAATCCTTCGATATCGAAGGGTTCGGCCGGAAAGCGGAGGAAGACAAGCGGGAAGCGCCGGTGGAAGCAGTGGAAGCCGAGCTGGAGGAGCCCGGGGAGCCGGGGCCCGCCGAACGGGATGAACCGGAACCCGCCCCCGTGGAGATGCCGGCAAGGGCGCAGAGGCGAGTGACCGCAGAGGACATCATCGTGTTCGTGCTGGGCACGGTGGGTTTCGCGGTGCTCTTCCTCTTCCTGCTTGCCTACCTGGCGCCCCGCTGAATGTCAGACGCCGGCCGGGGTGGCGGTTTCGACGGGAAACTGCCGGATGGCGGCCGCGATGTCCTCCGCATCGAACGGCTTGGCGAGCAAGGCGTCAATCCCTTCCGGCGGAGCGCCCGGACGGCTGCCTGACATGGCGAGCACGACCTTGAGGCCCGGAGCGCGCGTATCGCGGGCCAGGCAGCCGGCCAATTCCCGCCAGCCGGGGAGGGCCTGATCGACGATGACGAAAGCCGGACGGAAGATGGGAATCAGTCCCGAAGCCTCGTAGGCGTTCGCGGCAAAACACAAGGCCGTGCCGGCGCGGGTATGCTCCCCGAGGGCGGCGATGAGGTCCGGGTCGGCGGAGACCACCAGCACCCTGGCCGCCAGCCCGCGCACGCGCTCGTAATAGGCGCACTCCTCGCAGCTGCCGCTGGGACAAAACTGGCGGGCGTGCCCCAGGCTGCCGCCCTGGGCCAGCAGCTCAAAACACCAGGCCGCCCGGACCCGGTAAACGATACAGGACTTGCAGGCCTCCCGGACGATGCCATGGCCGCCCAGGTACTCCCAGCAGCGCAGCATGCCGGCGGCGGCATCGGGGCAGGGCGCGCGGGTCCCGGCCAGAGCCGCGATGTCCCGGTAATCGATGCGGTGGTGGCCCCCGGCGGTGCGTGTGGCCGGCAGCTTGCCTTTCTTGATCCACTTCAGGATGGTGTCGGGCTTGAGAGAGCAGAGCCGGGCGGCCTGGCCGGTGGTGAGCCTGCCGGTTGGTCTATCGATTTTATCGATTCTCATATCATCATCCGGAATTTCATCCGACCTTTCTTGACATCCGGCTTCTAAGGTCATAATATCTCTAAACATAGTTGACGGCGGCGGTTTTTTTGGCCGGGAAAGGAGGTTCACCATGCGGAACCACGTACGGGAGGCCGGGCACCTGATCAGGCTAGCCCTGGTTTTCCTCGCCGGGGGCGCCGCATTCCTTCTGATCCGGCAGGCCGTAGTCCCTCCCGGCTTCGGCGTCCACGGGCACTACCGAGCGGCCGCCCTGGAGGA
>JADZAF010000376.1 GCA_020852755.1 Bryobacterales bacterium
CATCACCGCATCGACCTTGAATTGGAGGTTACGAACCTGCACGTGGCGCCGGGGCGAAATCTGGTGGTACGGCTGCCTCTCGAAATCGGCGTATCGAGATAGAGTTTTTCGATTCCCCGGGCGCCTGAACCGCTCCTGCCGGAGGACTCCGGATGCCACGTCTTGTGATCTGTCTCGCTGCCTTCGCAGCGGCTCCGGGACGGCCCTGATTTTCGGGCGTATGCTTGACCAGCCCGCCGCCGGTCATCTCCGCAGTTCGCCTCCGGAGGCCGAAACGGCGATCGGCTGCGCCGGACTCCTGGAAGCGTCCACCGCCGTTCAGTACGAACCGGGCCTTGCCGGAGCGATTGAACCGCTGGCCGCCTTTGTGCCGGCCGCGTGGGGCCGGGGCTATGGAACCGAGGCGCTGGCAGCGGTCATTGCTACGCGTTTGAAACTTGGCCTGTCGCAGTTGGCCGCCGTCGTCGATGTGCCAAACGAGGCATCCGACCGGCTCGCCAGGCGTCTGGGATTCGAGGTCGCAGGTGAATCTGAAGGACCGCCGGTACCGGCTCCGCCCGTACGCGCTCACCCGAGAGCGGTTCCCGCTGCGGGGCCTCCGGCCTGCCGGCCAGTTAGGATGCAACAGCACGGAGTCTCGCCGGCGGCGCCGGCGGATGGCGCAATGGACCGTGCGACGCGATCAAAGGCTTTTCAAGAAGGCGATCAGCGCCGCCTTCTCTGCGGCGTCCAGGTTCAATCCGAACTCGTGACCCTTCACAGGCCGGCTTGTTATGCCGGAGTTCCTGAGCAGTTCCGGCACGTAGTCGTGCCGCAAGCGGGCCGGGTCGAACCATTCTTCGAGTGAAGCAATCGAACCGTCGTGGTGGAACCGGCCGCGATACCACACTCCCCGCAGCGATGGGATCTTGTAGAGACCTGTGCCTTTGCGCGTGCGGAGGGCCAGACCGGGATCCGTTCCGACCGTCAAATCCATGATGTCGGCGGCCAAGGGATGGTCCTTCGGAGGCCGGAACCCCTCGGCGAGCGTCAGCTTGTTGTTCGTATAGAAAGGCGGCGTGTGGCAGCCCCGGCAGCCTTCCCTCTCGAATACTCTCCTGCCGGCGGCGATCCGCGGATCCCCCAGGTTCGGATTCGGCGGGGGCTCGAGCGAATCGATGTATGTGGCCAGGGCCATGAGAACTTCGTCCGGGAAGCGGTAATGAATCCTCCGCTGGCTGTCGGAGAACATGCGGTGCGGCCCGAAATCGGCGCTGTCGCAGCAGCTGACCAGTGCCGCGTACCGCATCAGATCGCCCTGGTTGCGCAACCGGTGGGTTGCCGTGTGATCGATGTAGCGGCGGTCCCGTATCCCGATCAGGTCGGGGGTCTTCGCCGGGTAAAACGGGCTCCCGTTGAATCGTGCGAATGCACCCGGCACAACGCGCCGGAACAAGGCGCGCAGGTCGGCCGGCTGCATCGTCCGGATCTTTTCGTGAGGGTCGTTCGGAATCCAGGGAACTGCAGACGACCTCCAGCGCCACACCGCCGGATCGTCCCCAAACAGAGTCTCGATCGCCCGCGTCACGAGGCGGCCGAGCACGGCGTTTCCGGATCCCTGGAACGGGGCGCCGTCGATTCGTGAGCCGTCCGGCAGCACGCGCGTGTGGCATCCGCCGCACTCATGTACGGACAGCGCCAACCCACGCGGCGTGGGAACCCACCGCAAGCCGGCGATTGTGCCGTCAGCCTCCGGTTTCACTCCGGCCTTTTGCATCGCTTCCATCGAGCGGACGGCCGCGATGATTTCCGGATCGTAAGTCCTGGCGGCCGGCACATCGATCTCGCGGAACACCGTTTTGCCGGCCTCGACCCACCAACCCGTTGTGCGGACGCCGCCCGGGATGAGCGGTTTGGGCCGCTTCGCTTCGAGCGACTCCTGGTAGCCCCTCGGTTCGCGTCCGGGAAAATACACAGGATATGTGCGCAGCCAGCCGGCCACAGGAGCCGCATAGTATTCCCGCTCGGAAAAATGTCCGGGAGGAACATTCAGTCCCGCGACAGGTACTGCCCACTCTGCCAGATCCCGATCATTCCACACCCGAACGGCTGCGGCCTTTTCTGCCGTCGCGGCTTCGGATGCCGTCAGAAGGCAGAGTCCGGCGATTCCAATTGCGCTTGCAGGTATGCGTGTTTTCGAGTTCATCACCTGAGATGGCGCAGACGGCCGGCCATCGGGAACGATACGATCCGCTACTACGGCGTGACGTTACGCGATCCAGTAACGCTTCCTATCCCATGGCGCCTCCACCGCCGCGTGGGGGAGGCGGGAGCGCGGCACGGGAGGACGGTCTCCGCGAGTCGCCTGCTCCCCTGCCTCGAAATCTTCCTTCGGAACAAGCCCCGCCAGTTTGATCCGTTGAGCCGGCTTTTTGCGCGTTAACGCCTATGGGGTCTGTGAGCTTGACGCCCGAACTGCACGTATCGAGGGAGGACGTACTGGCGCAACTGGAAGCCATACTGGCGGACCGGCGCTTTGCGTCAGCGGAACGAAATGCGAAATTCCTCCGGTACGTCGTGGAACGTACCCTGGAGGGCAAGTCCGGCGAGATCAAGGAAACGGTGATCGCCGGCGAGGTATATGGCCGCGCCAGCGACTACGATCCGAAGACGGACTCGATTGTCCGCGTCGAAGCCAGCCGCCTGCGCCAGAAGCTGCGGCGCTATTACGAGAACGAAGGTCGATCGGCCCCTGTTCGCATCCACCTGCCGAGCGGATCCTACGTCCCGCATTTCGAAGCCTCCCCCGGGGGGGTAGCCGGGGAGCCCGGACTCGCGCGCCCGAAACCTGTTCTGGAACCAGCCTCTCCGCCCGTGGGCCGCCGAGGACGGACCCTGGCGTGGACCACGGTTGCGGTAGTGATGCTCGCGGTGTTGTCCATCCGGGTTGCGGGGGCGTGGCGATCCGGAGGCCCGCATCCGGAGGCCGCAGCGTCGTTTCAGGAGGCGGTGGCCCTCATGGCGCAGGATCCGCATGTGGGACAGGCTGAGCGAGGTGCGCCCCCGACCCTCCTGCGTGCCATTGAACGTCTCGAGCTCGCTGTGGCCAAAGACCCCGGCTTCGCGCGCGCATGGGCGACCCTGGCGGAAGCCTACGAGTACGCATTCGCCTACGTCGGCCGCGATCCCGGAGAGGATGCACGCCGCGCGGAGGCTGCGGCCAGGCGCGCCGTAGCCATCGATCCTGACCTCTCGGCCGGCCACCACATGCTCGGCCTGATCCAAATGATGATCAAGTGGGATTTCCCGGCCGCCGAGATTTCCTACCGGCGCGCGCTCGAACTGGATCCCCGCAATGTCTACGCCGCGGTGGAATACGCCGACCTGTTGCGGGAGACCGGCCGCGCAACTCAGGCGGCGGAGCTGATCAGAAGATCGCGCGCGCTCCTTCCAGCCCTGCCCCCGCTGGCATGGAAGGAGGCCGAGATTCACCTTGATCTGGGACATCCCGATGCCGCCATCACCGCCGCCAATGCCGCGCTGCAACTGAAACGCACTTACACGCGCGCCTACATACCCCTGGGGATGGCCGAAGAGATGAAGGGTGACACCACGTCGGCGCTGGCTCGATATGAGTACGTTCTGTCGCTCGACCCGTTCGACCGCCGCGCGCTGCCGGCTTACGGGTACCTCCTGGCCCGTGCCGGTCAGACGGCTCGCGCCATGCAGGTCCTGGAGCGGCTGAAACTGATGAACGCCATCCGCCGCAATTGCGCGTTCCAGGTCGCCGTGGTCTACGCCGGTCTGGGCGACCATGAGCGCGCGCTCGATTGGCTGGAGCGCGCGTGGCGTACGCGTCAGGTTCACTTCCCGTTCGCGGTGGTGGAGCCGCGCTTCCGCTGCCTGCGCGATGAGCCCCGCTTTCAGCGGCTTCTGTCGCAAGCCGGCCTGGATCCGCGGGCCTTCCAACCCGCTGCGTAATCCCGTGATCCCCCGCATGGGGCGTCTCTGCATTGGCAGAGGCAGGCTCGTGGAGCGCTCTCGCCGCTCGATCACGCCCACTTTTGCTGAAGGCCGGCTTTCATGAGCGCCCGCTTCGGAGTGAGCTCCAAGCCGGCCAAAACCCAAGTCGGAGAAGTGACACCATGGATCCGGATGGCATCCGGATTCGGGATCGGATCGCCATCGGTCGACCTCGCGGGCGAAGATTCAGGGCCGGAAGCCGACTTTCGTGCGAGGTCGAGCTTCGCGGCAATCCGGCGAGCGCCTTGTGCGGCCGCGGCACGGACCACTCCCCCACGATGGCTCGCGGCGGACCGTCCGGGGTGCGGCCCGGCACTCGTGTGCATGGGTTTGGTTTCGAAGCCGCTGGAATCAAGCCGGGGCCCGAACACACGGGGTCGGCCACATCTGGTACTGTAAGTGATCCAAATAGGGCAGCAGGGCGTCCCGCTGGCGCACGTATTGCCGCAAGGCCCGCTCCAGGACCGGCCTGTTGCGCGGCGTCACGAACCGTTCCGGAATCCGGGGTTCCAAGGCGAGGCCGAGACGGCTGCCGATCCTCTGAAGGCAAGCTCCGGGATCGCGGCAGAGATCCTCGTAGCGCACGACCACGCATTGATCCTGCGGGATGCGGCTGATGTTCTCGAGATAGTAGTGAAAGCTCTCGACGAGCCGGCGCAGCACCAGACGGGCGTACCAGCCGGTGCGCATGCTCACCGCGGCTACCATCCTTTCAACCGGCCGCACGCTGAAAAGTCTCGCGTACCCTTCGTCCAGCATGGACCAGTAACTGGATTTCTTTTCCATCATTGGGCTGAAACTCAGCAGATACGAGTTCAGCACCTGCAAAGGATGCCGGTGAATGAACACGAATTTGGCGCCGGGCAGCATCCTGTGAACGGCAAGAAAATTGAAGTAGTAGTCGGCCGGGTCCTTCAGAACCAGAGGCTGATCCCGGCCAGCGAGGAATTGTTTCTTCCGGCAGAGCTCCACCAGTCTCGGAAGTGCTTGCGGGGTTAAGTGGGGCGCGAAGATCTCGTCGATGCGCCACCGCGCGCGCGGAGTGAAGGAGATGTCAAAGGATGTGAGAACGAAGCGATACTCTTCCGGGAGATCGGCGCCCACCGGCAGATGGTCCAGCCCGCGATTCTCTACGGCTCGCAGGCGGTCCTGAAGCTCTGCCTTTACCGCGGCTTCGGCCCCGGTAATGCGGTTGGCCAGCAGGGAATTGTAGTGGACCACGTCGTAAGTCGTGACGTAGTTCACCTGCCCTGTGTGCGCCAGCAGATGGTGCAGCATCGATGTGCCCGAACGGTGGCATCCCATGATGAAGATGAGCGAAGAGGGCATCTCGCCCAGGCGGTCGAGATAACGGGCGTCGGGGCAATCGGCGGCGGATGCGGCGCAGGCCATGCCGTCACCCGCTGTTCGCCCCGTGCATGGCCATGTTCGCCGGTTCGGGCCGCAACGCATAGTTGCAGTGTTCAAGATAGGGCCTCATCTCATCGACCCGGTCCGAGTAATGCCGCCAGACTCTTTCCGGCACCGGGAGGTTTCGAGGCGCAATAAAGTTTGGCGGGACTCGCGGCGACAGCTCCAGCCGCAAATGCCGGCTGATGCGAGACAGGCAACTTCCCGGATCGGCGCACAGATCCTCGTAGCGAATCGATACCCACTGGGCCGCGGGAATCCGCGGGAGATTGTCCAGGTAGTAGCGGAAGCTCTCGGCGAGGCGCCTGGCCAGCAACTGGCAGGCCGCATCCGAGCGAAACACCTTCAGGAAGAGCTTCCGCCGAAGCTGAAAGCCGCTGAATAGAGATGCGTATCGCTGATCGAGCAGGGCAGCGTACCCGGACGGCTGATCCAGGATGCCTCGGAACCCATGCAGGTACGAGTTCAACATTGGCAGAGGGTGCCGGTGGATGAAAATGAATTTGGCACGCGGCAGCATCGCATGGACTTCCCTGAAATTGAAGTAGTAGTCGGATGGGTTTTTCAGAACCAGCGTGCGGTCCGCACCCGCCAGGAAACGCTTCTTGCGGCACATCTCCAGAAAGCCGCCGAGCGTGCGCGGCGTCAGATTCGGCTTGAAGAACAGAGTGTCGATTTGTTTTCGGGCGCTTAAAACAAGGCGGGGACGTTCCAGCGATAGAACGAAACGGTACTCCTCGGGCGCGTCTACCCCCACTGGCAATTCATCCAGGCCGCGATTCGGCTCGGTCTCAAGTCTTGCCTGCAGGCCGGCCCTGGCGCTTGCCTCGCGCCCGGTGATGCGGTTGTACAGGAGTTCATTGTAATGGATGACGTCGTAAGCGCTCAGGTAGTCTA
>JADZAF010000377.1 GCA_020852755.1 Bryobacterales bacterium
CCGCCAACCGCCGAGCTGTGAGCCGCCGTGGAGCAGCACTTCCAGCAGGCGCATCATCCGGGTGTCTTGGATCTTGATGCCGGGGATCTTTGTGCGGCCGGATGGGATTGGCAGGGCCAAGCGCTGGGATCGGCGAGTGAGCTGAAATACCACCTGTTGCTGGCCAGAGACCTGAAGCTGATTCCCCTCAAGGACTACGAGGAACTGACCCGGCGCGCTACCGAGGTGAAGCGAATGCTCACGGTGCTCCTCCAGAAGCTGACCGCTGACCGCTGAGCGCTGAAAGCTCGCATCCTCCAAGATTTCAAGTATCCTTGGCTATGATTAGGCGGCCAGGCGCCGCGTTCAGGCCAGCGCTTTGGCGTACAGTGCGAGCAGGCGGCTCCAGGCCTTCTCGGCCTGTGGCTGGTTGTAGACCCGCGAGTCCGGAGGGCACCAGCCATGCGCGGCTCCGGCGTACACTTCGATTTCCGCGGGCAGGTTCGCCCTGGCAAACGTCTCCTTCAGCACAATCTTGTCATTGGGAGATCGCTTGTCGTCATTCTCGGCAATCGCAATGAGGAAGTGCGCCCTGGTTTTGGCGGCCTGAAGGTGAGGACTGCTCGGCGCATCGGTCACCAGCCCGCCGCCGTGGAATGACGCCACGGCTCCCACACGGTCGGGCGCCGCTGCCGCGGTGCGAAACGCAATCGGGCCGCCCATGCAGTAGCCTTGCGTGCCGATCTTCCGTTTCCGGTCGACCGGTTTCTGCCCGTCGAGCCACCCGATGAAGGCTTTGGCGTCCGTCATGTGCGTGGTCTCGTTGAGGGCTCGCGCCAGCGGCATCAGTTCCTGGATCGGAGTCGCGCTGCCGGATTCCGCGGTGGGGGCCTTCCTGACGCGGTAAAACGGATTCACGACGAGCACGGAATAGCCGGACTCGGCGAGCCGTTTGCCCATCTGCCGGAAGGCCGGCCGCAGCCCGAAGATATCCGGCCACACCAGGACTCCGGCGGCTTGTCCGCTGGCGGGATGCACAAAGTAGCAGTCGGCAGCGCCGTCCGGCGTCGTCACGGTCACGTCTGTCTCGGTCACCGCGACCGCGCCGGCCACGGGCGGCAGGATCATGGCTGCGCCCGCTCCCAAGAGGATGCCGAACTGTTTGCGTGTCACCAGACCGCGAGCTTCGTACTCTTTCCGGTCTTTTTCGAAATGATCCTGATCACACATGTTCCCCCCGATGGTTGCTGCCCAGGCGTCTAGCGCCATTATACCTGCGGACTCAAATTGAAACTCGCGCGGCCCGCGTTCCGGGGGTAGCGGGAGGCGGCACGCGACGGCAGGGCGCCGCGCACTGCCGCGCACCGGTTCGCCTTGCGGCCAGCCTCACCTCCGGGTAGACTACGTAACATAGCTGGGCTGGGTGCAGAAGATGAAGCTCGCCTGGGGCCTTCTTGTGGGTGCTTCGGTTCTGCCTGCGTCCGTGGAGTTCAACCGCGACATCCGGCCCATCCTGTCGGACAAGTGCTTCGTCTGCCACGGCCCCGACGCGGCCGCCAGGAAGGTCCCGTTCCGGCTGGACGGCGAGGCCGCCGCCAAGGCCGACTTAGGGGGCCGCTTCGCGATTGTTCCCGGCGATCCCGCCAGAAGCCAGCTGATCCTTCGCATCACCGCCGACAAGCCCGCTCTGCGGATGCCGCCGGTCTACACGGGCGCCGGGCTGGAACCGCGCGAGATCGACCTGCTGCGGCGCTGGGTGGCCGAGGGTGCGCGTTGGGAGGCCCACTGGTCCTTCCTCCCCCCGAAGCAGGCGCCGCTTCCCGAAGTGAAGCAGCGCGACTGGCCCCGGAACGCCGTTGACTACTTCGTGCTGGCCCGCCTGGAGCACGAAGGCCTGAAGCCTTCCGCCGAGGCGCCGCGCGCCGCTCTGATTCGACGCGCATCGCTGGACGTCACCGGCTTGCCGCCCACCCCCGAAGAGGTGGATGCCTTCCTCCGCGACACTGCTCCCGGCAGCTACGAGCGTCTGCTGGACCGCCTTTTCGCTTCGCCGCGCTATGGCGAGCGCATGGCCGCCCGCTGGCTCGATGCGGCCCGCTATGCCGACACCAACGGCTATCAGACCGACGCGGAACGCTCCATGTGGCGGTGGCGCGATTGGGTGATTGACGCGTTCAACCGGAACATGCCGTTCGACCGTTTTGCGATCGAACAGATCGCCGGCGATTTGCTCCCTCATGCCACGCTGGAGCAGAAGATCGCGACCGGTTTCAACCGCAACCACCGCGGCAACTCGGAGGGCGGCATCGTTCCCGAAGAATACCTGGCCGAATACGCAATGGACCGGGTGGAAACCGCGTCCACGGTCTTCCTGGGCCTCACTCTCGGCTGCGCGCGCTGCCACAATCACAAGTACGATCCGTTCACGCAGAAGGAGTATTACCAGCTTTTCGCCTACTTCAACAACATCCCGGAGCTGGGCCGCTATCTCAAGTACGGCAACACTCCGCCGTACATCCAGGCGCCGACCGCCGGCCAGCAGGCCAGGATAAGGCGGCTGGAAGAGGAGCTTGCGGCGGCCGAGGGGCGCTTCGCCGCGATGCGGCCTGCCGTGGAGGAGCAGCAGCGGATGTGGGAACGAAACCTCCCCTCCGCTGTCGACTGGGCGCCCGGGCACAAGCTCAGTGTTCACCTGCCCCTGGATCGAACGGCGCGGTTTGACGGCAGGCGCATCGTGGAGGCGGGCGACCAGGGCGGGTTCGGCTTCTACAGCAAGTTCACTGTCGCCGCCTGGATCCGCGCGGACGGGGCGAACGGAGCCATCGTCACGCGGGCCGAGGACAAACCGGACGGTGAAGGGTGGGGCCTGTATCTGGAAGACGGCAAGCTGCAGGTGAATCTCGTCAAACGCCGCCTGGACGATGCGATTCGCGTGGAGACCCGGGAGCGCGTCGAGCCCGGCCGCTGGCGCTTCGTTTCGATGAGTTACGACGGCTCTCGCGTGGCGACCGGAGTCCGGATCTGGATCGACGGCAGGCCGTGCGAACTGGACGTCCTGGTGGACGCCATCAACCAGGACTTCCGGGTGCGGGAGCCGCTGCGCATCGGCGGGGGCGGCGGACCGGGCCCGCGCTTCCGCGGGTTCATCGGGGATGTGCGCATTTACAGCCGGGTGCTGTCCGAAGAAGAGATCGGCGTGCTCGCCCTTGCGCGACCGCTCGGCGAGATCGCCGCATTGCCCGCCGCGCGGCGCTCCGCCGCCGAAGCGGCCAAGCTCCGCACCGCGTTCCTGGAGTCTTTCGCGCCGGAGGAAGCCCGGTCCGCCTGGCGCGCCGTGCGGGATGCCCGGGAAGCGCGCGACCGCTACGTCGAGACGGTTCCCACCGTAATGGTGATGGAAGAGCTGCCGGAACCCAGGGACACCTTCGTGCTGATCAGGGGCGCCTACGACCGCCCGGGCGAGAAGGTCGCGCGCGGCGTGCCCAAGGCCCTGCCGCCGCTGCCGCCCGGCGCGCCGGATAACCGCCTCGGCCTGGCGCGCTGGCTCGCCGGCAAGGACAATCCCCTCACCGCGCGGGTGGCCGTGAACCGTTTCTGGCAAATGTTCTTCGGCGCCGGCCTCGTCAAAACCGTTGAGGACTTCGGCTCGCAGGGCGAAGCGCCCTCGCACCCGGAGCTGCTGGACTGGCTGGCGGCGGAATTCATGCGGACCGGCTGGGACATCAAGGGCATTCAGAAGACAATCCTGCTCAGCGCCGCCTACCGCCAGTCCTCCGTGGTGACGGCGGAGATGGCGGCTCGGGACCCGGAGAACCGCCTGCTGGCGCGCGGCCCCCGCCTGCGCCTGCCGGCGGAAATCCTCCGCGACCAGGCACTTCTTGCCTCCGGACTGCTGGTGGAGAAACTCGGCGGACCTTCCGTCCGTCCTTATCAGCCGGCCGGCCTGTGGAGCGAACTGGGCGGCTCGGATTACGTGCCCGATAAGGGAGAAGGACTGTACCGGCGGAGCCTCTACACCTTCTGGAAGCGCACCGCGCCGCCGCCGTTCATGGCCGCCTTTGATTCGGCGCTGCGAGAGAGCTGCACGGTCCGCGAGTCTCGAACCAACACGCCTTTGCAGGCGCTGACGCTGATGAACGACGTAACCTTCGTCGAAGCGGCACGCGCGCTTGCCGCACGGGCGATCCGGGAAAGCGAGGCCGGCGCGGCCCGGCGCCTCGAACGGGCGTTCCGCCTGGTGCTGGGACGCAGGCCGGCGGCGGGAGAACTCGACAGGCTGGGCCGTGCGCTGGCCTTCTACCGCGACCACTTTCACTCCCGGCGCGCCGACGCCGAAAAGCTGATTTCCCTGGGAGAAACGCCGCGCCCAACCGAAATCGAGGCCACGGAGCTGGCCGCCTACACGGCGGTTGCCAGCCTGATCCTCAACCTGGATGAGACTTTGAACAAGGAGTAGCTTGACCGAACTCGCGCTCACCCGGCGCCACTTCTTCAGCCGCACCAGCACCGGTATCGGCATCGCCGCCCTGGCTTCCCTTTTGAAGGAGAGCGGGCACGCCGCCGGCGCGGGGGGCCTGCCCGGCCTGCCGCACTTCCCTCCCACGGCCAGGCGGGTCATTTACCTCTTTCAATTCGGCGGGCCCTCTCAGATCGATCTGTTCGACCCCAAGCCCGGCCTGCGGAAACTGCAGGGCGCCGATCTGCCCGCCGAAATCCGCATGGGCCAGCGCCTCACGACCATGACCGCGGGGCAATCCGGATTCCCGGTCGCCGCCTCGTTATTCCGGTTCGCGCAGCACGGCCGGAGCGGCGCCTGGGTGAGCGAGTTGCTGCCCTTCACGGCCAAAGTTGCCGACCACCTCTGCCTGATCCGGTCCCTGCACACCGAGCAGATCAACCACGATCCGGGCATCACTTTCCTCCAAACCGGCTTTCAGCTTGCCGGGCGGCCCAGCATCGGCGCCTGGCTCTCCTACGGCCTGGGCAGCGAAAACGCGGATCTGCCCGCGTTCGTGGTGATGACCTCGCGGGGCAGCGCGCTCGGGGACCAGCCGCTGGCCGACCGTCTCTGGGGCAGCGGATTCCTGCCGTCGAAGTACCAGGGTGTGAAGTTCCGCCCGGGCGCCGACCCGGTGCTGTTCCTCTCCAACCCGCCGGGTCTCGACGATGCGGCGCGCCGGCGTTTCCTGGCCGAGCTGAAGGATTTCAACCTGGCGAAGCTCGAAGAGACCGGGGATCCCGAGATCGCGGCTCGCATCGCCCAGTACGAAATGGCGTACCGCATGCAAACCTCCGTTCCCGAGCTGACCGATCTGTCCCAAGAGCCGGAGAGCACCTTTGAACTGTACGGTCCGGATGCGCGCAAGCCCGGCACCTTCGCGGCCAACTGCCTCCTGGCCCGGCGGCTGGCCGAGCGCGGCGTGCGCTTCATCCAGCTTTTCCACCGCGGCTGGGACCAGCACCAGAAACTGCCCGAGAACATCCGCATGCAGTGCCTGGCGACGGACCAGCCCTCGGCGGCGCTGATTCAGGACCTGAAACAGCGCGGCCTGCTCGACGACACCCTGGTGGTCTGGGGCGGCGAGTTCGGCCGTACCGTCTACTGCCAGGGCACGCTGACCGAGACCGATTACGGACGCGATCACCACCCGCGCTGCTTTACCATCTGGATGGCCGGCGGCGGCGTCAAGCCCGGTATTGCTTACGGCTCCACGGACGACTTCAGTTACAACATTACCGAGAACCCTGTGCACGTCCACGACCTGCACGCGACGCTGCTGCACTGTCTCGGGATCGATCACACGAAGCTGACCTACAAGTTCCAGGGCCGGCACTTCCGCCTGACCGACGTGCACGGCAGGGTCGTGCGGGACATTCTCGCGTGAACCGCGGCTTGCGCCGTAATCACAGCCTGCCGGCGTCGGAAGCTCAGAGCGGCTGAAAGACTGAAGGAGCGGCGAGGCGGCCTGCCGCAACTGGAGGCGCGGGCCGGAATCGAACCGGCGAATAAAGGTTTTGCAGACCTCTGCCTTACCCCTTGGCTACCGCGCCGGAGGCAGACTTTCAGGATAGCGCAACCGTCGCGTTGAACAGCGGCCGGCAGGTCCTCCGCCAACCGGTTTCGGCTGCCGGATGTGTTCCGGTACACCCATACTACCCAAAAAAAGAAGTACTACAGGCTGAAGATTTCGCTGTTCCATCCCCACCGCCGCGTCCACAATATGTATAGCGGCGCTATTCAGGTATGAACGTCTTATTTTCAGGTCGGATGTCCGCGTGGACCGCGAGCCTGGTGTGCGCGTGGGCGGCTGCGGATTACCAGGACGGCCCCCCTGCCCTGCTGGCCGGCGCGGTCAGGCGCGCCAACTGGCTGCTCCTCGGACTGGCGGCCGTGGGCCTGATTCTCGTGATCAGCGCCGTGATCCTGGCGAGACTTTGGACCGACCTCGCTCGCCGGCGCCGCATCGAGCAGGAGCTTCGCAAGAGCCAGGCCGGTCTGGCTCACGCCCAGCGCATGGCATCGCTGGGCGACTGGCAGGTCGATTTCCAAAGCGGCGCCGCGGAATGGTCGGACGAGGCATACCGCATCTTCGGTGTCGAGCCGGGCTCCGTAACGCCGGGCCGCGAGCGCTTTCTGGCTTTCGTCCATCCGGACGACCGCGAACAGGTAGCTGCCACCGTCAACCGCGCGCACATCGACTGCCGGCCCTACAGCATGGATCACCGCATCGTCCGGCCCAGCGGCGAGCAGCGCTACGTGAGAAGCCATGCGGAACCCATCCTCGACCCCTCCGGCGCCCCGGTGGGAATGGCCGGAATCGTCCAGGACATCACCGAGTACAAGCGCCTGGAAGAGGAGTTACGCGAGGCCCAGAAACTGGAAAGCGTGGGCCGCCTGGCCGGGGGCGTGGCGCACGATTTCAACAATCTCCTCACCATCATCAACGGCTACAGCGAACTGATCCTGAGCAGCCTCGAGCAGAACGACCCGCGCTATGCCCAGGCATCGGAAATCCGGAAAGCCGGAGAGCGCGCGGCGGCCCTTACCCGCCACCTGCTGGCGGTAGGCCAGAAACAGATGATCCGGCCGAAGCTTCTGGACCTGAATGCCGTGATTCGCGATTTCGTCCGGAACCTGCCTGGCTTGTGGGGCCCCCAAACCCAGGTCTCGATCGCGCTCGATCCGGCCCTGGGCAGGATCCGGGCGGACGACGGCCAGATCCACCATGTCCTGCTGAACCTGACACTCAACGCCCGCGACGCCATGCCCCACGGCGGCACTCTACGGATGGAAACCGCTAACTTCGATCTGGCCGCCGCTCCTGAAGGGCAGGGCGAACGCGTTCCGGGCTCCTACGTCAGGCTCACCGTATCCGACACCGGGGTCGGAATGGACGAACGGACCCGGGCGCACCTGTTCGAACCCTTTTTCACCACCAAGGAACCCGGATCGGGGGCCGGCCTGGGCCTGGCGACGGTCTATGGCATCGTGCGCCAGAACCACGGCTGGATCGAGACGGAGAGCGCGCCGGGCAAGGGGACCACGTTCCGCATCTGCCTTCCTCGCGTGCCGGCCGGGGAAGCCGAAACACCGGCGGAGGAGCCGGCCCGCCTGCCGCCCGGCGGTCCACGGACCGTCCTGCTGGTGGAGGACGAGCCTGAACTGCGCAAACTTGCCGCCGGCGTGCTCCGCGGCATGGGCTTCGAGGTACTGGAAACCGCCGTTCCCGCCGAAGCGCTGGCCCTGTGCGAGAGCCGCCCCGGAGCGCTGCTGTTGATGGTCGCCGATCTGACTCTGCCCGGCATGAGCGGGACCGAACTGGCCGGCCGTGCCGCCGGGCTGCGCCCCGGGATGCGGGTGCTGTTCATCTCCGGCTATAGCGCCGAGGCTCCCGGCCCGGGCCAGGCATTTCTGCCCAAGCCCTTCACACCCGAGGCTCTGGCCGCCAAGGTCCGCGAGATTCTGGGCATTCCTCCGGAGCCGCAGTGAGTAGCATTTTCCAATCGAAGAATGATCCTGAAATGAGGTTTTGATTCCAATACACATGATCCTGAGAGCAGCCTGACGAAGGATCCTCCTTTCATGCCTTTTTGCTCTGTTCGGCGGGCCGGCGGAGAG
>JADZAF010000378.1 GCA_020852755.1 Bryobacterales bacterium
GCTCTCAGCGGCCACCTGCTGAAGGTCGAGTACAAGCAGGACCCGGTGTTCGGATTCGCCGTGCCCAAGACCTGCGACGGGGTCCCGAAGGATATCCTGGACCCGATCAACACCTGGGGCAATCGCGACGATTACTATCGCCGCTACGACGCGCTGGCGGCCCGCTTCATCGAGAACTTCAAGCTGATGCTGGGCGAGACGCCGAACCACGTGGCCGACTACGGCCCCAAGCGGCTGACCACCTTCCCGCTCAAGGCGCGGTAGCCCAACCGTGTGAGGGCGGTCCTTGCGGACTGCCCGCGCGGCGCAACCCAACGAAAGCCCGGC
Organism: Bryobacterales bacterium; assembly: GCA_020852755.1. Classification (GTDB taxonomy): domain Bacteria; phylum Acidobacteriota; class Terriglobia; order Bryobacterales; family Bryobacteraceae; genus JADZAF01. The sequence continues at coordinate 328 of JADZAF010000378.1, forward strand.
CGCGGGCGAAAGGCCCCGCCCCGGGCGCGCCGGCGTGAAGTCGGGGGCGACGGACCGCCTTTACAGTTCCTAACCCCGCCTCAGCCTCGCCCGTAACGCTTCCGTCGCCATCCGGTGGCATTTCAGACATAGCGTCCGGATGTTGTCCAGGTCGCACTCGCCGCCGCCCTCCGCCACCGGCAGGATATGGTCGGCATCCCACAGGCTGCGCCTCCAGGATCGCCCCAGGCCCCACTCCTGCAGCGCGGCCAGGCGCCGTTCGCCGCGCAGGCGGCGGATGCGGCGCCACTCCGCCATGGTGTTCACACCGCACAATGCACACACCCCGCGGTCCCGCGCGAAAACCTGCTCGCGCAAATAGCCGGGGTCGCTGCGCAGGCGCCACTCGTTCACGCACCACTGCGAGCAGAAACTGAACCGGCCGGGCGGGACCTCCAGGGCGCACCACCGGCAGAGACTGCGCCCGTTGGGACCCTTGGGCAGCGATTTCGGATCTACCCGCCCGCCCGGCGACCGCCGGCTGGTGCTGACCACGGAAACATTCTACCTCAGAAATGTTCGCCCTTGCCCGTTTCTCCGCTTCTCCGGGATTCTCCGGTTTCGTTGCTTCTTTTCAATGCGTTACCCTGAGAAGAGTGGTCCCCGAAACCATCCTCGTTTCCGCCGGTGAGGCCTCGGGCGATCTCTATGCCGCGAAGCTGGTGGAAGCCCTGCGGCGCGACTGGCCGCGGACCGTTTTCTTCGGCTGCGCCGGCCCTCGCCTGAAGGAAGCCGGCGTCCGGCCGGTGGTGGACGCGCACAGCCTGGCGGTGGTGGGCCTGGTCGAGGTGGTGGGCCACATCCCGCGAATCTACCGGGAATACCGGAAGTTGCTGGCCGAAGCGAGCCGCCTGCGCCCTCAACTGGCTATCCTGACCGACTCGCCGGATTTTCACCTGCGCCTGGCCCGCCGCCTGAAAGCGCTCGGCATTCCAATCATTTACCTGGTGGCCCCGCAGGCCTGGGCGTGGCGGAAGGGCCGCCTGCCCCTGATGCGCCGGGTTCTGGACGAGTTGTTCTGTATCTTCCCGTTCGAAGAGGAGTTCTTCCGCCGGCACGGCATCCCGGCTACCTATATCGGCCATCCCCTGGCGGCCCTGGTGAAGCCTTCCCTGGCCCGGGACGATTTTTTCCGGAAACACGGCCTGCCCTCCCACCGTCCACTCATTGCGGTGCTTCCGGGCAGCCGCAAAGGAGAAGCCCTACGTCATCTCCCGGTCCTGCTGGAAGCGGCCGGCCGGTTGAACGGGCAGCGGGCGTGCAGTTTTGTGCTTCCGGCATCGTCGACTACCGGGAGCGCATTATTTCGGGAACGAATTGGCGCTGCGCCCATCCAAGTAATTGAAGGAGAAACCTGGGACGCCATTGCGCACGCCGATCTGGCGCTGGCGGCAAGCGGCACAGTGGCGGTGGAGGCCGCGCTGCTCGGTACTCCCATGGTGATTTTTTACCGGGTCACCCCCGTGAGCTGGCTGTTGGGCCGACTGTTGGTTTCCGTGCCATTTTATTCGATGGTCAACCTGGTGGCCGGACGCGAGATCGCGCCCGAATTGATTCAGGACCGGATGACCGGGGAAAACCTGGCCAGGCAAGCGGCCCGCCTGCTGGACGATGAACCGGCCCGGCTGCGGATGAAGAGGGACTTCGGGGAACTGGCTGCCAGGCTGCAAGCGGGCGGGAACGCCATCGAGCGGGCCGCCGCCCGGATACAAGATTTTGCGAGGAAACAACCTGCCCATGTCGCGTAGATCGTGGAAACCGCGCGCATTTTCGCTGCTGGCTCTGGCCGCCGCCACCGTGGCGCCCGCCCAGGAACGCCGCTCGCGCATTGACGTCGAGCACTACGTCATTGACGCCGAAATCAACCAGAACACCCAGACCCTGTCCGCCAAAGCACAGGTACGTTTCATCCCCGTGGACGAGGCGATCACCAGCGCGAATTTCGAGCTCAACAATGCCTTCACTGTTTCTACTGTAACTGACGAAAAAGGCAGGCAGGTACCAGCCTCCAGAGCTCAGGACTTCAGTATTCGTCTGAATTTCAACGAGCCGCTGCCGAAAGGCCAGCCGGTCACCGTCACCTTCGCCTACGACGGACGGCTCACCGGCTCGGAGGAATCCCCGGTCTATGGCATCCGCTTTGGCGCCATCCAGAACGAGCACGCCTACCTGATGTACCCGGCCCGCTGGTTTCCGGTCAGCGGCTATACCTCCGACCGCTATACGGCCGATCTGAACATCACCGTGGCCGCCGGCAGCAAGGTGTTGGCCGGAGCCGCCCTGGAGACTCCCGGCAAGCAGACGGCGGATAAGACCACTTTCGGCTTCCGGTTCACGCGGCCTTCGTTCCCGGGCAGCATTGCCGTGGTGAAGGCCGAGCCGGCCACCATCGCATCCGAAGGCTTGACCACCTCGGTGTTCTTCCGGGGCCAGGAGAGGGAAGTAGCGGGCGCCTATGGCCAGGAAACCGGCAAGATCATGGCGCATTTCACCAGCCTGTTCGGGCTGCCCCCGGCGGCTAACCTCACGCTGGTCGAGACCGAGAATGGCGCCCCCAACGGCTACGCCGCGCCCGGCTTGATCTTCCTCAGCCCGCGCGGTATCGGCAGGCAGCTCAACCAGAGACTGATGGCCAACCAGATCTCCCGCCAGTGGTGGGGCGTACTCACCTCCCCCGCCACCCGGAATCACCTTTGGCTGCGGGAAGGACTGGCCAATTACTCCGAGATGCTCTACCAGGAACAGGTCCGCGGTCCCGAGGGTCTCGACGCCGAGATGCGCGACGTCTCGGTGGAGGCGCTCACCGTGGACAATGTGCCCATCATTCAGGCCGCCCGCCTGGAGGACTACTCTCCCGAACTGTGGGCCCTGACGGGCAGCAAGGGCGCGGCCGTGCTGCACATGCTGCGCTTCGTCGTCGGCGACGAGAAGTTCATGCAACTGCTGAAGGAGTTCGCCAAGGAGTATGCCTGGAAATCCGCCGCCACCGACGATTTCCGCAAGGTCGCCGAGAACGTCTCCCAGCAGAACCTGCAGGGCTTCTTCATTCAGTGGATCGAGTCCAGCGGCGCCCCCGAATTCAAGCTCGATTACACCGTCTTCCGCACCCAGAAGGGCTTCCGGGTGATGGGCAAGGTCTCCCAGGACCTGGACACTTTCCGGATGCCGGTAGACCTGAAGATCGAAACCGAGGGCAACCCGGAGACCAAGCGCATCGAAGTGGTTGGCACTTCCTCCGAGTTCATCGTCGAAACCTTCGGCCGTCCCAAGCACGTGGTGCTGGATCCCAACAGCCGGGTGCTGCGCTACAGCAATCCGATGCGGGTGGCGGTGGCCATCCGGCGCGGCGAACAGTTCGCCGAGATCAGCGAATTCGGCGAGGCGCTGAAGGAATACCAGAAGGCGCTGGAGGCCAACCGCAGCAGTTCGCTGGCGCATTACCGGATCGCCGAGGTCTTCTTCCTCCAGAACAACTACCAGTCGGCCGCCAACGAGTTCCGGGAAGCGCTCAGCGGCGACCTGGAACCCAAGTGGACCGAGGTGTGGTCGCACATCAACCTGGGCAAGATCTTCGACATCACCGGACAGCGCGAGCGCGCCGTGAACGAGTACAACCAGGCCATACGGACCAAGGACAATACTCAGGGGGCGCTGGAAGAGGCCGCCAAGTACCTGAAGCAGCCCTACGAGCGCCGCAAATCGAGCGACGTGTGAAGTGCGGCGGCAGGGGCGCCGCAAGGTCTAACGCACGATCTCTACGCCTCCGACCACGCCCCGGCCCGGCATGGGCACTCCCAGGATCTCCTGGTACACGCTGCCCGTCAGGTTCGTGAACTGCGCGAAGGGCCGCACGCGCCCGCGTCCCCAGGCCAGCCACACGTCCCAGACGACGTAGGCATCGCGCCCGAAGCGGCGGTACATACCCAAGCGGCTGCGGCCCAGGACCGGGCCGGGCAGGCCGCCCTGCCAGGTCACCAGCCCGCCGTGGATCAGGTAGTTGAACGTGTACCGCGACATGACCCCGGCGGCCGCCCGCTGGACCCCTCGCAATCCGGTGTAGCGCACCTCCACCCGCTGCTCCCGGCGCGCCATCGCCTCCAGGCCCGCCTCCACCCCGGTGAAATGCAGTCTCCGGAAATTCGTCGCCCGCCAGATGTCGCCCGGCGACGCGCGTGTGTAATCGATGCCGTCCCGCTCCCGGCGCTGGAAGACCGTCGCCTCGCCGCGGATCCGGGACCCGGCGTTCCAGTCAAGCCCGGCCTCGTGCGTCCAGGCCGTCTCGGGCCGCAGGCCGGGCGAGCCGCGGTTGGCGGGGTCGTGATAGTACAGGTCGGTGAACGCAGGCAGCCGGAAGGCGCGGCTGGAGGAGGCCCGCAGCTTGAGGCGCTGCCACACCCAGAAGCCGACGCTGGCGCTCGGACTGAACTCGCCCCGCACGTTGCGGTGGAGTTCCTCGCGGCCGCCCACGGTGAACGACAAGCGGCGCCAGGCGCGCACGTCGTAGGCCACGTAGCCCGCGCTCCGCGCCCGGTCGTGCCGGCCCAGGTTGGTGCTGGCGATCGAGTCCCGGTACACCTCGACCCCGTAATGCAGGCGTGCGTTCCGTCCCAGCGTTTCCCGCCTTCGCAGCGACCCCTGGTAGCTCTCCACCGCGTGCCGGTTGGTGAAGACTTCCGGACGGTCGCGGTAGAGCACGAACAGGTCCGTATGGTGCCGGAAGGCGAACGCCGCCTCCGTTTTCGCACCCAGGGGCTGGCGCAGACCCGCGAACCAGGTCCGGGTGCGCTCCCAGGAGTTGAAGTCGCCGTAGAAACGGTCCGCGCCGAAGGGGCGGTCGTTGTGGGCCAGGATCAGCTCGCTGTCCCCGAACGCCGTCCTGACACGGGAGACGGCGCTGAGCGACAGATTGCGGAAGTCGCGGTTCTCCCGGAAACCCGAGGAGAACTCGCGTGCGAAACCCAGCTGGCCCGACCAGCGGCGGGCGGCCATGCTCCACGAACCGCGCTGCTGGTTGATCCCGAAGTTGCCGGCCGCCGCCCGGAAACGGAACTCCGAGGCCTCTGGAGGCCGGGCAATGAAGTTGACCGCGCCGGCGATGGCATCCGAGCCGTACAGGGTGGAGCCCGAGCCGCGCAGTACCTCCACCTGGTCGACGGCGTCCAGCGGCAGCGGCACGTCCATGTTGTGGTTCGCGCTCTGCACATCGTTCAAGCGGAACCCGTTCAGCAGCACCAGGGTCTGCCCGAACGTGCCGCCCCGGATGGACGCACCCGACTGTACCGCGCCCGGCGCCCGCTGCTGCAGGTCCAGTGAAGAGTCCATCCGCAGAACGTCGTCCAGCATGAAGGCCGGCGGATTGAGCCGGCGCGCCGGCAGCACACGCACGGAGCGGTCGATCTCCTCCAGTGCCGCCGGGTCGTAGGTTCCCGTCACCACGATCGCGTCCTTGCGGACCGCGGGCGCCTCCGCCCGGGCCTCCTCCGCCTGGATGCGCGCGGCGCCCAGCAACACGAGTCCGGCCAGAGGAAGGAGGCGCCGGTTCACTTAAATCCCGGCCATCAACCCGGCCTGGCAAATGTCGTGTACCCGGATCAGTCCCAGGCAGCGGGCCGAGCCGGACTCCACCACCGGCAGCACCGCGATCTGCGACCGCCGGTTCTCCATCAGGCGCAAGGCATCCAGCAGGCGCGCCTCGGGGCCGATCACCACGGGTTGTGCGGTCATCACGTCGGCCGCGCGAAGCGGGCGGATATCGTCGTGCCGTTCCAGTGTCCGGCGCACGTCGCCGTCCGTGATCAGGCCCAGCAGGCTGCCGTCCTCCGCAACCACGCAGGCAGCGCCCAGCGGACACCGGGTCATGGCCATCACTACCTGTTTGAAGGAGTCGCCCGGCGCCGCCCAGGCCACCTGATCCCCTGCGTGCATCGCCTCTCTGACCCGCGCGCGCACGTAGCGGCCCAGCTGGCCCCCGGGGTGGCGCCGGCCGTACTGCTCCACGGTGAAGTGCCGCGCTTGCATGAGGGCGGCGGCCAGGCCGTGGCCGAGCGCCAGGGTGACCGCCGCGCTGGCCGTGGGCGCGAGGTTGAGAGGATCGGCCTCTCTGTCCACGGAAGCATCCAGCCAGGCATCCACCAGCGAGACCAGGGCGGACCGGGGGTTTCCGATGATCCCGATCAGAGGGCATCCCAGCTCCCGCAGTTCCGGCGCCAGCCGGAGCAATTCCGCCGTGGCGCCGCTGCGCGAGATCAGGATGGCCGGGTCGCCGGGAGCGCAGATCCCCAGATCGCCGTGCACCGCCTCTGCCGGATGCAGGAAGACCGCGGGCGTCCCGGTGCTCGAAAGCGTGGCCGCGAGTTTCCGCCCCACGTGGCCCGACTTGCCGATGCCGCTCACCACCACTTTGCCCGGCCGGTTCAGGATCAGCCGGACCGCGCAGGCCAGGTTCCCGTTCAAGCGGCCCGCCGCCGCCCCGATGGCCTCCGCCTCTATGTTCATCGCCGCTCGCGCCGCGGCCAGCCAATCCGGCGATGGATCGTCGTCGCGCACTGCCCCTCCCTTCAATTTCACCAGAATACCCCAAGCCCGGTGTTCCACAGACAGACCGATGTTTGCGAGACCGCTCGGCTTCCGCGTACCTCCGGCGCGGGTACACTGGTAGAGCTTCGGCGTGATGAGTTTCAGCGAGCCAGCCGGTCCGGCCTGCGCCGCCAGCCCTCGGACCCTGTGGGTCGAATTGACCTCCAAGTGCCCCTTCGATTGCGTCTTTTGCTCCCGCAAGCTGCGCCGCGGCGACGGCGAGCACCTCCCATTTCCGGTCTACGGCAGACTACTGGAGGGCCTGCACTCCCCGCGCCGGCTGGTGCTCAACTACTCCGGCGAGTCTCTGTGCTATCCGGACCTGTTGTCCGCCATTGAGCTGGGCTGCGCCCGGGGTGCGTTCGTAGAACTGGTGACCGCCTTCCCTCCAGTGGGGCGGGATACCCTGCGCGCACTGGCCGGCAGCGGTCTCGGACGGCTGACCGTTTCGCTCCACGCCACGGCGCCGGAGCGCTACCGGGCGATCTACGGCCACGGCAGCATCGAGGGACTGGAGTCGCGGCTGGCGGAGTTCCTGGAGTTGTGCCGCGATGTGCCCTGGCCTCCGGCGGTCGATCTGGCCTTCGTGGCGATGGAGCGCAACCTGGACCAGCTGGAGCCGGTAGCGGCCCTGGCCGAACGGCTCGGCCTCGGCGGCCTGACCGTGTTTCCGGTGATGCGGCGAGATCCTGTTCCCGAGCGCTTCTCCGAGGAGTTGCGGGACGATGGAAGCTACACCCCCGAATTTCGCGAACGGCTCCGCGGGCAGTGGAAGGACGCCAGGCGGCGTCACCCTTCCCTCCCTTTGATCATGACCGATCTCTCCTTCGAGGCGCCCGCGGCCCCTCTGGGCGAAGTGCCCGCGCCCTGTCCCGGCCCCCTGCCTCCCGGCGCTCTCATCCACGGCTGCGAACAGAACCCGCGCGAAACCGCACACGTGCTCTCCAACGGCGATGTGGTCGCCTGCGAAGTGCTGGACCGTGCGCCGCTTGGCAATCTGTTCGACCAATCCATGGCCGGGATCTGGCATGGCGAGCGCTACCGCGAGTTTCGCCGCCGCTACTTTCGGGGCGAGGTGCCGCAGTGCCGCCTTTGTCCGTGGAAGCGCGCCTGCCGCCCCGGCCCGCTCCGCAGCGAGATCCTGGCGCGCGAGGGCGCCAGCGCTCAACTGCTCTACGGCTGGCACGAGCGTGCGGAGGAGGACGTGATCTGGAGCACCCAGGAAGCCTCCGCCGTGCTCCGCCCCCGCGCCGGTTCCCGCTCCATACACCTTTCCGGCCTGCTGCCTCAGGGCAGTCCCGGCAAGCCCAACCACCTGGCGATCCGCTGCAACGGCCGCGAGATCGGCCGCGTGGAGAACCCCTGGGAGGAGACCATTCCGTTCGGCCTTGATTTCCCCGTTCCGGAGGACGCCGCCTCACCCTGGAGGCTGGAGTTCATCACCGGGCAGGCGATGCGTCCCAGCCGGCGGGGCGTGGGCGCCGACGACCGCGATCTGGGTTTCGCCCTCGTCCTGCTCGCCTCCAACCGCGCTCCCGGTCTGGCGCGGCGCGCCTCGCTCACCCGGCTGCGACGCGAAATCGAGCGCATCGACCGCCTCAGTCTCTGGCTGGCCCGCAACAGCCGGCGCCGCCACGGGCTTCTTCTCGAGCCCCGGCCCGATCCGGGCATCTCGGTCATCATCCCCGAGCGCGGCCAGGTCGAGGAACTGGCGCGCTGCCTGGAAGGCGCCGCGCAGGCCGCCGCCCGGTCCCCGGAAGCGGTGGAGACGATCGTGGTGGTAAATGGAGCCTCGCGAAGCGGGTACCAGTCACTGCGACGCCGGTTTCCGCAGTGCCGCTGGCTGTTCTTTCCACGACCGCTGGGGTTCAACGAGGCCGTGCGGCGCGGGCTCGCGGCCGCCCGCTGCGAGTGGGTCTACCTGCTCAACAACGATGTGGCCCTGGATCCCGAGGCCCTCGCCCGCCTGCTGCCCCTGCGCGCCCCGGAAGTGTTCTCCATCGGCTCCCAGATTGTCCTCAAGGACGCCACCCGTTACCGCGAAGAGACCAACTGGACCGCCTTCCTCATCGAGGACGGTCTCGCCACCGTGCACGACCGCATCCCGCCCGAAGACGGAACCGGCGAGTGCTTCTATTCGGGCGGAGGCGCTTCCCTGTTCCAGCGCCGCGTACTGGCGCCGCTGGTGGCGGACTCCGGCGCCTACTCACCCTTTTACTGGGAGGACGTGGAGTGGGGCTGGCGCGCCCGGAAGCGCGGCTACCGGGTGCTCTTCTGCGGAGATTCGATGGCCCGCCATACCCAGCACGTCACCATACGCGCGAACTACACACCCGACGAGGTGGAGCGCATCCTGGAGCGCAACCGGCTGCTGTTTCAGCTGCGCAACCTGACCGCCGCAGGCTCGCTCGACCGGCTCTTCGACCAGATGGCGCGTCTGCCCGGAGACACCGCGGCATGGTTCGAGAGTCCCGCGGTCCGCTGGGGCATCGCCCGGCTGCGGCTCTGGAACCACCTGACCTCCCTCAGCGACTCGCAGATGCTGGCCGGCGCCCCGGCCCGGCCCGCGTGAAGCGGATCAGACCACGACGATGTGAAGTTCGCCGGGACCGTGAACTCCGCGCACCAGGATCTGCTCGATATCCGCGGTACGGCTCGGCCCGGTGATCAGCACCATGGAGCTGGTTTGCCCGGCCGGCCTGGGCAGCAGATGAAACAACTCGTCCAGCCCGGTGAGAATGCATTCCAAGGGCAGCACCGCGATGTGCACCGGCGGCAGCAGCGAGATCATGCGGGCCGACCGCGCGCTCGCCAGCAACACCAGCGACCCTGTATCCGCCAGGGCGTAATCGGCGCTGGTGATACCCACCGGAACTGCCGCGCACAGCGAGCGCAGCTCCGCCGGATCCTGGATCCCGCTCCGCACGCCCGGCAGCGCGGTGATGCCGCATTCGGCCAGGAAAGCCTCGCCCGACGCCACGGCCGCACGCCCGTCCAGCACCCCGGCCACATAGTCCCGCGCCGCTTCCTTCGACGGAGCGCGCCAGGTCTTCGCGGCCAGCGCTTCCACCTTGCGGAAGAGGCTCTGGATGCGCGCTTGCCGATCCACTTCGGGAATTGCGATGCGCGGCGGAGGCGGTTCGGGAGGAAGCTGGCCGGGACTGCGGCCCAGGGCGGTGCGGATCTTCTGAAGAATCAGATCGCGTGACATTACCGGACCTCCCGGGCGGCGCGTTCCCGCCACATCTGCCGGAAGCTGCGGGAGGGAGCGGGCGGCAGATCACGCCCGCTGCTCCAGGCTTTGGCCGGACCTGCGTTGAACGGAGCCGGAAGCCGGCGGATCCAGGTCCCGGGCTCGGTCCGCGGCGCCGCGGCGGCCGCCATCAGTCCCATCATTTCGTATAGCCTTGGATGCCGCATCAGCCATGCCCAGGCCCGGAAGGCCAGCCTCTCGAGCCGGTGCTGCGTATCCCGCGACCGCGCCTGGTTCACCTCGGCGCGCTGCTCCAGCAGGATCCGGGGCAGTTCGATCCTGACCGGGCACACCTCGCCGCAGGCTCCGCACAGGCTGGAGGCGAAAGGCAGAGCCGGTTCGTGCCCGATCCCCAGGAACAGCGGGGTGATCACCGTGCCGATCGGTCCGGAGTACACCCACGGGAAACTATGGCCGCCGATCTTGCGATATACCGGGCAGTAGTTCAAACAGGCGCCGCAGCGGATGCAGTAGAGCGTCTGGCGCTTGTCCCGGTCCTCCAGCACAGTGCTGCGGCCGTTATCGAGCAGCACCAGGTAGAATTCCTCCGGCCCGTCCAGCTCGCCTTCCCTGCGCGGTCCGGCCAGGAAGGATGTGTACACCGTCAGTTCCTGGCCCGTCGAGCTGCGCGCCAGCAGTTTCAGGAAAACCGCCAGGTCCTGGGCCCGGGGCACCAGCTTCTCGATGCCCGCAATGGCCACATGGATCCGGGGCAGCGCGGTGGTGAGCCGGGCGTTGCCCTCGTTGGTCACCAGCACCACGGCGCCGGAATCGGCAACCAGGAAATTCGCCCCGCTCACCCCGATGTCCGCCTTGAGGAACTTCTCCCGCAGCACCCGGCGGGCGATCATGGTCTGTTTTTCCGGCACCGTCTCATGCTCGACGCCCAGGTTCCTGGTGAACAGGTCCGCGACGTCGTAGCGAGTCATGTGCATCGACGGACCCACGATGTGGTACGGGCGCTGGTGGGCCAGCTGGACCAGGAACTCCCCCAGGTCCGTCTCCACCGTCTCCAGCCCGCGCTCGTTCAAGCGCTCGTTGAAGTCGATCTCCTCGGTGGCCATCGATTTCGACTTGACGATGCGGCGCACGCCCTTCTCGTTTGCCAGCCGCACCATGAAGTCGGCCACTTCGGCCCCGTCTTTGGCAAAGATCACCTTGCCGCCGCGCGCCGCGACGTTGCGCTCCAGCTGCTCGAGATAGTAATCCAGGTTCTCGATGGTGTGTTTCTTGAGCCGGCTGGCCTGATCCCGCAGCTCCTCGTATTCGGGCAATGCGCGCGGCGACACCGCCTCGCGCCGCTGCGAGAGCAGCCGTCCCGTGGCAACGTAGGAGGCCAGCAGCAGGTTGGCGTCGGCCAGGGTCTTGTGGATCTTGCGGTCGAACTCGACTGACATGGCGCCTCCTACCGGCTGGCCAGCACCTCGGCCAGATGCAGCGTGCGGACCGGAAGGCCCGCACGGGAAAGCACGCCCTTGATCTGCATCAGGCAGCTGGAATCGATGCCCACCACCGTGTCCGCTCCGGTTCGCAGGATGGCCTCCACCTTGGTCTTCGCCATGGCCGCCGACAGCTCCCCGAATTTCACGGCAAAGGTGCCGCCGAAACCGCAGCACTCCTCCGGCGGGTCCATCTCCCGCAACTCGAGCCCGCGCACGCGGCTCAGCAACAGGCGCGGCCCTTCCTTGATCTTCAGCTCACGCAGCCCGTGGCAGCTGTCGTGAAATGTCGCCACGGAATCCAGGCGCGCCCCCACGTCCTCCACCCCCGCCACTTCCAGCAGAAACCTGGAGAACTCCCAGATGCGCGGGATCAGGGCGCGGGTCGCTTCCAGGTAAGCCGGTTCCTTTGCGAACAGTTCCTCATAGTGGCGGCTGATCATGGAGGTGCAGGAGCCCGAGGGGATCACGACGTACTCAGCGCCGCGGAAAACATCCAGGAAATGACGGGCTACTCCGCGCGCCTCGGCAGGATATCCGCTATTGAAGGCGGGCTGCCCGCAGCAGGTCTGTGCCTCGGGGAAATCCACCCGCCAGCCCACCCGCTCCAGCACTTCCGCCATGGCCATCCCCACCTGGGGGAACAACTGGTCGATGATGCAGGTGACGAACAATGAGACCCGTTTGCCCATGAAACGGTCAATTGTAGCACTTGGCGTCCGGCCGCCCTTCGGAAGCGCCTTTCACCACGTGCAGCCATGCAGGCGAACCCGGCACGCCGCCAAAGCTCCGGGGTGCATTTTCCTGTCATCCGGCGCGTGCCATCTGTTATCATCGGACTAGGCTTTTGAGGGAGCTGCCGCGTCCTTTCATCCGATCGCCACTTCTCAAAAGACAAGACTTCAAGTACTGGGGCACTTAAGAGGGAATGAGCATTTTCTGGATGATCGTCACGACCCTGTTGATCCTGCAGATCTCCGTGTTCTGCACCACCATTTACCTGCACCGGACCAAGACCCACCGGGCATTGGAACTGCACCCTGCCGTCGGACTGCTGATGCACCTGCATCTCAGCGTCTTCACGGGCATTGTGCCGCGGCAATGGGCCGCCGTGCATCGCAAACACCACCATTTCTCCGACCAGGAAGGCGACCCGCACAGCCCCCGTATTTACGGACTCTGGACCGTCCTCTTCGGCAATTACTACTTCTACAAGAAGGAAGCCGCGAACCTTGAGGTTGTCCGCAAGTACACTCCGGACTGGAAGAACGACCTCCTGGACGGGCTTCCTTTCATGGAGTGGGCCGGCCTGGTGGGGCTGGGCGTCTTCATGCTGCTGTTCGGCCTGATCTGGGGCCCGGTAGCCTGGCTGGCTCACGCCGTGCTCTACGTGCTGCTCAACGCCACGATCAACAGCGTCTGCCACATGATCGGCTACCGCAATTTCGACAATGGAGCGACCAACCTGCAATGGGTGGCCTGGATCACGGCCGGCGAGGGATTGCACAACAACCACCACGAGCACCCCACCTCGGCCCTATTCGCGCTGCGCGGCCGCGAGGTGGATCCGGCATGGCCCGTGGTGCGCGTACTGGTCCGCCTGGGTTTGGCCAAAGTGCAGCCTCTGCCCCTGGCACGCGCCGCCGCCTGACGGCTTTTAAGGCAGCTTGTAGACCCGGTGGGCCGTCCGGCCCAGGATCCACTCTTTGTCTTCGGGGCGGAAGAAGGGGATGGTTTCCTTCATGATCAGGTACTCGAAGAAATTGGCCCAGATCAGCCGCCGCGGCCCGTAGCGGTCGTACAGCCGGCGCAGGAACGGCCATACGTCCCGGTAGGGCGGCTCCTTGGTCCTGGACGGGTTGTGCAGCGAGGTTCTCACATACACGTTGGGCAGCCGCGCCATGTCCAGCAGCGGGCCGAAGCCGTCGCTGTCCGGAGCGTTGATGTCGATCATGGCGATATGGTCGATCACCACGTTCACGCCCGGGAAACGCTCGGCCATGTCGGCCACCTGGCGCACCTGGTGGGGCGCCAGGAAGATGTTGAACACGGCGCCCAGTTGCTCGGCCTTCTTCCACAGCGGATAGCACACCGGATCGTTCAGCCAAACCACGTCACGGTCGTAGATGGGGCTGAGCCGCAGACCGATCAGGCCGTCTTCCCGGATCAGCCGCTCCAGGCGCGAAGGGTTCTCTTTATCCGAAGGCGGATACAGGCGGTACCCCACCAGCAGCCCGATGCCCGCAAATTTGCCCGGGTAGGTTTTGATGCAGTGACTGGTGTACGAGTTGTTGCGCCCGTAATAGCAGACGTGGGAGATCACCACCTGGTCCACTTTGTAGGTGCGCATCTCGGACAGCAGGAACTCCGCCGAGTAGTCGTATTTCGGCAGGTTGGTGGGGCAGGTGGCCAGTTGGCGGTCGATCGGAAAGCGGGGATCATTGGTCACCCAGGCGTGCTCGGCGGCGTTCACCACCGGCGCCCGGCCCCCCTGAGCCAACCCTCCCCCCTCCAGGCCGGCCGCAGCCGCACAGGCAAGTACCGTTCTACGGGTCATTGCCGCACTGTATCACGCCGGAGACCGCGCGGGTATCGGACCGGCATCGCGCCGCAACGCGCTACCGGGCCGTGACGGCAAGGAACGGCCGTGCTCCGCTCCGGCCATGAGAGAATCAAGGCGATACCCATGACGAGCCGTGTATTTGCAGTGCTGCTCGTGCTCATTGGCGCGGCCTTTGGAAAGGAGAAGCCGCGTCTCGTTGTACTCACCGACATTGGAGGCGATCCCGACGACCAGCAGTCCATGATTCGCCTCATGACCTATGCGAATGAGTTCGATATCGAAGGCTTGATCGCATCGGCATCCGGCACCCCGGGCGAGCTGAAGGTGAACACGGTCCGCCCGGACCTGATCCGCCGGATTGTCGAGGCTTATGGCGACGTTCGCGGCAACCTGCAGCGCCACGCCGCCGGCTATCCCGCCGTCGAGCGGCTGCTCGCGGCGATCAGGTCCGGCAACCCGGAGCGCGGCGTGAAGGCTATCGGCGAGGGGAAGGACAGCGAGGGCTCGAACTGGATCGTCGCTCTGGCCGATCGCGAAGATCCGCGCCCGGTCAACATCGCGATCTGGGGAGGTCCGACCGAACTGGCTCAGGCTCTCTGGCGCGTAAGGAACGAACGTTCCGAACCGGAGCGCAGGCGATTCGTGTCCCGGCTGCGAGTCTATGCAGTCGGACATCAGGACGATTCCGGACCGTGGATCGTAGCCAACTTTCCCGACCTCTTCTACGTTCTTTCAGCGGCCGATCCGGACGATGTATCAGGCCGGCCGGGCAAGGGACGCGACACACGGCTTTCGGCCTACCGGGGGATGTATCTGGGAGGCGACGAATCGGTGACTTCGAAGGCGTGGGTCGAGGCCAACATCAGCATCGGCCATGGTCCTCTGGGGGCGCTGTATCCGATGAAGACCTGGACGGCTCCAAACCCGCACGGAGTTCTCAAGGAAGGCGATACGCCGTCCTGGTTCTATTTCCTGCCTCTCGGATTCAATGACCCCGATCATCCCGAATGGGGCGGCTGGGGCGGGCGCTTTCGCCAGATCCGCCCGAAGTTGTACAACGACGCTCTGGATACCGTAGGGGGAACTACGGATGCGAGGGCTACGGTATGGCGCTGGCGGAATGCCTTTCAGAACGACTTCGCGGCCCGCATGGACTGGTGCATCACACCCCGCCGGAAGGCGGCGAACCATGCGCCCATTGCCGCTCTGGACACGCCCGCTGTCACCGCACGGGCGGGCGGACGCGTCCGCCTTCGCGCCGGCGCTTCGCGCGATCCCGACGGGGATGCACTCTCGCGACGATGGTTCGTCTACCGGGAAGCAGGCACCTTCGAAGGCAGCATCGCTCTGAGAGGAGAGACCAGCGACACCGTTGAATTCATCGCTCCGGCTGTGACAGAACCGCGCACGGTTCACCTGATTCTGGAGGTCACCGACAACGGCCGACCCGCGCTCACCGCCTGCCGCAGGGCGATTGTCACGCTGCTGCCGGCAGGGCTCCCCTGACCGGCCGGTCCGCGGCTGCCGTCAGAAGCTGAGCTGATGGCAGAGCACGCAGTCGTTGGAAGCCTTGCGGGCGGCGTGGCAAGTCATGCAGGCGGTCATACCGGTGGA
>JADZAF010000379.1 GCA_020852755.1 Bryobacterales bacterium
CCGAGGTTCAAGGTCAGCTTGGGAGAGGCCCGCCAGTCGTCCTGCACGTAGAGCGCGGCGTTGCTGTACCGCAGGCGCTGCTCGTACGGCGTAGTCTGGACCGAGTAGGTGGCCGGATATCCCAGCAGGGCGTCGGCGATGGCTGCCTGCCGGGTGGGAGTTCCGACCGGCGGCCTGCTGGTATACACGCCCGTAAAACCGTAATCGCCGTTCGGGGCGCCCCATTGGGTCGAGTTGAGCTGTTTCCTCTGATAGGCGCCACCGGTCTTGATGGTGTGGCGGCCTATGGTCACCGACAGGTTGTCGACAATCTGCGCCGACTGCGTAATCCACTGGAAGAAGGCGTTGTTGGTCGAGAACCCCGCCTGCGGATGCCCCGCTATGGTGACCGCCGGAGCGCCGTAAGTCAGCGGCTGCGCCGGGACCCCCCGGATTCCCAGCTCCTCGATCCAGTTCCGCCGGAAGGAGTCGGCGGAGTTGCGGATCCGGTTCATGCGCACCAAGCCCGCGTTGAACTCGTTCACCACCGCCGAGCTGACGATATGTGTATCGCCCAGGGTCAGCTGGACGTGGCGGTCCGACTGCACCGCATCGTACTTGAAGGCCTGGGTGAGAGACTGCCCGGGGCCGACATCGTCCGGCTCATTCACGGTGGTGCGCCAGAACAGGTTGTTGCGGGCGCTGATCTGGTGATCCACCCGGAAGGAAGGGATAGTGAAATCGAACTTCCGCAACGGAGCGTTCACGTAGTTCCGGGCGGGGTCCGGATTGTTGGGCAGGGGATAGAGATTCAGGAGGCCCCGGCCGACCGGACTGATGCGGCTTTCCGGAATGCGGTTCCCGGGGAAGGGCTCTTTCGTCATGGGATCGACGATGGGAGGACCGGCACTGCCGAAGTCCCCGGTGCGTTCCTGCAGGCTGGGAACCAGCGCGGTGCTGGTCGCGCCGTTGCGCTGGCGCTGCCATTCCCAGCTGAACATGAAGAACGTCTTGTCCTTGCCGTTGTATAGCTTCGGAATGAGCACCGGACCGCCGACCACGAATCCGAACTGGTTGCGCTTGTTGGGCGCGGACCTTCCCGTCACATCGAAGAAATTGCGCGCGTCCAGCTTGTCGTTGCGCAGGAATTCGAACAGGGACCCGTGCAGCTGGTTGGAGCCCCGGCGGGTCACCACGTTGACGAAGGCCCCCGAATTTCCCCCGAACTCGGCTGAGGCGCCGGAAGTGAGGACCCGGAATTCACCCACCGATTCCAGAGAGGGAATCGCGTAGGGATAGTTGTTCAGCTCCATCCCGCTGATCTCGATGCCGTCCACCAGCACCGTGCTGGTGTTGTCGCGCTGCCCGCCGGCCGAGAATGCCGGACCGTAGTTGGCTTGCCGCTGGGTGGCGCTGGCCCGTCCCGCGGTGACGATTCCGGAGGAGAGAAAGGCCAGCTGCATGAAGTTGCGCCCGTTGATGGGCAGTTCGCGGACGCGCTTCTCGTCAATCACCTGGGCCAGGCTGGCCTCGCTGGCCTGGATCTGGGCGGGACTGGCCTCCACGGTGACCGATTCGGTCACCTGGCCCAGTTCCAGCCGGACGTCCACCCGCAGGGTTTCGGCCACGGTGAGCTGTAGGGTTTTGATCTCTTCCTTCTTGAAACCTGGCTTCTCCACCGCGAGGGAGTACAGGCCTCGCGGCAGGGCGCGGAACTCGTAAATGCCTTCCGAGTTGGAGAGCAGGTCGCGGTTCTGGTTGGTCTCCTGATGCGTCAGGCTGACCCTGGCGCCGGCTACCGAGGCTCCACTGGAGTCTGTTATGGAACCGGTGATGACGCCCGCCGCGGTCTGGGCCGCGGCTGTAGAAACGGACAGCCAGACGGCAAACACCGCCGGCAAGACTCTCGAGCCCATGACCCCTCCTCAGTCCCAGATCGGATGGCTCGGGGACAATCGGGCAGCCGGCTGACTATTCCCCGGGTCCGGATGCCCACCCCTCGAGCCTCCGCGTGAAGAGATTATGGAGCAGACCCCGCATCCTGTCAAGACCGGCTCTGCTGACCGGCCAGTTCCGGCGCCGCATGCCTCAGTGTGCCCGGCGGAACTCCTGCCGCCAAGTGCCGCGGGGCGTCCGGATTGCCCGGCGCGGGCGCCAACTGCTATACTCGAAATTCAACGGGATTCTTGTTCTTATGGCACGAGTTTGCGATATCTGCGGCCGCGGTCCTCAGTTCGGGAACCGCATCAGTCATGCTCACAATGTGACCAAGCGGCGCTGGAACCTGAACCTGCACCAGATTCGCGCCATGGTCAACGGGGCCAGCAAGCGAATCAAGGTGTGCGCCTCCTGCATCCGCAACGGCCGCATCCAGAAAGCGGCCTGACACCGCCCCTGCTGCGTCCCGGCTACCGCTGCATCTCCTGATCCAGGTCTTTGCGGACCTCTTCCGATCGCTCGCCGCTCAGGTCGCGTTCCAGGCGGCGCAACGCCACCCCAACCACGTCGCGATGATGCAACCGGGACCCGAACACCTCCGAGGAGAGCTTCAACCACAGGTCGTGCAGCAGATCCAGGTCTTCCGGCCACAAGCGGGGAGGATGGGGTCCCAGGTTCACGTACACCGACGGGCGCTCGGGGGCCATCACCTCCAGGGAGAAGGGATGCCGCGGCTCCGGCAGTTTCTCCCAGGCCAGTCCTATGCGGCGGGCCAGTTCATCGGGATCCATCTTCGGCGAGACGCCGGTGACCAGACGCGAGGCTTTCAACTTCGCCGCCGTCTGCACCATGGCCTCGAACGGGTCGACGCCCGGCACCACCAGCAGCTCAACGGTTTTGCCCTCTTTCTCCGCCATGGCGACAACCCGCGTGAACAGCTCCTGTTCGTAGTCGGCGAATAGCTGGTTTTGCCCCAGTTCGTATTCGCCGGCCCCCGTGGTTACCGGCCGCACGGTCATCACCACGATGTCGTGCCTGCGCAGATTGGTTTTCTGGAGCACCTTGCGCAAATGGGGCATTTGCCGGTAGTCGCGCACCGCCACCAGGACGCATCCCGGGCGGGACTGGACCGTTTCGGCAACCACGTCCGCACGCAGATCCAGGTTGAACTGCTCCAGCCCCTGTTTCTCCTCTTTCCGGCGCACCGCGTTCACCCGCTCGGAAGCGGTGAAAACGGCGAACAGCAGAATAGTGAAGCCGACGCCGTAGAGAGTGGCGACCTGCTTTGAGAAAAGGTTCGCGATGGCCACCAGGAAGAGCACGGCGGTGGTAACGATCAGGCCCACCGGCACTTCATGTCCGAAGAACCGGGGATTGAGCGGCGTTTTGTATTCCTGGTCGTGCCGCTTGAAGCGCAGTACAAGCACGCCTATGGCCTTCATGAGGAAGCTCCAGACTACGCCGAAGGCGTACGCTTCGCCCAGCAGGTAGACGTCGCCGCGGCTGGCCAGGATGGTGCCGATCTGGAGCAGCACGATCAGGTTGATGATCCGGGAGGTGGTGCCGAAACGCGTGTGTGGTTTCCGGAACCAGGGCAGCAGCACCCCGTCCTCGGCCACCCGGTTCAACACTCCGTTTGCGCCTATGATGGCGGTGTTCACCGCCCCGGACAGGATCAGCGCTCCTACCAGCACCACGAAGGTATGGAAGATCAGCTTGAGCAGCTCGGGACCGGCCAGGTGCATGGCCAGGCCGCCCAGCAGATTGTCCACGTACTGGCCCCGCATATTGTCGGGGATGATCATCCCGGCCAGCACGGTGATGACGCCGGTGGAGATCAGCGCATAGGTGCAGACCAGGTTGGCGGTCAGGCGCAGGTTCTTCAGCTTGGGGTAGCCGATTTCGCGATAGACCTGGGCCAGGGTCTCGAACCCGCTCATCGAAAGCAGGGAGTGGCCGAATGCAATGATGATGGCGACAAAGGGGATCTGCGGCCAGAAGGTGCCTCTCAGCCAGCCCAGGGCATCGTCACTGAAGCGCAGGTTTGCCGAAGTGGGCGGCGGAGGCAGGTGGCGGGTGGAAGGTTCCACCAGCAGCGTGAGCGGCGCCCAGATCAGGAAGATCACCACCATCACCGTCATGATCTGCAGGATTCGCAGGGCCTTCCCGCTGGATTCGTGGATCCCCTTGACGTTCTGCCTCCAGAAGTAGCCCGTCACGACCAGGCCGAAGACCGTGGCAAAGAGGCCCGGGTCGAGGCGAAATTCGGAGTGCAGGATCTCGCTGAAGTGATTCAGCAGACGTCCCAGATAGTGACCCGCGCTGACCGAACTGATGGGGCCTGTCAGAATGTAGTCAAAGACCAGCGCCGACACGGAGAGCCGGGCGGCGAAGGGCCCCATGGCGTCCCGCACCACAACATACACCCCGCCCCGGACGAACATGCTGCAGCTTTCCATGTAGACCGAGCGGACCGCAAAGCTGAACAGCATGACGCCCAGGATGAACCAGGGAGCGCTCCGGCCGATGGCCTGCTCGGCGATGCCGCCGGCATAGAAGGATGAGGAGGCCAGGTCGGCGAGAACGATCGCCGCGGCGCGCCAGAAGGAGATGAAGGACAGGGCCACGGTCGTGGCCACAACAACCTTGGCGCCTCCCGGGCGCTCCGTCAAAGGAGGCATACAGTCACTTTCATTCTACGCCGATCCGTTTTCGCGGCCCTTCAGGCGGTGTTTCTAGCGGCTCACCACGGGCCGGCCATGCTCATCGAGATGGGGGTAGGGGCCGCCGATCCGGAAGTCGTCCAGAATGTACTTGTCGAATTGCGGTGTGGGCTCGAAATAACCCGGCACCCGCAGGTGCTGTTTGACCACCTCGTCGTTCAGTTCCACACCCAGGCCGGGGGTGTCGGGAACCGGGATGTAGCCGTTCTGAATGATGGGCTTGGCCGGACCGTTCACCAGGTCTCCCCACCAGGGGATGTCCACCGCGTGGTTCTCCATGGAGATGAAATCCTTGATCGTGGCGATCATATGCACGCAGGCCATGCAACCGACCGGTGAGCCGGCGAAATGCACAGCGGTGGAGATGCCATAGAGGGACGCATAGTCGGCGATGCGCTTGGTTTCGCGGATGCCGCCGGAGGTGAGCGGGTCGGGGTGGACGATATCGATGGCCCGGTTCTCGATAAAATGCCGGAAACCCTCTTCCAGCCCGAACAGGCTTTCCCCCA
>JADZAF010000380.1 GCA_020852755.1 Bryobacterales bacterium
CTACAAGGGTTTCCTCACGGTCTTGGGAGGCCTCGGCCAGCACCTGCCCGAAAGGGTCGGCGACGAAGGAACCGCCCCAAAACTCGATGCCGCGCTCCGGCGGGCCTTCATACCCGACCCGGTTCACGACCACAACATACACGCCGTTGGCAATGGCGTGGGCGCGCTGGATGGTGCGCCAGGCATCGTGCTGGGTCCGGCCGAATTCCGCTTTCTCAGCCGGGTGCCAGCCGATGGCGGTCGGATAGAACAACGCCTGGGCGCCGCCCAAGGCCGCCAGCCGCGCCGCTTCCGGGTACCACTGGTCCCAGCAGATCAACGGCGCGACCGGACCCTCGGGCGTGGCGATGGTGCGAAAGCCCAGGTCGCCCGGAGTGAAGTAGAACTTCTCGTAGTAGAGCGGGTCCTCGGGGATGTGCATCTTGCGGTAGAGCCCCAGGATCGCGCCGTCCGGCCCAAGCACGGCGGCCGTGTTGTGGTAAACGCCCGGGGCACGGCGCTCGAACACGGAAGCCATCACCACGATGCCGCACTCCCTGGCCACGGAGCCCAGCGCCTCGGTGGTCGGTCCCGGCACAGGCTCGGCCAGATCGAACAGGCGCGGGTCCTCTTCGCGGCAGAAATACTGGGTGCGGAACAGCTCCTGGAGGCACACGATCCCGGCGCCGCGCGAGGCCGCTTCCCTCACGCGCCCCACCGCCCTGGACAGGTTCTCGCCGGGTTCCCGGGAGCATGCCATCTGGATCAAACCCACGCGAAACTTCGAGTTCTTCACACGGCTATTGTATGATCGTTGCTTTCGCCATGCGGAAGATCGCGTCAACCCTCCTGCTGCCGGCGCTCGGCATACTGGCCCTGGCAGCGCCGCCCGCTCCCAGGGAACACCTGGGCTTCTCTCCCGGCGACGACTATAAGCTGGCCGGCAGCGAGCAGATCCACGGCTATTTCCGCAAGCTGGCGGCGGAAAGCGGACGCATCCGCCTGGTTGAGTTCGGACGCAGCGCCGGCCAGCGGCCAATGTATGCGGCTTTCATTTCCTCCGAAGAGAACCTGGCGCGCCTGGACCGGTTCAAGGAAATCAGCCGGCGGCTGGCCCTGGGACAGGACCCGCCGGAAGAGGCGCGCCGCCTGGCCGAGGAAGGCCGCGCCATTGTCTGGATCGATTCCGGCCTGCACGCCAGCGAAGTCGCGCCCGCGCAGCATTCGCCCGAGCTGGCCTACCGGATGGTGACCGGCGAGACCGCCGAGTTCGACGCCATCCGCCGCAACGTGATCCTCATCCAGATCCCGGTGATCAACCCCGACGGGCTGGATATGGTGGCGAAGTGGTATGCGGGAAACGTGGGCACGCCTTACGAGACGGCCCCGCTCCCCTGGCTCTACCACAAGTACGCCGGGCACGATAACAACCGGGACTGGTTCATGTTGAACCTGGTGGAAACCCGGCACGTGACCCGCCTGCTGTTCGGCGAATGGTTCCCACAGATCGTTTACAACCAGCACCAGTCGCCCGCTTTTCCGGCGCGGATTTTCGTCCCGCCCTATGCCGATCCCCTCAACCCCAACATCCCGGCTCCGGTGATGGAGGGCATCAACCTGATCGGCATGGCCATCCGGGAACGCATGGCGCGGGAGAACAAGCCCGGGGTGCTCTCCGCCTTTGCTTTCGACGCCTGGTGGAACGGCGGGCTGCGCACCTCGCCGGCCTTTCATAATATGCACGGGATCCTGACGGAAACCGCCGGCTACGTCTACGCCACCCCGCGCGATTACGCCCCCTCCGACATCCCCGAAACCTTCGCGGGCGGCATCTCCACCCGGCAGCCTTCCATGAACTACCAGCGTCCCTGGACCGGCGGGCAGTGGCGGCTGCGGGACGCCATCGAGTACATGCTGACGGTCGACCTGGCGATCCTGAATCTGGCCGCCTCCCGCCGGCAGGATTACCTGCTGAAGAGCTGGGAGATGGCGCGCGCGTCCATTGAAGCGGGCCGCAAAGGGAGTCCCTTCGCCTACATCGTACCGCCCGGGCAGTGGGACCCGGTCACCGCCATCAACATGCTGGAGCGCCTGTCGGCGGCCGGGGTGGAGGTCCGCAGGGCCGAGAGAACGCTTTCCGCCGGGACGAAGCAGTGGCCGGAGGGGACCCTGGTTCTGCCGGCCGGGCAGCCTTTCCGTCCCTACCTCGTGGACCTCATGGAGCCGCAGAAGTATCCCGGAAACCGCAGGCCCTACGATGTGGCCGGCTGGACCTTCCCGATGCTGATGGGCGTGACCGTGGAACGCATCGATGAGCCCTTCGACCTGGGGCCGACCGAAGCCTGCGCGGCAGAGTGCCTGGCGGCCGGCCGGCGGCCTGAACTCGACCCGCGGCAAAACCACGCCTTCTCTACCGTCGCCGCCCTGCTCCAGCGCGGCACGGCCGTGGGCCGCGCCGATGACGGGACCTGGCTGACAGGGGAGGCCGCCGGCCGTGCGGCCAGCCGTCTGCGCCGCCCGAGGGTCGCCCTCTACGTGCCGTGGACAGCCAACATCGACACCGGCTGGACGGAGTGGCTGCTGGACCAATACCAGGTTCCGTACGTCGTCTTACACAACCAGGACATCGGGAAGGGCGGGCTCCACTCGCGCTTCGACAGCCTCATCCTGGCCTCTCAATCCGCTACTTCGATCCTGCACGGGACACGCGATGGGGAGAGCCCTCCGGCGCGCGGCACGGCCGGGCCGCCCGCCCTGGTGCAGCGGCCCGAGTACACCGGCGGCATCGGCATCCAGGGCCTGCTGGAGATCGACCGCTTCGTGCGCGACGGCGGCACGCTGATCGCCTTCGACAACGCGGCCGAGCTGCCCATCCAGTTCTTTCCGCTTTCGATTCGAAATCCCATCCGGGGCACGGCCTTTTCCTGTCCGGGCTCGCTGCTGCGGCTCACCGTGGACAACTCGCATCCCCTGGCGTTCGGCATGCCGAAGGAGACCACGGCTTTTTCAACCGGCGGCACGGCCTTCGAGATCGCCCTGGCCGATTCCTACAACAAGGGGGAACGCGAGATCCGCGCCGTCGCGCACTTCGCCGCCAAGGAACTGCTGGCCAGCGGATGGGTTTCAGCGCCCGAGCGGATCCAAGGCAAGCCGGCCCTGCTGGAGGCGCGGCACGGAAACGGGAGAGTGGTGCTTTTCGGCTTCCGGCCCCAGTTCCGGGGCCAGACCTACGGGACGTTCAAGTTCCTGCTGAACGCGATCTACCGGGCTTCGGCCCGGTAGGGGCTCCGGCAAAAAAAAGGGCTTCGGACCCCTCCACGAATCCGAAGCCCGCAAACGCCACCCCGGCATCCGGGTCTGCCGGGGCGGCGCTGCATTCAGATGCTCGCCAATACTCGTCTGGTAGTGAATCTCGAGGCGGCAGCGTTACAGATAAAAATGCGTTGCTCCACCGGCCGGTACGCCAGCCGGAGGCCGGGATTCGATTTGCTTCCCGAGCATGACGGAGTTGAAGTGGACCGGTATACGCTGCGCCGTTACACGTGGGCCGCGAGCCGTTGCTAAAATCAGTCGATCCATCCTGCAATCGCCTGCATGAGCGCACTCAGAGCCGCGCGAATGTGCCGCGTAAAGAGAGGAAGTGAGCATGGCTAAGCTCGTGTTCGGAATGAACCAGTCCCTGGACGGCTACGTTGACCATACGGCGTTTGCGCCAAGCCCCACGCTCTTCCGCCACTTCATCAAGGAGGCTCAGGAGCA
>JADZAF010000381.1 GCA_020852755.1 Bryobacterales bacterium
GGCCAGGCTTCCGCCCGGACCGGACGCTCCCTGAAGGGCGCCGGCCAGCAGCAGCGCGAGAGGCACCAGCATGTTTTCAGTGTAACCGGGGCGGGCGGCGGACGTTCACTGAACTCACCCGGGTGCACTCCCCGGCAGTCTCCGCGTTCCCGGCGCCTGCCCGCCCGGCCGCGGCAACCTTTTGCCCTTCACACTGCCTGCGCAAATATAGACGCCGCTTTTCAGGACACTTGCAGGCCGCGGGATGTCGACGGCTGCCGCCGGCGCGATAAATCGGAAAGGCTGGCGCCTCGGCCCGCTGTCGATTGGAGCCCGGCGACCCTTGACAGGTGGAGGACACAATACGGACACCCCCAAACGAAGGGTGGCTTCTGCCGCACATCGGGGAGGCAGACAACTCCCGCGCCTCCCGGGTTCGTTCGCAAATGCGGCACAAGGAGGACAGCCTGTTGTCCCTGGATGCAATGTCCTTAGGTGCAGCTTGCCTATAGGTGCCGGGTTTGATATCCTTTTATCCGTTTCTATTCTCAGCAGACGAAGGGGTCAGTCATGCGATCCGCCCGCAGCCCTCATGCCAGTGAACCGCCCGGCGCCTGCGCCATGCGGAACCTCTACCGGTTCGTCGAACCGGTGATCCTGTACATGCTCAAGTGCAAGGGACACTCCTACGGATACGACCTGGCGGGCGAACTGAGCCGGTACGCCTTCACCGGGGCGGCTATCGAGAAGGCCGCCCTCTACCGCACCCTGCGGCACCTGGAGGACAACGGCTTTGTCGTATCCGGCTGGGAGTTCCACGCCACCGGGCCGGCCCGGCGCATCTATTCGCTGACCCCCCAGGGAGAGCGGCACCTGGAGGAATGGGCGGCGCTGCTGAACGACCTGTCCCGGTCCATGTCCCGTTTCGTCGCCCGGGTCCGGTCGGCCCACGAAAATCATAAGGAGGTGAAGGCCGGCGCCGCCGCGCTCCCGGCCAGATAATACCGGCATGAAGCTATCGCCCGATGAAATGATTCAAGAGGTTCTGATGGAAGTGGCCGGCCGGGACGGCAGGGACGGCCTGCAGGCGCATCACGCACCGGTCGAGAAGAGGGCCATCAGCGCCTTGAACGTTCTCAATGAAGCCTACGATTACGAAAGGCCGAGTTCCTTCTCGCGCGGCATGCGGATCGATCTGGGCAGCCTCACGGTGCTGCTGATTTCAGGCACCGCCAGCGTCGACGAGCACGGAGCCTCGGTCCACGCCGGCGATTTTCGCGCCCAGTGCCGGCGGATGTGGACCAACGTGGCCGCGCTGCTGGAGGCGGAAGGCGCGACCTGGCACGATGTGGTCCGGACCACCTACTACCTGCGGGATATCGACCGCGACTACGCCGCGTTCAACGAAGAGCGTACATCCTTCTACGCGGCCCTGGGCCTCGACCCGCTTCCCGCTTCCACCGGCATCCAGGCCAAGCTGTGCCGCCCCGAGCTGCTGGTGGAGATGGAAGCCATCGTCATGTTCCGCCGCCAGGCGGGGTGAGTGGGGTATGGCGCGAGGGTCCCAACTCGGGATCGCCTCAATTGCGGTCCTCCTGGCGCCGGCCGCTGCCGTGCCGGCTCAGCCCGCGGGAGCCGCGAAGTCCGCGGGCCGCCCGGGCGCGGGTGCGGGCATCGTGTTCACCCAACTCCCCCGGACCGCGCCGCTGCGTGAAGGTTTCGGGGAAGGAGCGCGGATCGCGCGCCTGCTGCCGGACGGCTCGCTCCGGGTTCTCAGCCGGGGCTTTCACAGCGCCGCCGACCCGGAGGTGTCCTTCGACGGGCGGCGCATCCTGTTTTCGGGGAAACGGGCTGCGGACGACCGCTGGCAGATCTACGAAATGGCAGCCGATGGAACGGGCCTGCGGCAGGTGACCCGGGAATCCATGCACTGCCGGCGCCCGCTCTATCAGTCGCAGATGTACACGCTCTCCGTCGACCGTCCCTGGCATCAGATCGCCTTCACCGGGGTCCGGCCGGACGGCTCCAGTCTCTATTCGGTCAAGCTGGACGGAAGCGCCCTGCGCCGTCTCACCTACAATCCATTCGGCGATGCCGATCCCTTCCTGGCGCCCGACGGCCGGATTCTTTTTTCGGGCGGGCAGGAAGGACGGTTTTCCATTTTCGGAGTCAACCTGGACGGTACCGATTTCGCGCTGTTTTCGGGACCCGAGGGCGGGCTCTTCAAGCGTGCGCCCTGCGTGACCACCGGGCGGCTGGCGCTTTTTGTGGAGCCCCCGGGCCGGGATGAGGTGGCGGGAACCCTCGCCGTGGTCAACCTGCGCCGCAACCTGCATTCCTACCGGCGGCTGACGGAACCGCGGGAGGGCCGCTTCTTCTCCCCGGCGCCGGCGCCTGACGGGCGGGTGCTGGTGTCGCGGATCCGGGCGGGTGGAACCTACGGCATCTGGCGGTTCGATCCGGAGACGCGCCGGGCGGAGCCGGTATACGACGACCCCCAATTCCACGACGTGCAGGCGCGGCTGCTGGCGCCCCGGCCGGAGCCGGACGGGCGCGCCTCGGTGGTCGATGAAAGCGAGAGCACCGGCGTTCTCTATTGCCTGAGCGTGTACACCAGCGATCTGCGGCCGGAGTGGATGCCGCCCGGCACGGCCAAAAGAGTGCGCGTGCTGGAGGCGGTGGGGCCGAAGCGCGAGGCGCGCTTTCTGGGCGAGATGGCCCTGGAGGAGGACGGCTCGTTCAACCTGCGCACGCCCGCCAATATCCCCATCCGGGTGCAGGTGCTGGACGCGGACGGCATGGCGCTGCGCTCCTCCGCCTGGGTCTGGAACAGGAACAAGGAGAACCGGGGCTGCATCGGCTGCCACGAGGACGGCGAGCTGGTTCCCGAAAACCGCTTCGCGCGGGCCCTGGCGCGCGAACCGGTCCCGCTGACCCTGCCCGAGGAGCGCCGGCGCCGGGTGGATTTCCTTCTGGACGTGCAACCGGTGCTGGAGGCGAAGTGCGCCGCCTCGGGCTGCCACACGGGTACGAGGTCCCTGAACCTCGCCGCGCTGGTGACGCCGGAAGCAGCCCGCACCAGCCCGCTGGTCTGGCATTTGTTCGGGAGAAACACGTCGCGTCCCTGGGACCGCGTCACCGCGCCGGCGCGGATCTCGCCCATGCCGCCGCCTGGATCCCCGGGGTTGACGCAGGATGAGAAGCGGGCCATCGTCGAGTGGATCGACCTCGGCGCGCACGTCCGGGGAGGCAGGCCATGAAATGCCGCTTTCCGCTCCGCTGCCTGGCGGCTGCCGGCGCGCTGCTGCTCGCCGCGCAGACGGTGGAACTCCCGGTCTTCACCGATGTGACCAAAGCGGCCGGAATCGGGTTCAGGCACAGCTACGGCGATCATCACCTGGACAACATCGTCGAGGGCACCGGCGCGGGCGCCTGCACGTTCGATTACAACAACGACGGCCTGATGGACCTGTACTTCGTTACCGGCACCTGGACCCGGGGAGTCAGCGACAACGAGGGCCGCGACCTGCGCGGAAAACTGTCCAACAGGCTGTACAGGAACGACGGCGGCGGCGCCTTCACCGACGTCACCGCGCAGGCCGGCGTGGACGGCAAAGGAATCTTCAGCTCCGGCTGTTCGGCCGCGGATTACGACAACGACGGCGACGTCGATCTCTACGTCCTGAATTACGGGCCGAATATTCTCTACCGCAACAACGGCGACGGCGCCTTCAGCGACGTCTCGGCGGCTTCCGGACTGGCCGACCCGCACTGGAGCCTCTCGGGTGTGTGGTTCGATTTCGACAACGACGGCTGGCTCGACGTCTACGTCTGCAACTACCTCAAATACGACGACGGCAAGTTCCGCGATTTTTACCCCGCCCAGGGATATCCGGGCCCGCTCAGCTATGGCGGCGAGCCCGACCTGCTGTTCCGCAACAACGGCGACGGCGCCTTCACCGACATCACCAAAGAGGCGGGACTATGGCAGCCGGACGGCCGGGGGATGAGCGCCACCGCGTCGGACTTCAACAACGACGGCCTCCTGGACCTGTTCGTGGCCAACGACGCCATGGAGAACCACTACTTCGAGAACACGGGAAAGGACCGGTTCGTCGAGAAAGCCCTGGCGCTGGGGGTGGCGTTCGGGGAGGGCGGGCAGGGTGTTTCCAACATGGGGCCGGCGGTCGGCGACGTCAACCGGGACGGCCTGCTGGACGTGTTCATTCCCAATCTCAACTACTGCAACCTGCTCATCCAGACACCCAAGGGATTCGAGTACAGCAGCGACCGCACCGGGCTCTCCATCATCCTGGGCCAGTACGCCGGGTGGGCGGCGGTCATGTTCGATTACGACAACGACGCCTGGCTGGACATCTTCGTGGTGCATGGCAACGCCCATCACGAGTACGTGCAGGAAGACACCCTGGTGCGCAATAAGGGCGGCGGAACCTTCAGCGACGTTTCGAAGAGATCGGGGAAATACTTCAGCGAGAAATACGTGGGCCGGGGCGCCACCTGGGGCGACTACGATAACGACGGCGATATCGACCTGGTGGTGGTGAATCTGAACGACCACGCCAGGCTGTTGCGGAATGACGGCGGCAACCGCGGCAACTGGCTGCAGGTGGATGCGAAGCTGAAGCTCCCGGGCGGCGTGCGCGACGCGCTGGGCGCGCGGGTGAGCGTCACCTCCGGCGGGATGCGGCAGTTCGACGACGTGATCCCGGTGCGCGGGTACCTTTCGCAGGGCGACCCGAGGCTGCATTTCGGGCTGGGCCAGGCCACGCAGGCCGACGTCGAGATTCGCTGGCCGGACGGGGTGGTTGAGAAGCACCCCGGAGTCAAGGCCAACCAGACGCTCAAGCTGGTGCACGAAGCCAAAGCCGGAGGAAAGCGGTGATGAAGCTGCTTGCTTGCCTTTTGGCGGCCGGGCTGCTGCCGCTCGGGGCGGCCCCGAAGAAGCCGGTGTACGTGGGAGCGCGGGTGTGCGGTTCGTGCCATGCGGGCAAGGGTATGGGGAACCAGTACAGCCGCTGGCTGCACTCCAGGCACGCCATGGCGTACGCCGCGCTCGCGAAGCCGGAAGCCGCGCAGATCGCCACCATCAGTGGCCTGCGCCAGAAGCCGCAGGAAGCGCCCATCTGCCTGGGCTGCCACGCCACCGCCTTCGACGTCGAAGAGTGGCAGAAGGACGACACGTTCCACATGGAAGACGGCGTCCAGTGCGAGATGTGCCACGGGCCGGGCAGCGAGTACATGACCGAGTCCGTCATGCGCAACCGGGAAGAGGCCATGAAAGCGGGCCTGCGCATCCCCACCCAGGACGACTGCATGAACTGCCACATCGAGAAGGGCTCGCACGTAGCCGTGCTGCACACGCCGCTGGTGGACATCAGGAAGGCCTGGGCGGCGATCGCGCATCCCACGCCCGAAAACGCCAAACCCGGGGCGATTCCCAAAGCGAAGGTGGAGGCGCGGCCGGGGCCCAGGTACATCGGATCGGCGGCCTGCGGCAAGTGCCACCGCGGCGAAGCCGGCGGCCACCAGTGGAGCCTCTGGCGCATGGGTCCGCACGCCCGGGCCTGGGCGGTGCTGAGCACTGCCAGCGGTTTTCAGCAGGCGGCCAAACGGGGCGTCGAGGATCAATTCAGCGACCCGCGCTGTCTGAAGTGCCATGCCACCGGCTTCCTGGAGGGCGCGGCCGCGCGGACGGAAACGGCCACGATTGACGAAGGCGTGGGCTGCGAGTCCTGCCACGGCCCCGGCAGCGAATACGCGGTGGAAGCCGTGATGCGCGACAGGCCGGCCGCCCGCGCGGCGGGGCTGGCGAAGTCGCCGCGGCAGGCCTGCGCGGCCTGCCACCAGGGAGCGAAGTTCAATCTTCAGGAGGCGCTCAGGAAGATCGCGCATCCCACCCGCCCGGCGGCGCCGGTGGACGGCGCGGCGCACGTGCGCTACAAGACCCCGCTCAACCTGGCCATGCGCCCGGGTGGAAGGGAGATCTATGTAGCCTGTGAAGCCTCGGATTCGGTGGTGGTGGTGGACCCGGCGCGGAAGATCAGGGTGGCCGAGATCGCGGTGGGCGGCAATCCGGCCGACGTCGCGTTCTCGCCCGACGGGCGGCTGGCGTTCGTCAGCAACCGCC
Source organism: Bryobacterales bacterium (assembly GCA_020852755.1). GTDB lineage: Bacteria > Acidobacteriota > Terriglobia > Bryobacterales > Bryobacteraceae > JADZAF01. The sequence continues at coordinate 6,128 of JADZAF010000381.1, forward strand.
ACGACGACACCGTTTCGGTCATCGACGCGGCCGCGCGCAAGGTGGTGCGCACGCTGGAAGTGCACGACGAGCCCCACGGGGTGCTCACCGACCGGGAAGGCCGGCTGCTCTACGTCCTGAACACCTCCTCGGACGACATCTGGGTCTTCAGCCTGCCCCGGCTGGAACGGGTGAAGAGCCTGAGCGCGGGGCGCGGGCCGTGGTCGCTGGCGCTCTCGCCCGGCGGCGAGCACCTGCTGGTCACCAACATGTACGCGAACTTCGCCTTCCGGGCGCCGTTCGACGCCGAGGCGACGCTGATCGAGACCGGGCGGGGCGCCGTGGAGGAGCGGTTCAAGGTGCCCGGAGCGAACCTGATGATGGGGGTGGACTGGCATCCCAGCGGGAAGTTTGCGCTCACCACCCTCAACCGGACCAAAACCCTGGTTCCCATGACGCGGCTGCTGCAGGGCTGGACCATCACCAACGGCCTGGGCGTCGTGTGGCGTGACGGGCGGGTGGACGAAGTGCTTCTGGACGAGCCGAACCTGGGATTCGCGGACGCGACCGATGTCGCCATCACCGGGGACGGCCGCCACGCTCTGGTCACCAGCTCCGGCACCGACCGGGTGGCGGTGGTGGATATCGGCCGCCTGCTCGCCGTGCTGGAGCGGGCTACCCCGCGGGAGCGCGAGCGCGTGCTGCCCAACCACCTGGGCATGCAGGCCGAATTCGTCGTCAAGCACATTGCCACCGGCGCCAGCCCGCGCGGCGTGCTCGTCCCGCCCGCCGGCCGCTGGGCCTACGTGGCCAACTCGCTGGACGATTCGCTGACGGTGATCGATCTTGTCCGGATGGAGGCGTCCGGGCGGATCGACCTCGGCGGGCCGAAAACGGTCACCCGGGGCCGCTTCGGCGAGCGGCTGTTTCACAGCGCCGACATTACCTTCCGTAAACAGTACTCCTGCCACTCCTGCCACCCGGACGGGCACGTGGACGGGCTGAGCTACGATATCGAAGCGGACGGCATCGGCTTCAACCCGGTGGACAACCGCACTCTGCGGGGCATCCTGGACACCGCGCCGTTCAAGTGGGCGGGCACCAATCCGAGCCTGCAGCGGCAGTGCGGGGCGCGGCTGGCCATGTTCTTCACCCGTCTGCTGCCGTTCACGCCCGAGCAGCTTTCCGCCATCGATTACTACATCACCACGATCCTGCGGCCGCCCAACCGGTACCGGGCTCTCGGCGCCCGGCTGACGCCGGCGCAGCGCCGCGGCAAGCTGCTCTTCGAGCGCGCCACGACCAACGACGGCCGCACGATTCCGGCCGGGAACCGCTGCATCACCTGCCACTTTCCGCCCTACTACACCAACCGCAAAGTGTTCGACGTGGGCACGCGGCACCCGCTCGACCGGATGAGTAAACTCGACGTGCCGCACCTGAACAACATTTACGATTCGGCGCCCTATCTGCACAACGGCATGGCGCCCACGCTGGAAGAGATCTGGACGGTGCACAACCCGGACGACCTGCACGGCCAGACCAACGACATGACCAAGGATCAGCTCAACGAGCTGATCGAGTACCTGAAGACGCTGTGAGGGGACGATTGCACCGGCGGAGGTTGAGAGCATGTTGAGGATAACGGCGTTAGTGGCGATGGCGGCGGGACTGGCGGCTGCGGAAGCACCTCGCAAGCTGCCCTACGTCTACACGAAGTGGAAGCACTTCACCGTCGCCGAAGGCCTTCCGAATGACCATATCTTCGCCGTCAAGGCGGACGGCAGCCGTGTCTGGGTGGGAACGGAAAACGGGCTGGCCCTGATCGACAGCCGGACCGGCAAGGTGCGCAGTTGGACCGAAAAGGACGGCCTGCCCTGGCGGGTGGTGACGGGCATCGACATCGACCCGAAGACCGGCGACGTGTGGCTGGCCCTGTTCGGCGGCGGCCTGGCGCGCTTCAGCGGGGGACGCTTCGACCACTGGCACCAGTTGAACAGCGGCCTGGTGAACGACGTGGTCTACGGCGTGGCGGTGGAGAACGACAACGTCTGGGCGGCCACCACCGCCGGGGCCAGCCGCTACAACCTGCGCACGGGCGAATGGACCATCTTCACCGAGAAGAACGCGCCCATGGAGGAGATCTGGAACTACGGGGTGCATTACGGCGACGGCAAAGTGCACCTGGCGGTGTGGGGGAGCGGCGTCCTGGAGTACGACGTGGCCACCGGGCGCTGGAAAGACTACCTGGACCCGGACGGCGAGATGGAGATCGACCTCTACCGCGACGACGGCATCATCCATGTGATCACCACCGCCGCGCACTATGTCGAGAAGACCCTGTGGGTTTCCAGCTACTTCGGCGTGTGCCGCTATGACGGCCGGAACTGGCGCGGGTTCTTCAACCAGGACTCCGGCCTGCCCAGCGATTTCAATAACAACCTGAAAGCCCGCAGCGCCAATGAGGCCTGGTTCGCGACCGACAAAGGCGTGGGCGCGGTGGTTGATGTCGCCACCAACACCTGGGTGGCCTACACGCGCGACCCCAAAGGCAAATCGGGCAAAGCCGTGGTGACTCGCGACAAGGAGGTGCTGGAAACCGTCGAAATGGAAACCGGCATCCCGCACAACTACATCATTGCCTTGGATATCCAGGGCAGCGATGTCTGGGTGGGAACCTCGAAAGGCCTCGGCTGGGGCGTCGGCGAGGGCTACTATCCGGGCTTGAAGGAACGCCCGCCGGTGGTCGCGCGTGAGCGCGGAGACCGTCCATGAAGCGGTTTCTGTTCCTTCTGGTGCTTGCGGCGGCGTCGAGGGCCGGCGGCGACGAGATCCCCGCGGAACTCAAAGCGCTCATCGATCCGGACACGGCCGAGGTGCTGCGGCGCCTGGACGGGATCAGCCCGTACGAGGTTCCCGACCTGAAACTCCGCCAGGACACCAACTACGCCAATACCGCGGCGGACGTCGAGCCGTTCGGCAAGGTGAAGCCGTACAAAGAGCACTTCCTTCTCCAGATGGAATACACCGGGCCGGGCCGCGCCGCGCCCGAACCGCCCATGGATCTCAAGAGTGTGAAGATCGGCTTCATCGGGCCGCTGATGTCCACGGTCTCGGTGGCTACCGGGGGCAGGAGTCACGAAGAAGCGCTGGGGATCAAAATGCTGCAAGGCGCGCGGCTGGCTATCGAGGAGGCTAACGCCCGGGGAGGCTACCTGCGGCGGAAAATCCCGTTTGAGCTGCTGGTGACCAACGACAACGGCCTGTGGGGCTCGTCGGGAAACGAGATCGTCAAAATGGCCTATAAGGACAACGTGTGGGCCATCCTGGGCACTATCGACAGCGCCAACAGCCACATCGCCATCCGGGTGGCGCTCAAGGCCGAGCTGGTCATGATGAACACGGGCGACACCGACCCCACCTTCATCGAAACCAACATTCCGTGGGTGATGCGGGCCATCGGCGACGACCGGCAGCAGAGCTACCTGCTCATGGATTACCTGGTCCGCAAGATGAACTACAAGCGCATCGGCATCATACGGGCGAGCAACCGCTACGGCCGGTTCGGCGTGCGCGAGGTGAAGGACAGCGCGCGGCGGCTGGGATTCCCCATCGTGATCGAGATGGCCTACCGGGTCGGCGCCGGGGACTACAGCCTGCAACTGGAGCGCATGAGCGCCGCCAAGCTGGACGCGGTGATCCACTGGGGCGACGCCGAGGACAGCGCGGTGATCCTGAACCAGATGCGCAGGATGGGCATGAACCAGCCCTATTTCGCCAGCGACCGCACCGTTTCTCCGGAGTTCGAGAAGACGGCCGGCGCCGCGGCGGAGGGTGTGATGTGCGGCTATCCGTGGAACCCGGACCGCCGGGATGCCAGGCTCGAGGCGTTCCGGGCGGCTTTCCGCAAGCGCTTCGGCAGCGAGGCCGAGACCTACGCGTCACACGGCTACGATGGGATGAACCTGCTGATCTGGGCCGTCCAGGTGGCGGGACTGAACCGGGCGCGGATCCGCGACATTCTCGCCTACCGCTCCAAGCCCTGGCCGGGAGTGACGGGCGACATCCCCTTCAGCGCCGCGCTGGACGACCTGGGCGAGGTGTTTCTGGCCCGGTACGAGAAGGGCCGGTGGAAGTATTATTCGCGCGAGGAACTGGATATCCCGCGCGGCTACATCCCGAAGCGCGATCGGGTCAGCAGGGGGGTCGTATCCGCCGCCTTGCCGCAGTAGCGCTGCTGGCCGTGCTGGCCGCCGCCCAGGAGCCTTACAAGGATGCCCGCCGGCAGCGGTTGGAGTACCACGGGCCGGGGCGCGACGAGCCCGAACCATCCGGGTTGCGCGAGGTTCGGATCGGGTACTACGGACCGGACGATCCGGCAAATCCGCTGGGCGGTACATTCTGGCAGGGCGCGCAACGGGCCGTCGGGGAGGCCAACCGGTCGGGCGGTTACAATGGTTTGCCCTTCCGGCTGGCGGCGCGCTGGTCGGAGAATCCGTGGACCGGAGGGGCGGGGGTGGTCGTGCAGATGGCCTATACGGACAAGGTCTGGGCCATCATCGGGGGCATTGACGGCACATCCACCCACCTGGCCGAGCAGGTTGTAACCAAGGCGCTGCTCCCCCTCGTGGATCCGGGGAGCACCGACAAGACGGTGAACCAGGCTTCGGTGCCGTGGATGTTCTCCTGGCTGCCGGCCGACCCTGCCCACGCGGAAGCGATCGGCCGGGGATTGCGGGAATCCTCGACGGGCGAATCCTTCGTGCTGATCAGCGCGACCGACCACGACTCACGGGCTTTGGCCGCCGAGTTGAAAAGTTTTCTGGCGCGCAACCACCTCACACCCGGGAGACACGTCGAATTTCAGCCCGGGGTGTTGGAAGGCGCGCGGATCGCCGCCGAGGCGGCGCAACTGAAGCC
>JADZAF010000382.1 GCA_020852755.1 Bryobacterales bacterium
AGCGTTGCCCGTCTCCGCTTCACCGGCAGCCCCATCCTAAAACCGTTCCGGGATGGGGCACAATGAATTCACAGCGAACGGCGAACAGTGTCTTAACCGTTTGTCTCAGCCAAGGGGACAACCGCAGGAGAAGCCGGCGCAGGCAGCGGCACCTTCCGGCGCACCGCTGGTCTTGCCGGCCTTCGGTTGACCGGGCGTAGGTCGTTTCTCATCAGCGGTGTCTATGTCGAGGGTCGGCTGCAGCACGGGCCACGTGCGCGCACACGGGCTCCGGAACTCTAGCCTCATCCTCGACCAAGGTCTTGAACTCATCGTCGGGGATCGAGTTGAGGATTCCACGGTTGACGTGGAGGGGCTTGGGGAAGTTTTGCCACTGATGTCTTTTGCCTGCTGTAGCTTCTTCGCAAATGACTCCAGCGCTTGGTAGCTCCCCAGCACCCCGTACAGATGGCGGCCACCTTCAAGGTGGAGTTTCTCTCGGAGGGCCTGAATGATGTCGATGTCTGTCATGCCCGCCCCTGTGATTCTGCGAGAGCATCAACCAGCCCTGACAAATCGTAACCGAGGGAATCGATTTCAGGAGCCGAAATCGAGCACGCCCTGGCATTGCTTCGGCGGATAGAAGACGCCGATGACGACCCAGGCGTTGTACGGGAAGGTGGTGCCCATGAACAGGAGCGGATCGCGATCCTTGGAAAACATCCAGACGAGGTACTTGTCCTTCACGCTCTGGGCGGCGAGTTTCTCGTCCGCCTTGCGTTCCCGCTCTTTCAAGTAAAGGACGCCGAGCTCCCAGTCCTCGATCATCGTGCGGTGCGGGTTGACGCTATCCTCACACCGAAAAACGTAGCTGAATTTGAACGGGATCTTCGCCAAGTCCTTCGGTGCATCGCCGAAGAGCGTCAATTGACTGAAAAGCGCCTGCCACTCGGGCTTCCATTCCGGATCGGCTGGCTCGATCTCCAGGTCGAGCATCTCGGTGGGCCGCACGATGCCGATGGAGATCCGGTCGGAGTCATACAGACCCCTTAGCTGATTGACAGTGCGAATCGGCATCTTCTCGATGATCTCCCGGCGTTCGCGCCAGCCGTCACCGGAAGACAGCGGCGGACCGAGAATCCGGATCGAATCGAGGTCCGGCCGGCGACTCTCGCAGCGGTTGTCGTTGCCGGCGCCGCGGCTGGCCAGACCGACATTGATCCACTGGTACTTGTGGAACTGCTGGCTCTTGGCCCGATATCGGTAGTCAATCGGGTACAGCCGCACCCAGTCGAGCGACCGGGTGATCCCCGCGGTGCAAACCAATTCCTGGTACCCGCGCGACGGGTGCGGGTACGTCATGACCGTAATCAGGACATCAGTTGGTTGATAGTACGTGGGCTTCGTCACTGTCCAGCTCCACGACCGGTAATCCGGTGAGGGCGGCGACGTGTTTGGCGAGTCGAGTCCGGTGGCAGCACGCCGGATCTGCTTCGCGGCACATCAGGGCGCTCGGCTTGGACTTCATCAGGGCCACGGCATGTACGACCGCCGCTTTCTTGCTCTTGTTCAGCTCTGATTCATACCAGTCGAACAGCTTCGAGTACGACCCTTCGTCCCCAAGATCTTGCCGCCGGTCCGATGGCACGCCCAAGTTGGGGATGTGAACGTACTCGATCCCAAGGGCCGTGCAGACGCGTTGCAACGTGCTCTTGTGGAAACCAAAACGGCGAGCGACAGGGTTGCACCGTACATCGATCAAACGCCCGATGCCGGCCCGCAGCAGCCGATTCATCAAACCATCGACCATGAGATCTTCGTAGCCGACCTTATAGACGGCGACCGGGGCCTGTGGCAGTTTGACGGCTCGCTTGGAGAGATCGTCGCTCTTGGCCGTGTACCAGGGATAGCGGCGGTACACGTCGGCGATCAGGTTCGACACGGGCACGCTGGCGTATTTATCGAGAACACGGTCAATCTCGGCGCTGAATCCAAACGCCAGGTCACGCGGCTGGCCGTTGCGAGGTCCGACAAGGCGGACATCTCTTTCCGTCGTCTGAACGACCCCTTCCTGGTCGAGATGAGCCAGATCGTAGTAGAGCGTGAATGAATATGGCCCGCGCTTATAGGGCACGAACTCGTATATGGCGGTCCGCGGCGGATCGGAAGACTCCTGGCTCAATAGGAACTCGAGCTTGACCAAGTGGAGCTTCGAGGTGGCGCCGTTCAGGCGGTCGAGGATTCTGATGATGGTGTTTTGTCTGGCCGTCATTTTCGAACCTCAACATCCGTCCGAACGGTGGCCGGCAACGGTCGGCAACACCGAGCTATCGCAGCTGCCAATGGATCACCCCGTGAGCATCGCGCTTTCGTTCCAGGCCGATGTCGTGTTCCAGCTTGTGCGTCCACTGGTTGTTGGGAAACTTCTGCGGAAGCTGGGCGCGCGTTCTGATTTCGGTCCAGGTCAGTGGCCCCTGGGCTTTGCGCAACACCTGTTCGATCTTGTTCCGGAACTCCTCATATGCCGTCATCGACGTTGCCCTCCTGGGTCGGTTCCAGTACGGACTCTTGCACTTTGGACACACCGCGGGTTCCCGCTCAGGATCTTTCGGAACCCACTCGTGGCCACACCGCTCGCAGCGGTAGCCCATCACCGTGATTGGCACTCGCGGCAATGTCGCTCCTTTCTCAAGCAGGAGAATCTCCTGAGAAGGATTATATTATCACGGATGATCTTATGCGGTATATTATTTCACAGGTGTGTTCTGTACTACCGGCGGGCGAGATCAACGCGAATGCCGGTACCCACATCGCCATCCAGCGCGGTTGTGAGAACTCCGCACCCACCCTCTGGCCTAGCGGGCGGGCAAGCCGAATGGCAATCCGTAATCGAGCCGAAGCGCCAGATGGAGCAGCTGCGGATGCGGGGGACGTGATGGTGGAAGTAGCAGAGGATCCGCATGACACACTTCTGTGCCGAGCTCGTTCGCAGAACATCGCAGTTCGGATGCAGAGCGCGTGCTCAAACAAATCGCAGCTGGTACAGTTGCGGAGTACGCTGAAGATCAGGACCGTCCCCCGCAATCTCATATACCCGAACTTCCGCCAGGTGAAAACAGCGCCCAGTTCTCCAGATCCGCTCCGTACTTGGAACGGTAGGCGATCCTCTCGAAGGCCCGGGCGTAGACCTCGCATGAGGCCATCTGCGTGAGCCGCTGCGGCGCGGTGCGGTGCAGGGCCGACGCATCGAGATCCGGAAAGTCCAGCTCCAGACAGGCGCGCACGCGCCGATTACGAAGCAGGGCGATCCATTCGCTCGCGCCGATGTCGGCGTAGCGGCCGTCCGCATGCCCGGAACCGATGAGGCGTGTTTCGAGCTTTCGAGCCACTGCACAGGCACACTGCCGAGCGGGTAATAGTCGTCGTTGCCCGCGATCTGGTTGAGTTCGGCGGCGATGAGGGTGAGGTCGGCCCGAAACTGCGCCAAGGTCTCCAAAAGCAGCACATCCGCTGTGACGACGCGTAGCAGACGCGGTACGTAGAATCGGTGTCGTCGAACCGGTTGCCGAATGTTTCCGTCGGGCGCCGCCGCTTCCCAGCTCGGAAGCGCCGACGGGGCGGGGCGTCGGCCTACTGTCCAGATTTTCAGGGCCGGTGTACGGTAGGGTAGGCTCATCCTCCGGCCGCAAACGCCCGTGTGGCTCCGATGATCTCCGGGCCAACCGCTTCGAGATTTCCGTCGCGAATGAGCCGGATAAGGGACGCGATCGCCGAGCTCGGGATTGAGGCCGGTCAGCCACGCCTGCACGACGTGAGGATGCTGCTGGCTGCCGAGCAGGCGCGCGATGCGGTAGGCGAACCGAGGCCGCTCTTCGGCCTCTTTTGTATGGCGCCTGCCCCTCCATCCAGCGGTCGACGGCGCGGACGTCTTTGGCATCGCCAATGTAGGCGGTGAGCTTGCGGCCAAGCAGCGGCACCAGATCCGCCACGATTCGCCAGAGGCTTCGATATCGGGGCGGGCTGGCGTGATCAGAGGCATCCCGGCGTGATTAGAGGCATCGCGAACCTCCGCGCTATCTCGCCGCCGGTGTGCGACCCGCGCGCCATCTAATTGTAGCGAGCGAGCTTCATACAGGTAAACGCGCTGACGCTCCAGACTGGCTGGCTCGCCTCACCTCATGAAGCGCTGCGCAAGCGGAAAGTAGATGATCCCCTCCTGTGCAGCCTTGTTGATCTTCGCGTCCAGGGCGTCGAGGAGCGAGATATGCCCTTCCAGAATGAGGCTGAGATCGGCACCGTCCATAAGCACGATATTCGAGGTGACGCCCCTGGTGAACTCCATTACCACCTCGGGGCGGAAGCCGACGATTGAAACGAAAAGACCACGGGTGCTCGTGAGCTTTTTGTCGACCTTGGTCTTGAAGGCGGCAAGGTCAGCCTCCGACGGCGGCTCCACCCGCCACCTGGCTTCGACGAGGTAATCGAAGCCCCTGAACTCGAAGTGGCCGTCGATCTGCTCGGTGGCGGTACGGTACGGGCGCCGGTATGCGATCTCGTGAACCTCGAAGAGTTCGGCAAGAAGATCCTCAAGCCCATAGCCGCGCTTCTGCGGATCATCGCGACTTTGCACCATCGTCCCGAAGGTGGCTCGAAGTTCTCCCATCTTCTGTGCCCTGGAGGCTAAGGCTGCCTGCCGGCTTCGCGCCTCTTGTGTTTTCTGATCTTCGGCGCTTCGTTGCTCCTGGACAAACAGTTTCTGATCGATAGCCAGTTGCTTTAGCCAGCGCAACGCTTGCAGCGCGGCATCACGATCCGGAACAGCCTCGTCGGGGACATTCCTGAGTTTGCACAACTCCGTAAGCAGTTGCCGCTGGATGAAATGGCCTTCGTCGCCTAGCGAGTCCAGTTCCGCCAGAACATTGCGAGCGATCTTGAATTTGGAGCCGTCCGCGAATCGGTCATATAAATCCGGAGGCACACCCGCCGATAGCAGGAATGATCGAAACGGGTCTCGATACCAGAACGCTTTCCCGCAAACCTGGACGATAGCCTCGCGGATCTCATATGGCAACCTGCCCAGCATGTCCATACACTACTACGCCATGCATTCGAGGCCCAGGCACCCACCTAAGGCGACCCCACGCCCTGCGAACTGGCGCGGCCGATGCCCGAGGAGTTGTTCGCGGCCCGAAAATATGATTCTATGACAGTATATAATGGACGTCTTCATCGAGCATCTGGCGGGTGTGTGTCGGGAGCTTCCGTGGCAGACGAAATGGGTGATCCTGCCGACAGCGGCGCTCGGGCATAACCTAGGCGAGCGGCTCGCGCGTGAGGGCGTGAACTGGGCGAATCTGCGCTTCACCACGCCTCTTGAGATTGCGACCACGACGGTCGGGCCGGCACTTGCGACGGGTAATACCACCATGCTCGACGAGGGCATGGGGCCGGCCTTGAGCCTGTCCCTCCTACTGGAATTACCTGAGGACGTGCCGCGCTATTTTCGTGGTGTTGCCGATCAGCCTGGAATGGCGGAAGCGCTTTGGGCATCAATCCAGGACCTTCGGCTGGCAGGCGTTTCATCTGCCGACTTCTCAGCCACTGCTTTCGCGAGCGGAGATAAGCACGCGGAGCTTCGGGCCGTGCTTGCCGCATACGAGGCGCATCTCGCGGCTAAGCGCTTGGCCGACGCTGCGGTTGTTCTCGCGCAGGCCGTCACTCACATTGAAGACGGGCGGATTCAGTCGCACGACTACGTAATCGAGTTCCCGCACGCGTGCTGGAGCGTCCTCGAGCGCCAATTCCTGGACACACTCCCCGGTGTGCGACTTCGGGCTCGGCGAGTCCGTATCACAGCACTCCAGATCCCTCGCCGCATACGCGATCTTGGCTGGCCTGTCGAAGACTGCGAACCGACAGTCGCCAGTACCGATGGGCAACGGCTCGTGCACCTGCTCACACCAGCCGACTCGCCACCGCCATTCAACGACGGAACGCTCGAGATGTTCCGCGCGGGCGGCGTGGAGGCTGAGGTGGAAGAGGCTTTTCGGCGGATCGCGTCTGCGCAGCTCCAACTCGATTGCGTCGAGGTCGTCTGCGCCCAGCCGGACGTTTACGGCACACTCGTCTGGGAGAAGGCGCAGCGCTACGGCTGGCCTATCACGCTGCGGATGGGTATCCCTGGCACGCTGACTCGACCAGTCCGCGCTGTTCTTGCCCTGTGCGATTGGATCGAGAGCAACTTTTCCGCGAACCACTTGGTGCGCATGTTGCAGTGTGGGGATCTGGATCCGAGGTTCGGTGAAGAGTTGCGTCCCGCAGCGGCCGGAAGGATCCTGCGACGGTCCGGCGCGACCAGCGGTCGCGAGATATATGGCCTCGCTTTGGGCGCCGCTGCTTCTTCCGATGAACGGCGGGCTCAGGATCCCGAGATCGAGCCTGAACATCGCGCGTTTCACGCTGTCCGAGCAGCGCAGACGAGACACCTGCTGGACTGGATCAGCGATCTCCTCACGTCGATTCCACTTGCCGGTCCGGCGGATACTGTATCGATCGGCAACATGGTCGAAGCGTGCGCCGGCTTTGTTTCGGCGACCGCCGCCGTCAAAGCAGTCGAGGACGCCGCTGCTCGCGACGCGGTCGCAGCGGAACTAGCCGCATTGGGTCCCCTGGCGGAGCTCCGTCGCCCCGTGGCATTTGTGCTTGCCCTGCTTCGGAGCCGGCTCAGGGCAGTCCGCGTCATTGCAGACCGGCCACGCGCCGGAGCACTACATGCAACGATGCTTTCGGACGCAGGCTACGCGGGCCGCCCTTTGACCTTCATTCTGGGCCTTGAAGAAGGGCGCGTGTTTCCAAGCGGCCTCGAAGATCCGGTTCTGCTCGACTCCGAGCGTGCGCGGCTGGCGCCGGATGCTCTCGCAACCTCGAAGGACCGTACCACTGAAGCATTCTATGCGTTCCTCCAACGGCTGACGAGCGCTGAGGGCAATATCTGCCTGAGCTTCTCGTGTCGGGACATCCGCAACGGTCGCGAGAGCTTTCCATCCTGGATCTTACTGCATGCCATGAAGCTTCTGAGGCCGGAAGCCGAGGTGACGTATCGTGAGCTGAATCGTTACCTGGGAGAACCGATCTCGGTCGTGCCAACGCAACGGACAATGGCGCTTTCTGACGCTGGATGGTGGCTGTTCACCTTGCGCGGCGCCGGTCCTGCCGTCATGCCCAGGGTGCTAGAGGCGTTTCCCAGCCTCCGAAATGGCGCAACCGCAGAGCAACGGCGGGCCTCAATCGAGTTCACAGCGTACGACGGCTTCGTCCGGCCCGCCGGACTCGCCCTCGACATCCGCGACGACCGAAGAGTAGTCTCGGCCAGCACGCTTGAACGGTTCGCGGCGTGTCCCTTCCGTCATTTCCTCCAGTACGGGCTCGAAATCGACGCGATTGAGGAGGGCGAGCCGGAGCCGGACGTGTGGCTGCAACCGGACGAACGGGGACAACTGCTCCATGCGGTTTATGCCCGCTTCCTACGTGAGCTTAGGGCCGAAGCGCGGCGCCCTGTCCGCAATGATCGTGAACGTCTCTGGGGCATAGCGACCCAAGTAATCGAAGAGACGCGGCGGCGGATCCCGCCGCCATCGGAGGGCGTATACACCCGCGAAGTGCATCAGTTCAGGCGGGATCTGGATCTGTTCCTGAACACCGAACTGGAACAGATGAACCGCACACCTGTTGCGCTTGAATTGGCATTTGGATACGACGTCGAGAACGACCCGGAACCTCTTGCCACCGCCGATCCTGTGCCCGTCAACGTCGGCGACGGCCTGCGGATTTGGCTGCGCGGCCGGATCGATCGCATCGACCGGCTGACCGACGGTCGCTATGAAGTGATCGACTACAAAACCGGCCGGCTTTACCGCGATCGGTATTCGGGAACATTCGCCAGAGGCACGCTGCTACAGCATGCGCTGTACAGCCGCGCAGCGCGGGAGTTGCTTCGAAGGATCGACCCGGAGCCCCGGCTAGCCGGCAGCACTTACTACTTCATAACAGAACGCGGGGAGGCAAATCGGGTATGCTTCCCGGCAGACTTGGATGTCTCCACCGTACTGCGCGACCTGGCCGAAGCGATCGCGGACGGCACCTTCCCGCAGGCGATAGACGACCGTGGCTGCGGGCGCTGTGATTACCACCGAGCTTGCGCCAAGAACGGAGTGGCTGAGGCGGCTGCCAAGCTCGAGTCCGGGGATAGAGCACTGGCAGCGTACCGGCGGCTGGTGGCCCATGCCTAGAAATTTGAGCGATCAAGCCGCTCGAACGGCCATTCTCGAGCTGCATGAAGTGAACCTCCTCGTCGAGGCGGGTGCGGGGGCTGGAAAGACGGGCAGTATCGCCCGTCGCATCGCAGGGCTGGTGGCCCGAGGTATATGTCGAATCGACGAAGTCGCAGCAATCACCTTCACTCGGAAGGCCGCAGCTGAGCTGCGCGGGCGTTGTCGCCTCGAGATTGAGAGGCAGGTTGCGACGGCTGCTGATGAGATCACGAGGGCGCGGCTCGCGCAGGCGCTGGCCGACATGGAACGTATGTTCGCGGGCACAATCCACGCCTTCTGCGCCCATCTGCTGCGCGAGCGACCCGTGGAGGCAGGTGTCGCGCCCCGTTTCGTCGAGCTCGACGAATTGCAGGGCAAGCTGCGGCGACGGCGGGATTGGCGCGACTACCTCGAGAGATCGGCCGGCTCACCTCTGATGCGTGAGCTGGAGGGCACTGAGATTCGCGTGAGGGACCTGGACGGCGCCTTCGATATACTTTGTCAGTACCCAGACGTTGAGTTTCCGCCGGGTGATGCATTGGAGCCGGATCCGGTGGGCTTTTGGACGGCTGTAGACCAGTTCTGGGCGCGGCTCGGCGCGCTGCTCCCGGCCACCATCGCCTCCGACACCTCTTGCTCCATTCAGAAGCAGGTGCGCGAGTTCGGTCCAGCATTGAACTCGGCGGATCGTGCGCGAACAGCGGTTCTGGCGCGGCTGCTATCGGGCTGGGACAAGAACTTTAGAGCAACCCAGAATCGATGGCCGTCAAGGAACGCGGCACTCCAGGCCGACGCTCTGGTGCAGGAATTCAAGCACGAGACGGTCGAGCCGTTCCTTGCTGCCTGGCGGCAATACCTGTACCGCCTCGTTGTCACGCTAGGGCTGGAAGCGCGCGAGCTCGCCGCTGAAGCCCGCCGCCGCGCGGCGGAGCTAAACTACGAAGATCTCCTTCAACTGACCGCCAAGGTGCTGCGCACCAAGCGCGACGTCAGGCAGGCACTCCAAAGCAAGTACCCGCGATTGTTCGTCGATGAGTTCCAGGACACCGATCCGATCCAGACCGAAATTGTGTTTCTGCTGGCCTCCGAGCCGGACTCGGAACCGGAGTGGGAGGCGGCGCCTCTTCGTCCTGGCGCACTATTCCTCGTCGGGGACCCCAAGCAGTCCATCTTCCGGTTCCGTCGCGCCGATATCGACATCTACGAGCGCGCAAAGAAGCGCATCTGCGCATCGGGCGGCCAAGTTCTCCCGCTAACCACGTGTTTCCGGGCAGTTCCGGCGCTCGCAGACTGGAACAACTCCGCATTCTCGACGTTGTTTCCCGCCCAGGCATCGCCCGAGCAGCCCGCCTACCGCGAACTGGACGGCGTGAACGACCCTGATGGCGCTCGGTGCGGCGTTTTCCAGCTCCGCCTCCCGGCGACCTTGCAGCGCAAAGAAGTGCCTGCGGCGGATGCGCGTGCGATCTCGGCATACATCCGTTCGGAGGTCGGCTCCGGCCGCCGGAGCTGGGGCGACTTTCTGGTGATCACTCGCAAAAAGGGGCACCTGGCTCTGTACGCGGCAGAGCTGGAGCGTGCGCATGTGCCGTTCGAAGTCAGCGGAAGCGAGGCGTTCGCCAATTCCCCGACCGTCGAGGTGCTGGGATCGCTTCTTTATGCGCTCTCCAATCCGGATGATGCCCCGGCCCTGGTCGGCGTGCTTCGCGACGAGCTGTTTGGGCTGGATGACGAGGAGCTATTCGAGTTCCATCGCCAGGGCGGGCGGCTCCTACTGCACGCGCCGTTGCCGCCGGATGCTGGCGGACCGGTGGCCGAGGCGATCTGCACGCTCCAAGACATGTACGGCTGGACGCGGCTGCTCCCGGCTGCCGCCGCGGTGGATCGGATTCTGGAGCGTACCGGGCTGCTGGCGAAGGCATCTGCCGAGTCCGCGGCGGGTGGCGAAGCGGGAAAGCTGCTGTTCGCGCTGGACTGCATACGGGCGGCGGCGGCTGAATCGGGCGCCTCCCTTGCCGAAGCAGTCGATGAACTGGAAGCTCGCTTGGGTGCCGGTGAAGCCGATCCGCCAGCCCTCGAGCCGGGCCGACAGGACGTCGTCCGCGTAATGAACCTACACAAGGCCAAGGGCCTCGAGGCGAAGGTCGTCTTTCTCGCTGATCCACTTGCGGGCGTTAGGCCCCGTGCGGATGTGCGCATCGTGCGGGAAGGCAACCGCGCCACCGGCTATTTCCAATTGACGCGCGATAGAGGTGAGTTCCAGACCGAAGTCGTGGCCGAACCCCAGGGCTGGGCGGCTCATGAAGCAGCCGAACTCGGCTACTTGAATGCAGAGGAGTTGCGGCTGCTTTATGTCGCTTGCACTCGGCCCCTGCATATGCTTGTGGTCAGCCGATGGGACCAGGCCGATAACCGCTCAGTTAGGCCGTGGGAGCGCCTTGGACCATTCCTGGCGACGGCACCGGCAGTCACGATTCCCGAACTGGAAGAGACCGAACCTGCTGCGGCGGAGCTTGAGATCACTGTCGAGGGACGTCGTGCGGCGGCCGAGGTGCGGGATGAAGTACTGCGAGGCCTGCTTCGCCCGACGTGGTCAGTCACGGCGGTGACGGAGTCTGCGCCGGGTGCGCGCCGCGAACCGCACCCTGAAAGTGAAGCATACGGACCAGCCTGGGGCCGACTGGTCCACGCGCTGCTGGACTATGCCTGCCTTCACCCCGGATGTGCCCGCGAGGACCTTGAACGGAGGGCTGGTTGGCAGGCCATGGATGACGCAGCTTGCGCGCCTCTAGGCGCTGTGGCTGTGGAAGCGGTCACGCAGGTCATGGCTTCCACGTTCTGGGCCCACGTCCGCGCCGCGGCTGAGCGGCTGACCGAAGTGCCTGTGTTCGCAGAGCTTCCCGATGAAGAGGGGCCGAGGCGTTTCCAAACCGGGGTGATCGACCTTGCGTTGAGGTTGCCGGAGGGCTGGGAGATCATCGACTACAAGACGGAGGCGGGGGACCCAGTCCGCCTTGCACAACGCTACGGGGAGCAGGTGCGAGCATACGCCGCACATTGGGAGAAGATCACGCGGGAACGGGTGACATTTGCAGGGATCTATTCAGTGCGGAACAACAGCCTGAGCGCCGACGTTCGTGCCGGTACAGTTGTTCCTGATACAGCGTGATGGTCCGATACGTGCGCGGCGCAACTCCCCACGATCACGATCCGCCCGCCACCCGCGTGCCGAGTGTCACGGCCGAGCATCCGATTCAAGGGTCCGCTTCTCGGACCTATGCCCAACACTATGCCCACCCCTCGCATAGCGTGGCTTGTACGGGCTGTTCCTGGTTGTCCGTGTCGCTTGATGTCAAGAGATGCTTCTCCGCGTACAAGTACACCTATTTACAATCAGATAGGACTCAATCGCAACCGGTCTCAATCCGGTCTAACGAATCGCCGCCAACTGCGGTCGGCGGGTTAAAACGGATTATGAGTCCGCTGCTCTAACCGCTGAGCTAAGGGCCCAAGTAGTTCTATGGCATCATTTTAGCGCGATTTCGCAAGAGCCGAGGAACGGCCCGCCTGCCCGAAGATCATTCGCTCCGGGCGGCCCCGAGCAGCGCGGGCAGATCCTGCAGCACGCGCAGGAAGGGCCGCGAGTCGCCCGTAACACGGGCCAGAACGAGCGAGCCTTCGATTCCGATGAGGGCCTGTTGGGCGCGCGAGCGGGCCGTCGAGGCGGACATGCCCGCCTCCCGGGCAATCCCTTCGAAGGCCTTCAGCCATGCCGAGTAAGCCGCCCGCACACGGGCCAGCAGCGCGTCCGGGCCTCCACCCAGGGTCATCACGTCCAGCACGCACCAGAGCGTGCCGCGACGGTAAAAATCCCGCAGGTTGGCCGCTACGCGCCGCAGCCGTTCCTCAGGGCTGCCGCCGGCCTGCAGGGGCGAAAAGACGTGGCGCCCGAACCACTCGCAGGTCCGGGCCACCACCGCCGCCGCCATCTCCTCCTTGCCTCCCGGAAAGCGATGGTACAGGCTGGCGCGCTCGAGCCCGGTGGCCTGGGAGAGCAGACGGATGCTGGCGCCCTCGTATCCGTGGATCCGAAAGACTTCCGCGACCTTCTCGAGCAGGAACTCATCGGTCACCTTGCTGGCGGGCATCCGTCTATTGTCGCCCGGCCCGGGGCCGGCCGGACGGGCTAGGCCGCGCGGGCGGGAACCACGACCGGAAAATCGACTTCGGTCCGGGCCACAAGGTTCAGGTAATTCGTGAAGACATTCAAGGCCACGTGGGCGACAATTTCGGCAATCTCCGCGTCGCTGCAGCCTGCGCCGCGCACGCGGGCGAGAGCTTCGTCGGAAACGCCGCCGCGCCGCCGCACCAGTTCCTGGGCGAACTGCAGCCCCGCTTCCACCTTGCCGGCCGCGGCCGCGCCCCTGCGGGCGGCGTCCACCTCGGCGTCCGTGAGGCCGGCCGCCTTTCCCAACACGGCGTGGGCCGAGAGGCAGTAGCCGCAGGCGTTGTATTCGGCCACCGCCAGGGCGATCCGCTCGCGGAAGCCGGGATCCAGCAGGCCCTCCGAGAGGGCCCGGTTCAAGGCCAGATATCCCTCCAGCACGGCCGGAGACCGGGCCATGGTTTTCATCATGTTGGGGGTCATTCCCAGGGCCTTCCGCACGCCCTCGAGGAGTTCGCGGGTGCGGGCCGGGGCGGCCGCGGGGTCGATGGGTTGAATGCGCGTCATGGTGAGAATCCTTTCCGAGCGTCCGATTTTTACCGAACGTTCAGTATAATAGAATGCCGGCCCGGCCCCCCCGGTTGCAGGAAATACGGGCCGCCGCGCCGCCCCCGGCGGCCTCCGGTGCTCCCCTTCACATTTCGCCCGGCCCGCGAGTGCCGCCCCAATCCCCCTCTTCGCGCCTTTTCGGACTTCGCCCTCCCTGATGTAGCATGGGAAATTGCCCGAAAGGAGGCACATGCGGCGGCGCATTTTCGTTGGCGGCGTTCTGGCCGGACTGGGAACCCCACGGCCCGCGAAACCCAGGGCGGGCGATGTTCCCATGCGCGTGTTGGGAAGAACCGGGGTCAAGCTCACCGTGATCGGCCAGGGCGGAGCGCGCTTCCACCTGGTGCCGTTCGAGGAGGCCATGGCGGTGGTGCGGCGCGCCTACGATCTGGGCATCAACTACTTCGACATGGCCCGCAGCTACTTCGAAGGCCGCGCCGAGGAGGTCTACGGCGCCGCCATCCCCGCCTTTCGCAAACAGATTTTTCTCACCACCAAGTCCGGGCAGAGAACCCGCGCCGGGGCCCAGGCGGAACTGGAAACTTCGCTCCGGACCATGAAGACCGGCTACGTGGACCTGTGGCAGATGCACGGCGTGAACCGCATGGAGGACGTGGAACGCATTTTCGCGCCGGGAGGAGCCATGGAGGCCTTCGAAGCGGCGAAGAAAGCGGGCAAGTGCCGCTTCATCGGCTACACCAACTGCCGCGACCCGAAGGTGCACGTGGCCATGCTGCGCCATGCCGCCCGTTTCGACACCGCCCTGATGCCGCTGCATGTCGCCGACACGTCTTTTTCCGATTCGCCCGACATGAGCTTCGAGAAGACCGCCCTGCCCGCGGCCGTGGAGCGCGGCGTGGGCATTTTCGGAATCAAGGTGTTCGGCAACGCCTTCCTGCTGCGCACGTTCAGCGTGGGCGACTGCCTGCGCTACTCCCTCAGCCTGCCGGTGACCGCCCTGGCCCTGGGCTTCTGCACCCTCGGGCAGCTGGAGGACGACGTGCGGGTGGCGCAGGGCTTCCGCCCGCTCTCCGAAGAGGAGAGAAACTCGCTGCGGGCGCGGGCGGCCAGCGGGAAGTTCGACGCCATCCGCGGCCCGGCCCTGGAGTACTGGAAGACGCGCTGACCGGCCGGACGGCGAAGCCGCCGCGTCATGTTATGCTGAGTCTCTACTTCCATGCCTGAGACAATTCCCCCTCTGCGTCCGCCCGAGCGCCTGCTGCTGGGCCCCGGCCCCAGCATGGTGCCGCCGCGCGTCTACGAAGCGCTCTCCAAGCCCATCGTGGGACACCTGGACCCGTTCCTGTTCGAGGTGGTGGAGGAAGTCCGCCGCCTGCTGCAAATGGTCTTCGGCACCGCCAACCCGTTCACCATCGCCGTCTCCGGCACGGGCAGCTCCGGGATGGAAGCCGCCGTGGCCAACTTCGTCGAGCCGGGCGACAAGGTCGCCGTCTTCGCCGCGGGGTACTTTTGCGACCGCATCAGCGAGATGGCCCAGCGGCACGGCGGCAGCGTGGTCCGCTTTGAGAAAGGCTGGGGCGAAACCTTCGGAGACGACGAAGCCCGCGAGTTCATCCTGAGGGAGAAGCCGCAGGTGGTGGCGTACGTCCAGGCCGAAACCTCCACGGGAGCGTTCCAGCCCGGCAAGGCGATCTGCGATGCCGCGCACCAGGCGGGGGCGGTGGTCATTGCCGACTGCGTCACCTCCCTGGGCGGCATGCCCGTGAAAGTGGACGAGACCGGCATCGACATCGCTTACAGTTGCACCCAGAAAGGACTGGGCTGCCCGCCCGGCATGGCGCCCATCACGGTTTCGCCCCGCGCCCTGGAGAAGCTGAACGCGCGCAAAACCCCGGTGCAGGCCTGGTACATGGACCTGAAGCTGCTGGACGCCTACTACAACGGCCCGCGGCGTTACCACCACACGGCGTCGGCGACCATGTTCTACGGTTTGCGGGAGGCCCTGGCCATCATCGCCGAGGAGGGCATCGAGAACCGCTGGGAGCGGCACCGCGCGAATCACCTGGCGTTCGTGTCCGGCATCCAGGCCCTGGGGCTGCGCATGCACGTGGCCGAGGGCCGCAGGCTATGGACCCTGAACACCCCCAAGGTGCCCGAAGGCGTGGACGACGGCAAGGTCCGCAAGCGGCTGCTGGAGGAGCACGGCATCGAGATCGCGGGCGGCTTCGGGCCGCTGGCCGGCAAGGTCTTCCGCATCGGCCTGATGGGCCACTCCTCGACCCAGGCCAACGTCGCGCGCATTCTGGAAACGCTGGAGTCCGCGCTGAAGGCGGAAGGATACCGGCGGTAGTGCGGCCTGCCGGCGCGCGTGCTCAATGCGCCCCCGGCTGCGCCGGTCGCCGCCACAGCGGCTTATGAGCGCGGCGCGATTTTCTCCGCCCCCACGTACGGCCGCAAGGCATCGGGAATGATCACGCTGCCGTCGGCCTGCTGGTAATTCTCCACCACGGCCACCCAGGTCCGGCCCACCGCCAGGCCGCTCCCGTTCAAGGTGTGCACCAGTTCCGACTTTCCCCGGGCCCCGCGGTACCGTATGCCCGCACGGCGCGCCTGGAAAGCCTCGAAATTCGAGCAGGACGAGATTTCCTTGTACGCGTTCTGGCCGGGCATCCAGACCTCGATGTCGTAGGTCTTGGCCGAGGAAAAACCCATGTCGCCGGTGCAGAGCACCACGGTGCGGTAGGGCAGTCCCAGCCGCTGGAGAATATCCTCGGCATCGGCGGTCAGCTTCTCGAGTTCGTCGTAACTCTCCTCGGGGCGGGCGAACTTCACCAGTTCCACTTTCTGGAACTGGTGCTGCCGGATGATGCCGCGCACGTCGCGGCCATAGGAGCCGGCCTCGCTGCGGAAACAGGAGGTGAACGCCGCCAGGCGCAGGGGCAGCCGCGCGGCATCCATAGTCTCGTTGCGGTAGAGATTGGTGACCGGCACCTCGGCCGTGGGCGCCAGCCAGTAGTCGGTCCCTTCGCACTTGAACAGATCCTCGGCGAACTTGGGCAGGTTACCCGTGCCGTACAGGCTGGCCGAATTGACCATGAAGGGCGGCAGCACCTCCGTGTAGCCGTGCTCGCGGGTGTGCACGTCGAGCATGAAGTTGATCAGCGCCCGCTCCAGGCGCGCCCCAAGATCCCAATAGACGGCGAAACGCGCGCCGGTGATCTTGGCGGCGCGTTCCAGATCCAGGATGCCGAGTTCGGCGCCCAGGTCCCAGTGCGCCTTGGGTTCGAAGTCAAAGACTCTCGGCTGCCCCCAGCGGCGAACCTCGACATTGTCGTCCGAAGTCCGGCCGGCGGGCACCGATTCGTGAGGCACATTGGGAACCCCGGCCAGCAGCTCGCGAAACTCCTCGTCCAGGCGCTTCACCTCTTCATCCAGGGCCCCGATGCGGTTGGCGATCTCGCGCACCTCGCGCTGCCGTCCGGCGGTATCCAGGCCCTGCTTGCGCAGCGCGGCGATTTCGTTGGAAGCCGTGTTGCGCTGCGCCTTCAGCTGCTCCGATTCGGTGATGGCCCGCCGGCGCGCGGCATCCAGTTCCCGGAACCTGTCCAAACCGGGAATGGGCCCGCGCAGGGAGAGGCGTTCCACGAGGCTGTCGAAGTGGGAGCGAAAGAAGGCGAAGTCGTGCATGACTTCATGCTAGCGCAGGGGTGGCGGATCACAGCACCAGGCGCTGATCGCCTTCCCGGCGCGTGACGCGCTCGCGGTCCAGGTATTCGAGCAAGGGGATGGCGTACTTGCGTGAGATGCCGGTCCAGTCCTTGAAGGCAGCCACGCCGAAACTCTCCCCCCGGTGAGCGTGGAGCAGCGCTCGCAGCTGGTCGATGGCCGCGCGGTGAAAGACGAGATCGTCGTTGACCCGGACCAGGCGCCGTTCGCGCAGCAGCATCTGCAACAGGCTGCGCGCCCGCGCCAGTTCCACCCCCGACCGGGCCAGCACCTCGGCCACCGGCGGCACGGCCAGCCCGGCCCGCTCGAAGGCCCCTTCGATCGCCGCGCGGGCCTCCTGCTCGTCCTGTTTGAGAACCAGCTTGTGCGAGCGCAGCCGGACAATTTCCCCCTCCACCACGATCTCGGGAGCGGCGGCCAGCAGCGCGTCGATGAGGAAGGGCGGCGAGTCGGGCAGTTCCCTGCCCCGCAGGTCCTGCTTGGCGATGCCCGGCAGCAGCGGGTTGGCGCGATGGAAGTCGCGCACGGCGGCAGCCAGCCGCGCGGCCGCGTTCTCGAACCAGGCCCGGTCCACCAGCCAGGGCTGCGCGGCCGGCAGGATCAGGAAGGGCCCGGCCGCGGCCGCCTGTTCCAGTTCGCGCGCCGTCATTCCGGTCCGGGACAGCAGGTCGGAGAAGGCGAGGCCGTAGGGCGATTCGCGGACGAACAGCGCCAGGCGCTCCGCCGGCGTTCCCTGTTCCAGCACCCGCAGGCGCGCCGCCGGGTCGTCACCGCGCCGGTAGCGGATGCCGGCCGGATCCAGAACCACACCCCCGCCGATGGTCACCACCGGCGAGAACATGCGGATGATGAAGCGGTCCTGGGGAAGCAGCAGCACGGGCTCGCGCAGCAGCAGGCGGGCGAAGGCGCGCCCGCCGGGCTGCAAGGCCGCCGCTCCGAACAGGCGCACCTCCGCTTCCACCTCGGCGGTGCCGGCGTGGAAGTGAACCGGCGCGCGGTGTTTGAGCGGCTTGGCCGCGGGCAGCAGCTCGAGCAACGCATCCAGGGTCTGGGTGGTATGGAAGAGACCGGGCTCGGTAAGCACCATCCCGCGTCTCAGCTCGCCCGGTTCCACGTCGGCCAGGTTCAATGCGGTGCGCTCCCCGGCGCATGCCCGCCCGGCCGCCTCGCCGTACACCTGCACTCCGCGTACGCGCACCCGGCGCCCGCCCGGCTGAATCTCCACCTCCTGCTCCTTCACCACCGAGCCGGACACCAGCGTTCCGGTGACCACGGTGCCGAAACCCTTCATGCTGAAGGCCCGGTCCACCGGCAGGCGGAAGTGGCGGGAGGCGTCTTTTTCCGGAACGGCCGCGGCCGCGCGCGCCAGTTGCTCCCGCAACTCGGCGATGCCCTCGCCCGTCGACGAGCTGACCGGCACCACCGAAGCGCCTTCCAGAAAGGAACCTGCCACGAATTCCTCCACCTCCAGGCGAACCAGGTCCACAATCTCCGCATCCACCAGGTCGGTCTTGGTCAGCGCCACGATGGCCTTCGGGATGCCCAGCAGGCGGCAGATATCGAAATGCTCCCGGGTCTGCGGCTTGATGGATTCGTCGGCCGCGATCACGAACAGAACCAGGTCGATGCCTCCCACGCCGGCCAGCATGTTCTTGACGAACCGCTCGTGGCCGGGAACATCCACGAAACCCAGGCGCAGCGCGGGCGTCAACTGAAGATGGGCGAAGCCGATGTCGATGGTGATGCCGCGGCGCTTTTCCTCCTCCAGGCGGTCGGCATCGATGCCGGTGAGCGCTTTGACCAGGGCCGTTTTGCCGTGATCGATGTGCCCGGCGGTGCCGACGATAATGTTCTTCATGGGGCCGATTCTCATCGTACTACTCGGGCTGGCGCAGGCCGGCGCTCCGCAGGCTCCCCAGGAGGAGCAGCCGGTTTTCCGCGCCGGGGTCTCGCTGGTCCGCGTGGACGTCCAGGTGACCGGCCGCGACCGCCGCGCCGTCACCGGCCTGACCGGGGCGGATTTCCAGGTCTTCGACGAGAACCAGCCGCAGAAGATCACCTATTTCGGGCGCGAGGCCGAGCCGCTCGACCTGCTGCTTCTTCTGGACGTGAGCGGCAGCATGCGCCGCTGGCTGGAACAGATGGCGGCCACCGCGAAGGCGGCGCTCGCCCTGCTTCACCCCGAGGACCGGGTGGCGGTGATGCTGTTCTCGCGCCGCACGGCCGTGAGGGAGGAACTGACCGGCGACTTCGGCGCCGTCGAGCGGGAGATCCGCCAGGCGGTGCGCGGCCAGTCCCTGGGAAGCGGCACGGTGATCAACGGCTCCATCATCGACGCGGCGCATTACCTGGGCAGGCAGCCGGTAAGGGGACGCCGCGCCATCCTGATCCTGACCGACAACCAGAGCTTGAACTACCAGGTTCCCGATGAAGACGCGATCAAGGCGCTGTGGGAGGCGGACAGCGTGCTGAACGCGATCGTGACCGGAAGGCTGGCGCATCCCGAGCCGCCCCGGGGCACAGGGGAATTGAACCCCGACTTCACCCCCTCCGACGTCTGGAAGCTGGCCGAAGAGAGCGGCGGCGAAGCCATCGAGGCCGGACGCATCGGGGATTCGTTCCCGCAAATGATCGAGCGCATACGCGGCCGCTATCACATCCAGTACCCGGCGCCGCAGGCAGCCCCCGGCCAACTGCGGCGGATTCGCGTGGAACTCGCGCCCGAGGCCCGCAAGCGCTACCCGCAGGCTGCCGTGCGGGCGCGCTCGGGCTACTACACGCGGTGAGGTTACGATTCCGCCCCGGACGGTACAAACGCACCCGCGCCGAGGATGACAGGGACCTGGTCCTGCGGGCGCACGTAGGCTGAAAAGTGGTTGAAGCCTTTCAGGGGAAAGAACCGCGCCCCGGCCTCCGTCGCGAACTGCCGGATCAGCGCGAACACCGGATCGCCGTCGGCGGCCATCAGCCGGACCGGGAAAGGCAGCTCGGGGGTCTTCGGGAAGACGGCTTGCCGGTCGTTGGCGATGGACGCACGCAAAGCGTCGAGATCGTTCTCCATGATTCGGGCGGCAGCGGTTTCCGGCAGCGGTCCGGCCGCCTGCTGCAGCACAGCGAGCCATGCCTTCAGGCCGGCGGCGAAGATCTGCCGGAAGAACTCCGTGCTGGACGCGTACGGATGGGCCCCGCCAACCACCAGCGACGAGAGGCGGTCCGGAGCATAGGCGGCCAGGCCGTAGCCGATGACGCCGCCCATGGAGTAACCATAATACCCGCTGGTGCGAATACTCTCCGCATCCAAAACCGCCAGCACATCGGCAACGCGCAGGGCGAGATCGTAGGCACCCGGATCGTGCGGCTTGTCGCTCCGGCCGTGGCCCCGGGCATCGATCAGGATCAGGCGGCGCGACGGCGCCAGCGCGGCGGCCAGCCCGTTCTCGCGCAGCCCCTCCATGGTATCGCTCAGCCCGTGGAGCAGGACCAGGGGCGGGCCTGAGCCCTGGACCTCATAGTAGATGTGCACCCCTCCATTCACCGCAAAAGGCATCGAATTGTCCCTCACTGGGGAACGCGTAAGGTCCGCATCGGACCGGCTCAAACTGAAAAGGCCGCCGGCTGCCTCATGACTTCTGCACTTCATAGTACTAGATCTACTTGTACGAATTGGCCGTCTCGTATGGCTACTACGGTATTGCCTTACGCACCCTCGCCTGCGCCAAATAGAAGAAATCCGTACTGACCGGAGGGGATGTCTTCCATACACTGAGACGTTCCCGGCTCGATAAGGAGGACCACAATGAAACGATCGACTGCCCCTGATCTAAGTCGCCTGCTCGCGCTGCTGCTGTTCGCCCTCGCATGGATCGTCGCCGCCCTGCCCGCGGCCGCCGCTTGCCCGGATGGGACCACGGTCGCCGAATCCACCTTCACGACAGGAACCGTGGACGATGGCGCACCGATTAAAGGCACCCTCCGGGCAGCCCAGATATTCACCGTTCCCGGAACGGGTGACTGCCTCAAGTTGCTCGGAGTGACTGTCTACATCCGGAAACAAAGGCCGGAGAACCCACCCAACCATATCTACGGGGATGTGACCGTTGCCATTTACAGCGTTGACACTGTCAGCGGGATGCCGGCCGTCGCGGTGCCGAACGCCGCGGGCGCCATTGCCGCAGCCGGCATCGGTTCGGCTTTCGCCGGATTCGACGTGCATTTCTCGGCGCCGCCCAGCCTGGTGCCCGGTCAGAAGTACGCCGTAGTGGTATCCAGCGGCGGCACGGGAGCCAACACCAATTACCGTCTGGCGGTCAGTACCGAAAACAACCCCTATGCGGGCGGGAGCTACACCCATACCGGAACCGGCACGGACCCCGCGGGAGACTGGGCCCTCAGCCCCAAGCCCGACGCCCGGGTCGATTTCTGCTATGCCCCTTGCGCCAACGGCTGCACTTTGACTCAGGGTTACTGGAAGAACCATCCGGACGAATGGCCGGTCGAGAGCCTGATGTTGGGCACAGTCACTTACGATAAAACCCAGTTGCTCGGTATCCTGAATCAGCCGGTGGGGGGCAACGGCCTGGTGGCCCTGGCGCATCAACTGATCGCTGCCAAGCTGAACATCGCCAATGGGGCCGCCGGTTCGGCGGCGGCCGCTGCGATCGCCGGCGCGGACGCGATGATCGGCAGCCTGATGGTTCCCCCGGTGGGCGACGGCTACCTGGATCCCGCGGTTACCGACCCCCTGGTAAAGACCTTGGACGACTACAACAACGGCATCATCGGCCCCGGCCATTGCGCCGAGTAAATCCGGTCGCTGAAGGGGTGGCTCGTGGGCCTGCGTCTACCCGGGCGGAGGAGACGCCACCCCCTCCCGTCCCTCGGCTCGCTTCCCGCTCCGTCTTTCGAGACACTGGTTTCCGTGACCGGCAGCGAGCGCATCCCCTACCAGGCCACCAGCCGGGCGGCGGCATACGAGGCAATCCTCCGCCTGCCCGTCTCGGTCGTGCTGGATAACGTGCGCAGCCTCTACAACGTGGGCGCCTTCTTCCGGACCGCCGATGCCACTTCCGTGGAGAGACTCTACCTCTGCGGCATCACGGGCAAGCCGCCGCACCGGGCCATCCGCAAGACGGCGCTGGGAGCCGAAGACAAGGTCGCCTGGGAATACGCCGCCGATTCCATCCCCGTGCTCGAAGATCTGCGCGCGCGGGGCTGGGAAATCGCCGCCATCGAGACCAGCCTGCACGCGGTGGACCTGTTCGACTGGCGCCCGCGCTTCCCGGTCTGCGTGGTATTCGGGCATGAGGTCGAAGGCATACGGCCGGAGGTCTCGGGGCGGGCGGACACCCACGTGCGCATCCCCATGCTGGGCCTGAAGCACTCGCTCAACGTCGCCACCGCGGGAGGCGTGGTCCTCTACGAACTGCTGCGCAAGTACCGCCGCCTGGTCGAGAAGGCGCGGTCCGCGCCGTCTTCCTGAAGCCTACGCGCCGTCGCTCGCCGCTCCGGCCGAAATCAATTGCTGGATCTCCTTCAACAAGGCCGCGGCCACCGAGATGATCAGCGGGCCCAGCAGAATCCCCAGAGCGCCGAAGGCGTAGGTTCCGCCGATGGCCGCCAACCCGACCAGCATGGGGTGCTGCTTGTCGCGCGCCCCAACCACGAAGGGCCGCAGCAGGTTGTCCAGCGAGCCCACCACCAGGGCGCCCCAGAGGCCCAGGAACAGGGCCTTCCAGTAAGACCCGGCGAGGAGAAAAGCGATCGCCACCGGCGCCCATACCAGCGGAGCGCCCACCACCGGCACGATCGACGCCAGCCCGCCCACCGCGCCCCAGAGCACCGGCGACCGGACCCCCACCAGCCAGAAGCCCAGCATCAGAAGCAGCCCCTGCCCCACCGCCACGGCCAGCACGCCGTTCACGTTGGCCACCACCGAATCGTGCGCCGTGCGGAGGATGCGGGCGGCGGTGAGAGGATCGAGCGGAGTCAGGCCCGCCAGGCGGGCGCTCCATTCCTCCCCGTATCTCAGCAGGAAGTAGAGAAACAGCGCCACCAGCAGGCCGTTGATCAAGGTGTTTGCCAGTCCGCCCACCGCGGCCCCGGCGATCCGCAGGAGGTAGCTCCCGGCCGCCTTCATGCCGTCAATCAACTCCGTGCGGATGGCTTCTTTGTCGATGGGCAGCCGGGCCGCCAGTACGTCAACGATGTGCCCGGCCGTGGTGGTGACCAGGGCCGGCCAGCCGCCCTCCTCCAGCGAGCGCTGGCTCAGCGCGTGATACGCGGCGGTGGCTTCCCGGGTGATGGTAAAACTGCCGGCGCCCAGCAGCAGGCCGAGCAAAGTCACCGCTCCGAAGGTGGTCAGGAAGGTGGCCAGTCCCGGCCGGCGAAGCCGCCGGCTGAGCCGCTCCTTCACCGGGTGGATCACGATGGCCAGGATCGAGGCCACGATGAACGCGGTGAAGAACGGCCAGGCAATCCACACCAGGACCGGCAGCAGCAGCGCCAGTAGGGCGGCCAGAAAAAGCAGGGCGCCTCGCTGCGGCATGCGGTTCCCCTTCTTTTCCGGTTCGGAACTCAGTAGCCGTGGCCCTCCGCCGAAACCTTGACCTTCCCCCGGAACAGGCGGTAGAGGAAGGTAAAGTACCCGAGCGCCAGAACCATGCCCAGGATCCACCACACGATGCCCACGCTCAACCCGTGGGCCGCGGCCTTGGTGTTGTGGACCGTGAGGCTGTAAGCCGGCTCGGTCGTGGCGGGCAGCACGTAGGGGTAGAGGCCGAAGGCGGCGCCGGCCAGCATGCACCCGATATACACGCTCGAAGAAACAAACGCAGCCTTGTCGCGTTCCCTGGAGAGGTAGTAGGCCATCAGCGCCAGGCTCGCGAAGACCGCCAGCGGAAATACGGCTCCGGCGGCGTAATTGCGGTAATTGTCGAGCATCGCGGGCCGCACCGCCAGGGTGGCGATCAGGGACACGACAGTCAGCCCGGCCACTCCCCACCACAACCTGCGCGCCAGGCCGCGGGCCCGCACGCTCAACTCACCCTCGGTCTTCAAGGCTATGTAACAGGCGCCATGAGCAGCCAGCACCACCAGCGCGACCACCCCGGTCAGCACCGTGTACCAGTCCAGGATGCCGGGGTTGCGGTCCACCCGGAAGTTCGTCCACAGCGGCTCAAAGAAATAGCCTTCGGCATTCAGCGGCACGCCCCGGATCACGTTGCCCAGCGCGGCGCCGAAAAACACCGCCAGCAGCAGGCTGGAAACGGAGAACATCACGTCGTAGAACTGCGCCCACAGCGCCCCCTCCACGTGATTGCGGAACTCGATGCCGATGCCCCGCATCATCAGCAGCCACAGCACCATGATGAGCGGCAGGTAGAACCCGCTGAAGCTGGAGGCGTAGAGCAGCGGGAAGGCGAAATACAGGGTGCCGCCGGCCGCCAGCAGCCACACTTCATTCCCGTCCCACACCGGGCCCACCGCCCGCAGGATCGCGCGCCGCTCCAGATTGCTCCTGGCGACGAACAGGTGAATGGCGCCCGCGCCCAGATCGAAACCGTCCAGGATGACGTAGGCTGCCAGCATCAGGGCGACCAGTATGAACCATAGCGTCTCCATCGCTTCCTCCCTCTAGGCAACCGCCCCGGCCTTCCGCGGCTCCTCGATCACCGCCGGCCCCTGCTGGATCTGCCTCCAGATCAGGAACAGGAACAACATCCCCAGCAGCATGTACATCCCCATGAAGCCGAGCAGGGTGAAGATGGCGTTGCCCGCCGAAACGGTCGGCGAGATGCCTTCCTCTGTGCGCATCAATCCATATACCAGCCAGGGCTGCCGCCCGATCTCGGCGGTCATCCATCCCGCCGTGTTGGCAATGTAGGGGAAAGGGAAACTGAGCATCAGGACCCACAGCATCCAGCGCGACTCGAACAGCTTCCCGCGCCACAGCAGCACCGCCGCAACCACCGTGATGGCGATGAACAGGGTCCCCAGCCCGACCATGATGTGGTAGCTGAAGTATAGCAGCGGGATGTTGTCCGGCCAGAGGTCCCGTGGAAACTCGTTCAACCCGTGTACCCGCGCGTCCCAGCGCTGGTAGGTCAGGAAGCTGAGCGCCTTGGGCACCATGATGGGGTTGTCCAGTTTCAGCTCGGCCATGTTGGGCTGGCCGATGATGACCATCGGCGCCCCATCGCGGGTTTCAAACAGCGCTTCCATGGCGGCCAGTGTGACCGGCTGGTGGAGGGCCACCATCTTGCCCTGCTGATCGCCGGTGGGGAACAGTTGCAGGATACTGAAGACGCAGGCGGCAATTACTCCCACCCGGACGTAGATCCGTCCCTGCCCCGCGTGCTTCCTGCCCAGCAGGTAGAACGCGCCCACGGCCATCATCACGAAGGAGGCCGTGATCACCGACCCGCTCATGTTATGCGCGTACTGCCAGCCGGCCCAGGGGTTCAGCAGCAGCTTCCAAAAGCTTTCCAGGTGCACCGTTCCGTCGGCCGCCACCGTGTAACCGACCGGGTGCTGCATCCACGCGTCGGTGGCGATGATGAAGTACCCCGACAGCCAGGAGCCCAGAAAGACCATGAAGGCCGCCACCCAGTGGCCTACCCGGCCCAGCAGCTTCTCTCCGTAGAGAAACAGGCCCAAAAAGGCGGATTCCAGGAAAAAAGCGAACATCCCCTCCATCGCCAGGGTCTGTCCGATCACGCCCCCCGCGAAGTGCGAGAACTTCGCCCAGTTGGTGCCGAACTGGAACTCCATCGGGATCCCCGTAACCACGCCGATGGCGAAGGTGATTCCGAAGATCCTGGCCCAGAATCGCGCCGCATGGTTGTAGCTTTCGTCGTTGGTCTTCAGCGCCAGGGTTTTCAGCACCACCAGCAGCAGCGCCAGACCCATGGTCAACTGCGGAAACAGGTAGTGGAATGTAACCGTAAAGGCGAATTGAAACCGGTCTACGGCCAGTGCGTCGTCCATAACGATTCGATCTTATCGAAAAAGGCCGCTGAATGAGTCCCGCTCACCCGCGCGGGAACTCGAAGCCGGGCAGGAGGTCCTCCCGGACCGCGTCTTCGTTCAACTCGACTCCGATGCCCGGCGTGTCGGGCACCTCCAGGAAACCGGCATTATAGCGCGGCGGCGAGGTCAGGCGGTTCATCCTGGCGTTGAAGAAGTGCATCCACTCCAGCAGCATGAAGTTCGGCACCGTGGCGCAAACGTGCGCGTACGCCGTCTGCCCGAGCGGGGTGGCCACCCCGTGCGGAGCGATCGGGATATGGTAGACCTCGGCCATGGCGGCGATCTTGCGCGCCTCCAGCAATCCCCCGCCCTTGGCCATGTCCAGCTGGATGATGCTGACGGCCTGCTGCTCCAGGAACGGCCGGAAACCCCAGCGCGTGTACACGTTTTCCCCGCAGGCGATGGGAATCCGCGTGGCCCTGCGCACCGCCGCCATGGCCTCCGGGGTGTCGCTGGGCACCGGCTCCTCCAGCCACATCGGCCGGTGCTTCTCCACCGCGTGCGCCAGTTGAATGGCGGACTCGGTGTCGTAGCGGGCGTGGCACTCCAGCCCGATGCCGATGTCCGGACCCACCGCCTCGCGCAGCGCGCCCACGTTGGCGGCGAAGGCGTCGATCTGCCGGTTGGTCAGAGTCCAGCCGAAGTGCTTGCCGGGGTCGTAGCCCTGCACGGGGTTCTCCTGGTCGGTGGCGCTGTCCAGCCGCACCGCCTTCAAGGCCTTCACCCCCGTCTTCTTCACAACCTCGGCGGCCTGCCTGGGATCGTAGACATGGAAGTAAACGGCCACTTTCTCCCGAACCCGGCCGCCCAGGAGGCGGTACAGCGGCGCGTTCATGGCCTTTCCGGCCAGGTCCCAGAGGGCCATCTCCACGCCGCTCAGGGCCGAGAGGTACGGGCCGCCCATCCCCCGCATGAACACCGGGGGAATCCCTCCCGGCACGCTCTTCCAGCTCCACAGGTCGTACCAGATGCTCTCGATGTCCAAAGGGTCGCGGCCCGCCAGGCCCGGCCCCAGGTGCTGGTTGATGATCTGCTCCGCGCCGATGGTATCCAGCGTCTCGCCGGTCCCGGTCAGGCCCTCCTTGGTGTAAACCCGTACGAAGCGGCTGTTGGTGGAGCGCAGCCGGGCCGCTTTGACGGCGGAGATGGTCAGCCTGGGAATCCGCGAAGTGCCCAAAGCGCGGCCGGCGGACAGATTTTGCGAGTACGCGGCCAGGGGAGCAGTAAGCAGCGCCCCCGCGCCGGAAAGAAACTGGCGTCGGTTGTGCATGGCGAGAGCGTTCAGGTTACCACGGCGCGGTGAATTCGTGATCGCCCGATCCGATTTCGAAAACCGCCGCTCCGGCGCGCGCCTCCAGGAAGCGGACTCCGGCGGCGCTACGGGCCGGTCTTCCTCCCTCCTGAACGGCTTCGGGATCCCTGGCGGGGACGTGGACTGCCGCCGTCGTTCCCGGCGGCGCCGTTACCGTCAGGCGCAGGGTTCCCCCCTCAATCCGCCAGCCGCTGGCGATGCGCCCGCGAATCGACTCATAGCTCGCCCGGGCCCAGGTCAAACCCCCTCCCGGCTTCGGCCGGACGACGAAACGCCGGAAGCCCGGAGCAGCATCGTCGGGGTGGATGCCCGCGATCTCGCGCCACATCCACTCGCCGATGGCGCCGAAGGCCCAGTGGTTGAACGAATTCATGCCCGGGTTCTGGAATCCGCGCCCCTTCACGTAGCCGTCCCAGCGCTCCCAGATGGTGGTGGCGCCGTTCTCGATCATGAATCCCCAGGAAGGGAAGGTGCGCAGGTTGAGCACCCGGTAGGCTTCCTCGTGGCGGCCGTGGCGGGCGAGTTCCAGCATCAGCCGGTGGCTCGACTGAATCCCGGTGGAGAGATGGCCGTTGTAGCGCGCGAAGCCGGCCAGCATTTTCTCGAGCGCCCCGGCGCGCCGCTCCTCCGGAAGCAGGTTGAAGTGCAGGGCCAGGGCATAGCCCGCCTGAGTATCACCCTCGATCGTGCCGTCCGGCTGTACATAGGCCCGGTTGAACGCCTCCCGGATGCGCCGGAACAGCGTGCCGTAGTGTTGCGCGTCCTCCTTCCTTCCCAGCACTACCGCCATCTTCGAGACCAGGTCCGCCGAGTGGGCGAAGAAGGCCGTGGCGAAGACCGGCTTGGGAACCATGCCGCCGGTCTTGGGCCAGCCTTCGTAGATCAGGGTATCGGCGTTCAGCCAGTCGTTGTAGTCGTTACCGCGCGAGTTCTCCCACAGCAGCCTGGGGTTCCTGCTCTCGACGAAATCCACCCATCGCCGGGCGGCTTCGAAGTGCTCCGCGAGCAGGCGCGTGTCGGCGTAATTCTGGTACATGCGCCACGGCACGATGACGCCCGCGTCGCCCCAGGCCGGCACGCCGAAGTTGGCATCCTTGCCCGTCAGGGTGTGGGGGTTGGGAGCGAAGTCCGGAAAGCGCCCGTCGGCGGCCTGGTCGTCGCGCACGTCCCGCAGCCACTTGGTGAAGAATCCGGCCATGTCCATGTTGAAGATAGCGGTCTGAGAGAACGCCTGAATGTCGCCCATCCAGCCCAGCCGCTCGTCCCTTTGCGGGCAATCCGTGGGAGTGGAATGCATGTTGCCGCGCTGCGTCCACACGATGTTGCGCATCAACCGGTCGAGCAGCGGGCTGGAGGTTTCGAAACGGCCCGCGTCCGGCGAGGAAGAGTGGAACACGCGGCCCAGCACCGCGTCCTCCGGCGGCCGCGCCTGCAAACCGGTCAGTTCCACGTAGCGGAAGCCGTGATAGGTGAAGCGCGGCTCGAAGATCTCCTCACCCGCGCCTTTGAGAATGTAACGGTCCGTCTGTGCCGCTGACCGGAGGTTGGCCGTATAGACCGTGCCGTCGTCGTTCAGCATCTCGGCATAGCGAATTCGTACCTCGGTCCCCGCCGGCCCCTGCAGGCGGATACGGCACCAGCCCACCATGTTCTGGCCGAGATCGAAAACGTAGATGCCCGGCCGGGGCTCGCTGAGGCCGGCCGGCTTCAACTCCCTTGTGACCCGTATGGGCTCGTTGGGCTGCCAGACCAGCGCCTGGCTTCCCAACCCGGATTCCGCCCGCGCCTGCTGCCAGCGGCCGTCGTCGAAATCCGGCCGGTCCCAATCCGGCACTTCCTTCCGGGCGTCATAAACCTCGCCGTCCAGGATGTCGGCCTCGCGTATGGGGCCGTCCGTAGTCATGCGCCAGGTTCCGTCGCTCACCACCACCTGCGCCGGGCCGCTCTCCCGCTCGATCTCCAGTCGCAGGAGCAGTTGCGGGTAGGCGCCGTAGTGGCGCCGGCCGGGGAAAAGGCCGATGCGCCCGGCGTACCAGCCCGGGCCCAGCAGCGCGCCGATCGCGTTCCCTCCGGACCGCAGCAGCGCAGTTGCGTCGTAGGTCTGGTATTGCAGGCGCTTCCGGTAGCTGGTCCACTCCGGCGCCAGCACCTGGTCGCCCACCCGGCTGCCGTTGATCCGCAGTTCATACAGGCCGCGCGCCGTAACATAGGCCGTGGCCCGCCGGATCCGCCCCAGGGTGTTGAACCCCTTGCGCAGCATCACCGCCGGTTGCGGGTCCAGCGGATTGTCCGGTCCGATCCAGCGCGCTCCCCACTCGGACGGGTCCAGCAGTCCCATGGTCCAGGAAGCCGGAGCGCTCCACGGCGAGGGCTTGCCTGTCCCGTCCCAGACGCGCACCTTCCAGTAGCAGCGCATGCGGCTGGTCAGAGGCCTGCCCTTGTAGACCAGGTGGATCGTCTCACCGGACTCCACCCGGCCGCTGTCCCACAGATCGCCGCGATTGGCGCTC
Source organism: Bryobacterales bacterium (assembly GCA_020852755.1). Classification (GTDB taxonomy): domain Bacteria; phylum Acidobacteriota; class Terriglobia; order Bryobacterales; family Bryobacteraceae; genus JADZAF01. Next base: position 29,599 of record JADZAF010000382.1, read on the forward strand.
AACAGGCGCGGGCTTGCGGCCACCAACACCTGGAAGGCGGTCTGCCGTTGTCCCCGTTCGGCGCCGCTGGATTGCAGCGTCCAGCTCAGGCGCGGCTCCCGAACGTCGATCCCCAAAGGGTCTACACGGTACTCGCAGCGCAGCCTGGCGGGGGTGAGGGCCGCGCCGGCGCTCACGGCGCACAGCAGCAGCAGAAGAAGAGGTCGCATCACGAATCCTCCACGAGCGCCACGGCCCGGATCGGCGAGCCGTCGCGTCCTCCGATCTTCAAAGGAAAGCCGATGAAGGTGAAACGGGGCGGAAGCTGTTCCAGGTTGGCCAGCGCTTCCACGATCAGCACGCCCGCCCCCAGCAGCGCCCGGTGGCACTCCAGCCAGTCCGTGCTGGGCGTGGGCGTGTCCATGCCGAGCAGGCCGGTGCCCCGCCCGGCGATCCAGCGGGCCGCGTCCAGCGTCAGGCTGGGACAGTCCTGGAAGAACTCCGGACTCCCGAAGCGCCGGCTCCAGCCCGTCCGGTAGATGACCCGGGCGCCCGGCCGGAAGACCTCCCGCCAGGGCGCGAAAGTCTCCTCCGTCAGCCTGGCGCCGGGCGGCAGTTCCCCCCCGGGCGCCAGATCGATCAGCGCCGCCGGACCGAAAAAGCGGTCCAGCGAAATCCGGTCGATGGCCTGGCCGTCATCGAAAAAGTGGAAGGGCGCGTCGACGTGCGTGCCCTGGTGGGTGGTCGTGCGCAGCAAGGCCAGGTTGTAGCCGGTGGAGGCGATGGTCTCCTGCGTCGCGATGCGCAGCTCCGGATCTCCGGGGAAGCCCGGCATCCCGTCCACGAGAGTGTGCGAAAGGTCGATCAGCCTGGGCATTCAGCGAAACAGATCCCTTTCCGGGTCCCGCAGCAGCAGCCGGGCCGAACCTTCCGCGGCCTTCCATTCCACTCCTTCCATGAGCACTACCGGGACCCCGCTGGTCTTGCGCATCAACAGTCCCGCGGAGGCGGCGAGCTCATCGGCCAGGGCCAGCACGGTGGCGTGCATCAGGCGGCCCCCGCGGTCCGGAAGGCCCCGGTAATCCTCCAGCGGCTCCAGTCCTGCCACGCCGACGGCCACGTTGACCAGCCCTTCCCGCCAGGGCCGGCCAAACGTGTCGGTGACGATCACGGCGCCGCACCGCAGCCGCCGCCGCAACTCTCGCGCCGAGCGGTCGGGATCGCGCGGCAGCACGGCGGCGACATCTTCGCCCGGTACATTGGATTGATCCACTCCCGCGTTGGCGGCGATGAAGCCGTGATGGGTTTCGGTGATGAGAACGCCGCGGTCCATCCTCACCACGCGCCGGGATTCCCGCAGCACCAGTTCCACCAGGCGCGCGTCCCTGCCCCACTGTTCCGCCCAGCCTGCCGCCAGCGGAGAGGGCTCGATGGTGCGCAGGTCCACCACGCAGCCCTCCGCTTTCGAAACCACTTTCTGGGCCACGGCTACCACGGTATCCGCCTGGATCGAGCAGCCTTCGCGGGCGGCGGCCTCCACAACCAGCGCGGCCAGGTCGTCGCCCCGGACCACCTCCGGCAGGCTGCGCAGCCCTACGATGCGGATCTGCATTGGGCACTCAACAGCCGCGCGATGGGGGAGCCGGGCGCGCGGCGCAGCAAGTCGCGCACATCTTCCGGCGTGTCGATATCGAACACCAGTCCGGGCGGGCGCATCACTTCGAACCGGGCTCCTTTCGCCTGGGCCTCGCCGGCATGGCGCCGGAAACTGCCGGGACCGAAGCAGCTTGCGATCACATCGGGCGGGGTGCGCAGCAGCGCGTTGGTGCCCGTTCCATCCGCGGACGGCACGATTACCACATCCGCGTCCCGGACGGCCAGCAGTTGTTCGATTTCCGCCGGCGTGGCCAGGGGCACGTCGATGGGCACCATCAATACCCGCGCCGCCCCCAGCGTCATGGCGTGACGCGCGGCCGCGTCGGCCGAATGGCTGTGACCGCGCTGGTCCGCCTCCTCCAGCACCACGGCTCCCGCGCCGCGGGCGTGATCCGCCACCTGGCGGTCGCTGGTCGCCACCAGGATGCCATCCAATCCGCGGGCGGCCCGCAAAACGCCCATCATGTTCTCGTAAAGCGCGCGCGAGAGCCGCTCGCGCTCCTTTTCTCCGAGCATGGAGCGCAGCCTCTGCTTGGCCGCGCGGGGATCCTTGACGGGCAGAAGCGCGAAGGTCATGCGATTCCCAGCGCCTCCAGAACCGCCTGCGCCAGTTCCCGCCTGCGCGCCGCGCCCCTCATGATGGTATTGGTGACTACCGCGCGCATTTCCATCTTTTCGATTTCGGGCGCCAGCCGCCGGTCCTTCTGATCGAGCACGAAAACATTCACGAAGTCGCGATACAATCCAGCCACCCCCGCGGCCGTGGCGGCATGGCCCAGGTCCTTCATCATGCGCGCGGCAGGACCTTTCAGAGCCCGGCCGCCGACGATGGGCGAGATGGCGGCCACCGGCGCCCCCGTGCGGCGGAGTGCCTCCCGCAGCCCGCGAACCGCCAGGATAGGCCCGATGCTGATGAAGGGATTGGACGGGCAGACCAGGACCGCGGCCGCGCCCGCGATGGCTTCCAGAACGCCGGGAGCCGGGCGGGCCCGCGCCGCGCCCTCCAGGCGGAGAGACCGGACATGGCCACGAGCCCCGCGGCGCACGAACCAGTCCTGGAATTCGAGCATCCCGGCCGGGGTCTCCACCAGGGTGCGCAGGCGCTGGTCGGTGGCCGGCACCAGGGCCGAGTCCACCAGCAGGGCGGCGCAGAGTTCCGCGGTAACTTCACTCAGCTTCGCGCCCTCGCGCAGCCGGCCGGTGCGGTATAGGTGGATGGCCAGGTCGCGATCGCCCAACCCGAACCAGGTCTCGACGCCGATCATGCTCAGGAACTCGAGGCAGCGAAAGGTGTCGCCCCGGATGCCCCAGCCGCGCTTCGGATCGTTGAGCCCGGCCAGGGTATACATCACGGTATCGAGGTCGGGCGAGACGTGCAGGCCGTGGATTTCCGCGTCGTCGCCCACGTTGCCGATCACGAAGAGCCGCTCCCTCGGAATCACGTCCGCCAGGCCCTGGAGAAACCGGGCCGCCCCCACGCCGCCGGCCAGCGCGACGATCCGGGCGTCAGGCATGGTCCAGCCCGGTGATGCGCACCCCGCAGTGCTTGACCTTGTGGCGCAGGTTCAGCGAGATCAGCAGTGCGGCCACGTTCTCCGCCATCCGGGCGTTTTCCAGAGGACCCGCGTCCACGGGCCGCGCGCCGGCAATGGCGCGGGTCAGTTCCCCGACCGCCGCGCGCGCCTCCGGGCTGCTGCCGCAGATCAGCACGTCGCAGTCCACCGGCCGGTCCAGGTGTGCCAGCGATTCCGCGCTCAGCGAGTGGAAGGCCGCGGCTGCCGCCACTCCTTCCGGCAGGTACTGCGCGGCCTGCTCGGCGGCCGAGCCGGCCCACAGCGTGAGGGTGCGGGACAGGCGGCCGCCAATTGCCGCTTCCAGGGGCACGGTGGCGTCGACCACGATCTGCCCCGGGCGCAGATGGCCTCGCACCGATTTCAGGATCGCGATCTGCGCGCTTAACGGAACCGTCAGAATGACGATCCCGGCTGTCTGGCAGGCCTCCGCGTTGCCGAATCCCCCCACCGAACCGCGCGGGCCGGTCTCGGCGATGCGGGCGGCGGCGGCCTGCGCCTTCTCCGCGACCCGCGACCCGATCCGCACATTCATCCCGGCGTGAGCGAAGCGCAGCGCCAGTCCGGAACCCTCCGCCCCGGTTCCTCCAAGAATCGCAATGGTGCGCAGCATGTCCTCCGCCATTCTAAATGCCCGGGCCGCCGTGTGTCACACCTCCGGGATTCGCAGCCCGCCCCCGCGTCCCCCGGAAACTGTATGATGACTCCGTAAAGGAGATCCGTATCATCGTGCCCGAAAACGAGAATCGCGCCTCCGCGAGCAGCCGGAGAGAGTTCGCCGGGCTGGCCGCCGGCGCTGCTTTGCTGGCCTCCTGCCGGCCGTCCGCTTCCAAGGTCCCCACTTTCGCTCCCGGTATCAAGATGTCGGTGCAGGTGGGCGGCGACCCTTCCGCCGAAGATCTGCAGTTCGTCAAGCAGCTGGGTGTGGAGTGGGTCAATCTGAACACCGGCGGCCCGGGCGGCACACTCGAGAACTTCCGCCGCCTGAAGAAGCGCGTGGAGGAGGCCGGGCTCAAGGTCTGGAACATCGGCAACGCCAACGTGCACAACATGGAAGAGGTCACGCTCAACCTGCCGGGCCGCGACCGCAAGATCGCCGAGTACATCGAGTACCTGCACAACCTGGCCAAGATCGGAGTGTTCTACACCACCTACGCGCACAT
>JADZAF010000383.1 GCA_020852755.1 Bryobacterales bacterium
CCCTTGGAGTAGAGCCAGCGACGGGCGTACTTCATTTCCTTCGAGAAAAACGATTCGTCCCCGCTCAACTGGTCCCGGGACAGGAGGATGGGGTACCCCCTGGTGCCGTAACCGTAGCTGCCCAGCGTGGCGTTCGCGATCGTGCCTTCCTCCCAGCTGCTGCGGGTCACCTTGGCGACCGTGGGCCGGGGCTCGAAATACCACAGCGCGATGCCCGGCTGATCGTCGGTGCCCAGAGTAATCTCGATGGTGCCGTTGGTGCCCATGATCCTTTCACCGCATTCGGTGCGGGTTTCGCCGAACAGGGGCAGGTGCTGGTTGGTGCTGATGGCGGTACAGATGAACTTCTGGCCGCGGGGATACTTGTACATCAGCTGGATATTGTCATAAATGTCCCGCCCGTCGCGGACAAATTCCTGGCCGCCGATGCCGATCACGTACTCCGGCTGCGTCCCGAACATCCAGCTTGCTACATCGATCTGGTGGCACAGCAGCTCCGACATCAGCCCGCCGGAATACTCCCTGTAAAGGCGCCAGTTGGCCTCCTTCTGGCGCGCCTCATAGGGGCGCATCAGCCATCCGGGATTGCGGTGCCATTGGGAGATGATGTGGGTGACATTGCCGATAAGCCCCTTGGAGACCATGGTTCTGGCCGCCTGGTAGTAGGCGCTGTAACGCCGCACCAGCCCGACCTGGAGCACCTGACCGGACCTCTCTTCGGCCAGAGCCCGAAGGGCTCGGACTTCCTCGGCCTTGAAGACCAGGGTGCTCTCGCAGAACACGTGCTTGCCGGCCAGCAGGGCGTCCCGGACAATCGGGAAGTGGCAATACAGGGGTGTGGCGATCAGGACCGCTTCGATGTCCTGGCGCGCCAGCAGCTCCCTATAGTCCCCGCAACCTTTCGGATTCGTGCCGGCCGCGGCAATGCCCTTCCTCAGGTTCGCCGCATCCGTATCGCAGGCGGCCAAGCAGCGGCCCGCCTTGATCGCGGCCAGGTGCCGCAGCAGGTAGACGCCGCGCTCGCCGGTGCCGACGATTCCGTACGGCACCGGATCGGGAGCGGCCTCCTTCTTCTCCTGGGCTGCAGCGGGCAAAACACTCACGGCCGCCGCACCCGCCGCCTGCACGACGTCGCGGCGCGTGAGCCCTTCCTCCCCTGCCATTGGCTGGATCCTCCCCGGCACTTCCCTGCCGGAATCGGGGCTTCGGTATCGAACCGCGTCCGGGCGCCGATCCCTACACGTATTCCCAGTTCTTGAGCCACTGATAGTTCGGCTCGAGCCGCGCCCACATCTGGCGTCCCGCCGCTTCCAGTTCGGCCTTCTCCTGCAGGTCCAGCTGCCGGCGCTCCCGCACGGCCAAAGCGGCGTTGTCCACCTGATGGGCGTTGATCATGCCGGGAATCGGCGCGGTGATGGCGGGATTGCTCAGGATGTAGCGGATGGCGAGGCGCGCCCGGCGGTCGTCTTCCTGAGCGTGCGGGCTGGTCTGCGAGCCGTCCCCTACAAACAGCTTGTTGTCGGCGAACGGCTTGATGGCGAAAACGCCCACGTCGTACTCCTTGATAGCGTCAAAGACGCTTTCGGTGGGCAGCTGCTTGCTGTTGGCGGTATACGGGAAAAGAGCAACCTGAATCTGATCCGGGTAGGTCTCGATGTACGACTTCAGCCAGGTGCGGTTGTGGGTGGAGATGCCGGTGAAACGCGCTTTGCCCTGCTTCTTGGCGATTTCCAGGGCTCCCACGGTGGCCTCCTCCGCGCGCTGGAGCTCGCCCAGGTCGGGGATGCCCTCTTGCGGCAAGGTGATCCGCCAGATGTCGACGTACTCCAGTCCTGCCTGCTTCAGGTTCTCATCAAGCCCCTGAATCAGCTTCTTGGCGCTGCGCCACTCGGGAAAGATCGGGCCCTTGGCCCACCAGTCGTATCCAAAGTAAATCTTGTCCCGGCGGCCTTTCAGCACCCGTCCGTAAGCCACCACTTCCGGCGCCGCCATCGCGTCCAGGTAATTAATGCCTACTTCAATACACCGGCCGATAACTTCATCGCGGTTCTGATAGAGGTCCGGCAGTTTCAGATAAGACCAGTCGTTATCCCAGTACTTAGCCGGCACTTTGGACTTTCCCACCATCGTCTCGATGCGCTTCCAGTGTCCGCCGAGGCAGACGGCGGAGACCATCAGGCCGGTCTTGCCCAGCCTGCGGTATTCCATATTCTCGTTGTAATTGAGGATGCTTCGCCGCGAAGGAGCCTTGCCCTGGCTCCGGCCTGCTTTGGTTTGAGCCTGGGCCTGAACATCGCCCAGCGCGCCGGCCGCAAGCGCGCCTCCCATCAGGAAGTCCCGTCGCTTCAACTCGTCTTTGGCCATAAATACCGCTCTTTCTGGCCTCGAAGAAAGCCGGATTGACCCCCTCGGGGCCGTAAGTAGCTCTGTGCTACGTCAAGCTGAGCAGAGTATAGCCGATTCGCCGGAACCATACAACAAGATCTGCAACACCTGTTGTATCAACGGGTTGGATGCGAACCGGGGGCGCCGTGCGGATCTGCGGCCGGTGCTATCCGGCCGAAGCCGTCAACAAAATCGTTGACAGCAATCCAAGTCCGCCTTAACATCGGTGTGCCAAACGATCTCGGAGGTCAAGCTCCATGAATCGACGTACTTCCCTTTGGGTAATTACTACCCTTTTCCTCTCCATTTCCCTGTTTCCAGCCTGGCTCTGCGGCCAGACCGCCAACGGAAACATCGTCGGCCGCGTCACCGATGCGACCGGCGCAGTGGTTACGGGTGCTACCGTAACCGCCGCCAACCCCGCCAAAGGCTTCACCACCCGCACGACCACCGATGAACAGGGCGTCTACCGGCTTTTCTATCTGGAACCGGCCGTCTACACCCTTACCTTTCAAAGTTCAGGCTTCTCCACCTTGGAACGCCCGGATATCGCGCTTCGTTCCAACGACACCCTGTCGGTTGATGTTCAACTGGCCGTGGGAAACGTCGTCGAGAAAATGGAAGTAACCGGCGTGCCGCCCCTGCTCGAAGCGGTTACCTCGACCACCGGCACCGTTATGGCCGGCGTACAAATGAACGCTCTGCCGGTAATGCAGCGCTGGACGTGGATGGCCATGTATATGCTGCCCGGCGTCATCACCGAGGGCAGCGCTGCTTTCCATATTGCCGGTCAGAGAGCCCGCGGGGTGGGCTTCGTGATGGACGGAATCTCCGGAGCGGACCCGATTCGCGAGGGCACCGCAGTCACGACCACGGCCTCGACCACACAGAATGCGATTGAAGAAGTCAAGATGGTAACCACCGCCTTGCCGGCGGAATACGGCCACTCGGCCGGCGGGTTGATGAGCGTCACTTACAAATCCGGCACTAACCAGCTGCATGGCGAGGCGGAAGACCGCTACATCAATAACACGCTGTTGCACCGGGCCTATTTCAATGCCGTCCGGGCGACCAGCCCTTTCAGCTACCATAATCTCGCGGCGCTGCTGACCGGGCCGGTATACTTACCCAAGCTGTACAACGGCAAGGACAAAACCTTCTTCATGTTCGGCTGGTCCCGGCACCATGAGAAGTACAACCAGCAGTTATTCGCCGACGTCCCCACCGCCGATATGTTCCAGGGCGACTTTTCTTTCAACGGCCTGGGCTACCCGGTCTACGATCCCACCTCTACACGCCAGGACGCTAAGGGCACCTGGATCCGGGACCCCTTTCCGGGAAACAGGATCCCTCCCAGCCGGTTTGATCCCGTCGCCAGCAAGTTCCTGACTTACAAGCCCTGGAATCCTCCCAACAATATGGGGAACGCGGGGTACATCGACCGGGCCGGCCCGCATGCCAACTTCGGCGCCGATCAGTTTTTCCGCTCGTATTACAGCCGTTGGGATACCAAGATCGACCATGTTTTCAGCGAGAAGAACCGCCTGTTCGGCCGGTACTCCCAGGTTCGCGCGCGAAATCAGTCCAGTTACCAGGTCGGCCTGAACTGGAAATTCCTGGATTCGGGAATGACGGTGGCGCCGTTTGACCAGGAGAACATCGTGATCTCCGACACCCACATGTTCTCCCCCAGTTTGATCAACGAGCTGCGAGTGGGCGTGAACCGCCGCAAGGACTCTTACAGCCCCGCGGGCATGGACGCGGGCTGGGCGCAGACCCTCGGAATTCCCGGGGTGGGCCCGGAGACCTTTCCCGTGTTTCGGACATCCGGCGGGTCGGCGTTCTACGGGGCCACCATGCCCGGAGCTCCGTACTTCAACGTGACCGAGAACTCCGTGCTCCAGGACAACGTCACTTTCATTCGCCTGGGCCACACCTTCAAAGCGGGCTGGGAGGTGATCCGTACGCGCGGCAACTCCAAGGCCAGCGCCCTGCCGAGCGGAACGTACTACTTCGGCGGAACCGACATGCCGTTCACGCCGAACACCGGGAACGATTTCGCCGGATTCCTGCTGGGCAGCGTGGTGCGGGCCGATTTCAGCAAGGTATTGGCCACCTGGCTTCCGCGCTGGTGGATGCACTCCGGGTTCCTGCAGGACGACTGGCGGGTAACTCCGAAGTTGACACTGAACCTGGGCGTGCGGTGGTCCTATGAGAGTCCCTATCAGACCAAGTACGGCCAGCAGAGCCAGTTCGACCCGACTGCGACAGACCCCATCACGGGTCTGCGCGGGGCCATCGTCCATTCCGAGGGATTTCTCGGCAGGCGCGATCTGAACAACTTCCAGCCGAGGATCGGAGGGGCCTATACCCTGAACAACAAGATGGTGCTCCGCGGCGGCTTCGGCCTCGCCACCATCGACATCCTTCGTACGGGACTGCTTCAGAGCTTCGAGGAGTATTCGACCAGCGTTACTAGGCAGGCCCCCTCGGGCGATCCGCGGTCCGCTTTCTTCATCAGCCAGGGGCCCGGTGTGATCCCCTACCAGGTGCTGCCCGACGGCACCTCGCCCTTCATCGGCGTCAACTATAGCAGCCGGGGCGCCACCTGGTGGGATCCCGGCCTGCGCTCTCCCTATGCCATGAACTGGAACTTCACATACCAGTACCAGTTCCTGCCCACCTGGCTGGTGGAGCTGAGCTATCAGGGTTCCGCCGGTGTGAAGCTGCTGAACTCCTGGAACATCAACGTGCTCCGGCCGGACATCTCCAGCGACCGCGCCGTCCTGGACCAGATCTATCTGAATGTCCAGCCCTACCGGCCCTACCCGCAGTTCGGAGGCGTGAATTTGTGGAGCAACTTCGGACACTCCACCTTCCATTCCGGCAACGTCAAGGTGGAAAAGCGCCTCTCGTCCGGGCTCAACATGACCTCGCACTACACCTGGGGCAAAGCCATCGATGAGGCCGCGGACAACGACGGCGGCGCCTCCGGTATCACCTTTTTCAACCGGGCGCTTGAGAAGGGGCGGGCGGGCTTCGACCTGACGCACCGCTGGGTCACCTATCTCACCTACGAACTTCCTGTGGGCAAAGGTCGGAAATGGATGAGCAAGGGCGGAGCCATGGATTACCTCTTGGGCGGCTGGAACGTTTCCTGGGTCCAGACTTTCCAGAGCGGCCCGCCCGTAACCTTCACTATGGCGGGAAGCCCCAACCGGTATCTCCCCACGGTAAGCAGCCGTCCGATCCAACTGGTGCCTAACGACGAAGTCATCGTGAAGGACTGGCAGATCGGCGACCGCTTCAACAACAATCTCAAGAACCCTATGTGGAATATCGGCGGTTTCGCTTACCCGGCTGCGTACACCTTTAACGGCGCGGTGGGCCGCAACACCGTCGACGGGCCGGCGCTGGTCTGGTCGCAGGGCTCGCTGGCCAAGAACATCAAAGTGCGCGAGCGCTACAACCTGGATGTGCGGTTCGATATCCAGAACGTCTTCAAGAATCCGAACTTCAGCAAGCCGAGTTCTTCGGTGAATCTGATCAATCCAGGCACATTCGGCAAGCCGACCGGCACGGTCGGCGGCTGGTGCTGCCTGGGAGGGTCGTTTGCGGGAACTCTGGTCGTGAGGGTCTGGTTCTAGTTTCTGAAAGGGCTGCGGGGCTCCGCCGTGCATCCGGACGGAGCCCTGCTCGCAAACCACCCATGCAGATCACGCGAAGGACGTTCGTCGCCGGCGCCGGGGCACTCGCCGCAAAAAAGCGCCTGGTCATCGACACGCACCTGGAGGTGTGGACGCTCGACGACCCGCGCTTCCCTTTCCATAACCCGGATGGCCGCAACGTCAGGCCGAAGATGGCCGCGCCCGTCGAGAACCAGGTCGAAGTCATGCGCGAGTTTGGCATCAAGTACGCGGTGCTGATCAATCCGCGGCCCTACTATGGCTGGGACAACACTTACTTCGTATACTGTCTGAAAACTTACCCCAACCTGTTTGTCGTGCAGGGCCTGATCGACCCGGAAAACCCGAACGCGGCGGAACGGCTGCGCTATTGGATGGAGCAGGGTCTCCAGGGCATGCGCTTCGAGCCCATCTACCATCCCAGGTCCACCTGGCTCAACGCCCGCGATCAGTACCCTCTGTGGCGGGAAGCGGAGAGGCTCGGCGCGGTGTTCAACTACTATATCCTGCCTCACCAGATGCCGATGCTGGAGGAAATGGCCGGCCGCTTTCCAGGCGTGAAGATTGTTGTCGATCACCTGGGCAAGCCCGATCTGAAGCTCCCCGATCCGTGGCCGGAATTCCGCAGGCTTTTCCGGCTGAAACGCTTTCCCCAAGTCTGGGTCAGCGCCTCGGAGCCCTATGAACTCTCCATCACCAAGGACTATCCGTATCGCGACACCTATCCGTTCTTCAAGGCAGTCTACGAGGAATTCGGCGCCGGGAAGCTGATTTGGGGAACCGGTTACCCCCGGCCGCGCTGGGAACTCCCCATGGACAAGGAACTCGAGTTCGTGGATCGCCACCTCGATTTCTACACAGCCAGGGACCGCGAGCTGCTTCTGGGCGAGAACGCGCTGCGGATCTGGAAGTTCCCTGACGCCTGAAGACAGCCTGAACAGAGCCGCGCCCGGTACGCCGCGGCTGCCGGTAACCCGCTCATCACCATTGCCGCGCGCCGTCCACTCCGACATGGATCCGGTGGATGCTGTGGGAGCCTGCCACCGTGACGTAGACGTGCTTGTCGCGGAAACAGAGGTTCGTCACCCGGGTGCCGCCCGCCGCGATGCTGCGGACCAGCTCGCCGTCCTGCGTAATCACCTCGATGGTGCCGTGCTGGTACCGGGTTGCCCAGATGCGCCCGGCCTCGTCGAACATGATGCCATCCATGCCGGGCGCCGCGAACCGGTAGATCTCCCGCGGCGGTCCCACCCCGGCATCGCCGCGCAGATCGTACGCCGTCAACCGGCCCGCCCACTCCTCCACCACGAACAGGCGCTTCTGATCGGGAGAAACGGCGAGGCCGTTGGGAAAGCCAAGACCGGACGCCAGCCGCAGCACGTTGCCCTTCCGGTCGATGCGGTACAGGCCGCCGATCCACTTCTCCCGTGTCGAGCCGGTCGGGTCGGAGAAATAGATGTTGCCCGCCAGGTCCAGGCAGACGTCGTTTGGACCCAGGAACGGCTCCCCCTGACAGCGATCGG
>JADZAF010000384.1 GCA_020852755.1 Bryobacterales bacterium
CCGGGCCGAGCCGAAACTCCGGAGGGCGGGCTCCACCAGGCGCCGCAGGCTTGGGTGAGGAAACCACTCGTTGGTGAATGCCGTCATGGCGGAGACTCCGAAAACCACCCGCTCGAGCCCGGCGAGCATCTCCGCCGCGGCCGGCCAGTCCGGGTCGTCGCGCCCGCTCCGCCGGGGCCAGCCCAGATGCGGTACGCAAACCTTCAGCCGGGGCCGCTCCCGCACGATCTCCCGCAGTTGACGCGCCAGGACGGCCAGCCCGCTTTCGGCGTGGGGAATCAACCACCGGCCGGAGGCCTCCAGCGCCTTCAGCCAGCCGGGATTGCCCTCCAGCATCCTGGAAGTGGCCCGGATGCCCGCAAAACCGTCGTGTTTCAGCAGCGGCGTCAGATCCTGGCCGCGGTACATGTAGATCACTGGCAAGGTCGGGTCGCGCAGTTCCAGAATGCGATCCAGAACGGCGCGGTTGTCGCCCGCGCCGGTTTCCACAACCAGGGCGCGGTCCGCGCCGCCCTCCCGCATCCGCGCTTTCAGGTCGGCCAGGGGGTCCGGGGCCGACATCTCCAGGTGAACGAAAGCGTCGATCATGATGGCTGTCTCCGGGTGCCGGCCAGGATGGCCAGAAACGCCAGCCAGGGCAGGACACCCACCAGGGTGAATGTCCAGGCCGTCTGGTGCAGGTCCGCCAGGCGGCCGATGTACGGGCTCAGCAGCCCGTAAGAGAAATTGCCGAGGCCTCCCAGCATGCCCGCCGCGGTCCCTACATGCAGCGGATCCAGGTCCTGCACCAGGGTGAGATAGAGGACCAGGAAGCCCGCCACCCCGATGGCCGTCAGGGTCAGCAGCGCCAGCGCCAGGTAGCGGGACGGCGTGATGCCGGCCATCGCCGCCGATGACATCAGGAGGCAGCTGATGAACAGCGCCGAATTGCGCGCCGCCGTCAGGCTCCGGCCGCGCGCCACCGCCGTGCGCACGTAGAACCCGACCAGCAGGTTGCCCGCGTCCAGCCCGGCGTAGACCAGCATGGAAAGAACATTGCCCGCGCCGAAACTGAAGCCTCGCTCCGTCTTGAGGTACAACGGAATCCAGTCGGCCAGCACGTAGCTCACGCTGTTGACGACCACCGAGGAGACGGCCAGCATCCAGAAAGCCCGTTTGCCGAGGATGGCCGCCATCACCCTCAAGACGCCCCCGGGGGAGAGTGGACGCCCGGCCAGTTGCTTTCCCCGGCCGCGCGTGTAGACGAGCCATACGGCCACCCAGAGAAACCCGAGCGCGCCCGTCACCAGAAAGGGAGCGCGCCAGCCGTAATGGAGCGCCAGCACCGTCACTACCACGGGCGCCAGCATGGCGCCCACCGCCGTGCCGCTGTTGAAGATGCCGTTGGCCAGCGGGCGGTCCTTCGGCTCCAGCAGCCGCTCGGTGGCCTTCAAGGCGCAGGGCCAGTTGAACGCCTCCCCCACGCCCAGCAGGAACCGGCAGGCATAGAGGGCTCCGAGGGTGGGTGCGAACGCCGTGAGACAACCGGCGGTCGACCACAGGCCTACCGCCAGCGGAAAAACGGCCCGCGCGCCGAAGGCGTCCACCAGCCAGCCGCCGCCCACCTGCACGAACGCGTAGGAGTAGCGGAAAGCGGCTACGATGCGGCCGAATCCCTCCTGGCCGATTCCGAATTCGGCCATGACCTTTTCGGCGGTGAGCGACAGAACCTGGCGGTCCAGGTAGTTCAGAATCGTGGCTGCCAGCAGCAGGACGGCGATCCACCACTTGGCCGCCCCGCCGCGCGAAACCCTATCTCCAGCCGTCATGGGGCACGTACGGATGGCGCGCGGCCGCTTCGGAGTTCCACTCGATCCCGTACCCGGGCGCCGCGGGCACCGGCAGGCAGCCGTCTTTCAGATCGATCCGGTTGTGCAGCAGCTCGCGCCACAGCTTCCAGTCCGCTTCCGAACCGATGGTCTCCAGCAGGTAGAAGTTCGGGATGGACGCCGCGAACTGCAAATTCATGAGTGTGGCCACCGGGCCGTTGGGGTTGTGCGGCGCCATGCCGACATAGTGCGCCTCGGCCAGCGCGGCGATCTTCCTCATCCCGGTGATGCCGCCGCAATTCACGAGGTCGCACTGCAGGATGTCCACCGCCTGGCGTTCCAGAAACGGGCGGACGCCGTGGATGGTCGCCCAGCGCTCGCCGGCGGCGATGGGAACCGGGCTGCCCTGCTGCACCCGGGCCAGCACCTCCACGTTTTCCGGAGGCACGGGCTCTTCGATGAACAGCAGGTCCAGGTCCTCCAGCGCCCGGCACAGCCGCAGAGCGTCCTTCAGGTTCAGCCGGCCGTGGCAATCCACGGCCAGACCGAAATCCGGGCCGGCGGCCTCGCGGGCGGCGATGAAGAACTCGCGGATGCGCCGGAACACGGAGGGATCGAGATACTCGGTTTCCTTCCAGACGCGGTCGATGGCCCCGCGCGTCCCGGAGTATGCGGCCTGCCCGCCGCCGCGCATTCCGTAAAAGAGAGGCAACGTGGTCTTCGCCGCCCGGTAGCCCCGCTCCATGCAGGCGCGCGCGTTGTGAGCGAACTCCTCCGGAGTGGAACCCGCCGGGCAGTGGCAGTAAACCGGCGCCGCTTTCCGTGTGGGCCCTCCCAGCAGTTTGTGCACCGGCGCGCCCAGACTCTTGCCGAGGATGTCCCACAGCGCGCAATCCACCGCGCTGATGGCGGTGGCGTGCATCGGTCCGCCTACCCAGAACGAGTCGCGGTACATCTTCTCCCAATGGTCTTCGATCTCGGTGGGATCCTTGCCGGCCAGGTAGGACTGCAGTTGAAGGATGGAGCGCTCGATCGTGTGGGTCTTACGCTTCATCACCGTCTCCGAGAGGCCCGTGATGCCGGCATCGGTTTCAATCCGCACGAGCACGCAGTTTCGGAAGTCCAGGTGAACGATCTGGGTTGTGAGGGCGGTGATGCGCATCGGAATGTGACCTACCAGTATAGTGTCGCGGCCACGCCGCGTTTCGTTTTGATGGAGAATGGCTGGCATGGACAGCAACAGGCGCGATTTCCTGAGACAGGCCGGCGGGGCCGCCGCCCTTGGCCTCACCGCCCGCAACTACCGCGCGCTGGCGGGCAGCAGTCCCAACGGCCGGGTCAACGCCGGTTTCATCGGGCTGGGCGGCATGGGCACGGGCCGCCTGCAGCAGTTTCTGCGGGAGGCCGACGTGAACGTGACCGCCCTGTGCGATGTTGACGAGAGCCACCTGCGCCGCGCCGCCGGACTGGTGGAAAAGGACCGGCGGACGAGTCCCGCCACCATGGCCGACTTCCGCAGGCTGCTGGAGCGCAAGGATGTCGACCTGGTGGTGATCGCCACCCCCGACCACTGGCACGCGCTCCCCACGATCCTGGCCTGCCAGGCCGGAAAGGACGTGTTCGTAGAAAAGCCCCTCTGCCACTCCATCGCCGAGGGGCGCGCCATGGTGAAGGCCGCCGCCGCCCATGGCCGGATCACCCAACTCGGCAATCATATTCACAATGACTATCCGAACTATCGCCGTGTGGTGGAACTGATCCAGTCCGGCCTGCTGGGCAGGATCGACCGGGTCTACTGCTGGAAGAAGTCGGCGGTCAAGGGGATCGGCAATCCCCCGGACAGCGAGCCGCCCAAAGAGCTGGACTACGATTTCTGGCTCGGCCCGGCGCCTCGCCGTCCCTACAACCCCAACCGTTCGCACGGGCGCTTCCGGAATTTCTGGGACTACTCCGGCGGCGTCTTCATTGACTTCTGGTGTCATGTCACCGACGTCGTCTACTGGGCGCTCGATCTGAAAGCCCCGCTGAGCGTGGCCGCCGCGGGGAGCCGCGGTCTCCCGGACGACAATGGCGAGACGCCCAACAACCTGGAACTTGTTTACGACTACCCCGGCGGGCTGATCATGACCTGGACCGTCCACCCTCGGGGCCTGGCCGGTTTCGAGAATGCCGATCCGGCCTGCGCCTTCCAAGGCTCGGAAGGCACCCTGCTGGTCACCTATACCCATCACCAGCTCTTCCTCAAGGGCAAGCCGGTCGAGGACTTCCCAAGACCGCCCAGGAGCATACCGGATTCTCCCGGGCACATTCGCGAATTCCTCGACTCGGTGAAGTCGCGCCGCCCCACCACCTGCAGCGTCGAGTACGCGCACCGGCTCACCAAGGCCGGCCTGCTCGGCAATCTCGCCTATCGCACCGGGCATCGGCTCTACTGGGACGATTCCAAGGAACAGATCACCGGGGACCGAAAGGCCCGGCAACTGGCCGTACGCCGTTACCGGAAGCCCTGGAAACTTGTACTATAAGAGACGTTGCTGTCCGGAATCGCACGGATGGCGGCTAAGGGAGGCGGATTGCCGCGATGAGTTCCTCGATGCCCCGGGTGGAGTTCGTGGTCCGGACCATGGCCGAGACCGTCCTGCGGAATGAGGAGTATTTCGGCCAGTTGGATGCCGTGGTCGGCGATGGCGATTTCGGATATTCGCTGGCGCGCGGCTTCGAAATCGTTCTCAACGACTTTGATACCTTCGACCGCTCCAGCATCGCGGCCTTCCTGCGCAAGATCGGAATGGTCATCGCCAGCCGGGTGGGCGGCACTTCCGGCCCGCTCTGGGGCACGGCCTTCCTGCGGGCCGCCGCCGCGGCCGGAGACAAGACCGCCCTGGAGCCGGAGGATGCCGTGGCCATGTTGCGGGCCGCCGCGGCGGGGATCCAGCAGCGCGGCGGGGCGTCGCTGGGCGAGAAGACGCTGCTGGATGCTCTCGTGCCGGCGATCGATCGTCTGGAAGCGGAGATCGCCGCGGGCGCCGCCCCCGTGGAACTGGCCCGGAAAGCGGCGGAAACGGCCCGCCAGGCCGCCGAAGCCACTTCGGCCCTCATGGCCCGCCGGGGCCGGGCTTCCTATACCGGAGAGCGCAGCATCGGCTCTCCCGACGCGGGCGCGGTCGCTGTCGGCGTGCTCGCTCAGGCCATCGCCGACCGCTGGTCCGGCGCTGTTGGAGGATAACCGACCGATGATGAAGAAGTTCGTCAACGACCCCAAACAATTCGTCCCGGAAATGCTGCAAGGCATCGCGCTGGCGAATCCCGATCGCATCTGCTACGTCCCCCAGTACAACCTGATCATGCGCTCCGGCGCGCCCGATGATGCCAAGGTATCCATTGTTCAGGGCTCGGGTTCCGGGCACGAGCCGGCCCACGTGATGGTGGTGGGAAAGGGCATGCTGGATGCCGCCTGTCCGGGCGACGTCTTTTCCGCCCCGCCCGTGGATTACGTGTACGAGACCATCCGGCGGCTGAAGTCCCAAAAGGGCGTTCTGCTGCTGGTCAACAACTACACGGGCGACCGGCTGTCCTTCGACATGGCTCGCGAAATGGCCGAGGCGGAGGGCATCCGCTGCGAGACCGTAATTATCGACGACGACGTCGCCGTCTCCGGGTCTACTCACACGGTCGGCCGCCGGGGAGTGGCCGGCAATTTCTTCGTCATCAAAGCCGTGGGCGCGGCCTCGGAATGCGGCGCCGGTCTCGACGAACTGGCGGCCCTCGGCCGCCGGGTCAACAGCGTCACCCGCACGCTGGGCATCGCCTTGAGTTCCTGCACCCCGCCGGCGAAAGGCGCTCCCCTGTTCGACCTGGGCGGGGATGAGATCGAGGTCGGCATCGGGATACACGGCGAGCCGGGACGCCGCCGCGACAAGCTGGTTCCGGCCTCGGCCATCGTCGAGATGATCCTCGACGCGGTGGTTCCCGACCTGCCGTATCAGAGCGGCGATGACGTGGCCCTGATGCTCAATGGCCTGGGTGGAACGCCCCTGAGCGAGCTTTATCTCCTTTACGGCCTGGCCCACCGCCGGCTGGCCGGACGCGGCATCCGGGTGCGGCGCAGCTATGTCGGCGAGTACTGCACCTCCCTGGAGATGGCCGGGGCCTCGCTGACGCTGGTGAAGCTCGACGACCAGTTGGTGAGTCTGCTGGACGCCCCCGCGGATACGGTCCTGCGCATCTTCTGAGACCGGCTCCGGGATGACGGCCGGCCTCCCGCCTGCCGTGCGCTCGCGCGACTGGCGCAGGGCCTGAAGCGGCGTACCTTCTCAATGTGCGGCGCCCCGGATCGTCCGGACACACCCGTCGCGGGTTGTGATACGCTCGACCCAGTTCGGGAGGGTTTATGAAGCGAAGAACCTTTCTCCACGCTGCGGGCGCCGCGGCTCCTGCCGTCGAACTGCTGGGTATCACGGCCGCACCGGACCCCGCGCCCGGGAAGTTCACTGCCATCAACCTCGATCGCTACTGGAACGCTTCGGCCCGGGATTTTGGTCCCCGGCCCGCGGCGCGAAGCATCAACCCGCCGTCGATCCAGGACAATTTGATCCGCGCGCTTTCTGGTGAGCGGCAGATCCGGGGCATTCCCTTCCGCCTGGGCCCGGAGGGAGTGGACCGGCGCGGCTGGATCGCCTTGAGCACGCGCTCGCAACCCTGGTCCAGCCGGACGGTCGAGATTCCCATCGGGCGCTCCGCCGGCTACTTCTGCCTGGCCCAGTTCTGCGACTGGGATCCCGCCGATTTCGATCCGGGCGATGTGGACGTCATCGAGAAACTCGGCCAGCCATTGGGCGAGGCCGCGCTGATCTACGAAGACGGCTCCGAGCGTTCCTACCCAATCCGCCGGCGCTTCGAGGTCAATCCTCCGGCGGCTCCCTGGGGCCGCGAATGCTTCAACGCCATGCAGAGCAACACCTGGCGGACCGTGAAGCCTGACGATTCCCTGGCTCGCGCCACCGACTGGGGGAATCATCAGTGCGGCGTGCTTTACCAATCTCTGAGCCGGACGGTGCTCTGGATCTGGGCGCTGGAAAACCCCTCACCGGAACGGGCGGTGAAGACGCTGCGGCTGCGGGCGGCCGGCGAGGACTGCCTGGTGCTTTGCGGCCTCACTCTCTATCACGGCCGTGAAAACCCCTTGCGCCATGAGCGCCGCACCTTGTACCGATTCACCCTGCCTTCACCGGCGGCGGAGGAACCGGATCGGTGGAAGGTGTCGGTGGACCTCGGAATCGTGTGCCGCACGTTCTCCGCGAATGAGTTTCAACCCGAGGAATGGCTGACGTCGGACACGGCGGGCCTGGGCGACCGGGCGCGGCGCCGCGAGGGTCTCCGGCATCTCTATGCGGAGATTGCATCGAGCAGCGAAGCGACTCTCACCTTGAGGGACACGCGCGGCGGAGTTGATTACGCCTTCGACCTGGCCCGCCTCGAACCCGGCCGGGAACTTCCCGCGCGCCAGGGCGGTTCGCGGGTCGAAGTACTGGAGCGCGAGAAGACCTGGTTGCACGCCAGGGTGATCGACGAGTCCACCGGCCGGCCGGCGCCGGTGCGCATCGCCTTCCGTTCCGGCCAGGGACGCTATCTTCCTCCCTACGGGCATCGCAGCGAAGTGAACGCCGCGTGGTTCCAGGACTACGGCGCCGATGCCCAGGTGGGGGAGGCCCCGTTTGCCTACGTGGACGGCACATTCCAGATCGAACTGCCGGCCGGGGACGTGTATGTCGAATTGAGCAAGGGCTTCGAATACCAGGCCGTGAGGCAGCGCGTGCTGATCGCTCCCGGCCAGCGGGAGCTGGAGCTGCGCATCCCCCGCCTGGCCGACTGGCGCAGGAAGGGCTGGGTCACGGCCGATACTCATGTTCACTTCCTCTCGCCTTCCACGGCCCTGCTGGAAGCGCAGGCCGAAGGGTTGAACCTGGTGAACTTGCTGGCCGCGCAATGGGGCGATCTGTTCACCAACGTAGGCGACCTGCCTCACGGGCCCCTGATGTCATCGGACAGGGAGACGCTGGTGTCGGTGGGCACCGAGAACCGCCAGCACCTGCTGGGGCACCTGGGGCTGCTGGGAGGGCACGGCGAGCCGGTCTTCCCCATGTCGGCGGATGGGCCCAGCGAGGCCTATGTGGGGGATCCGGTCTGGACCAGCATGTCGGACTGGGCCGACGCCTGCCGGCGCCGGGAAGGCCTGGTGGTTGCCGTCCACTTTCCCAACCCCAACGCGGAGATGGCCGCCGAGATCGTCCTGGGCAAAGTGGACGCCGTGGAACTGTACCCGCGTTTCGACGCCACCTTCCGCGCCCTGGCCTATCACGACTGGTACCGCTACCTGAACTGCGGCTACCGCGTGGCCGCGGCCGGGGGAACCGACAAGATGGCGGCCAGCACCCCGGTGGGCGGCAACCGTACCTACGCCTATCTGGCCGGGCGGGAGTTCAGCTTCGCCAACTGGGCTGCCGCCGTTCGTGCCGGGCGCACCTTCGCCACCACCGGCCCCCTGCTGGAGTTTCGCGCCGACGGGCGCATGCCCGGAGATGAGATACGCCTGGGCGCCGGGGGCGGAACGGTCGAGGTTTCCGTGGAGGCCACCAGCTTCGCGCCTTTCCACCGGCTGGAGGTAGTGCTGAATGGCAGGGTCGTGGCTTCGCGCGAGGAAGCCGGCGGCACGCGGCAGATGAGTCTGGCGGAGAAAGTGGCCGTTCAGGGACCGGGCTGGCTGGCGGCGCGCTGCGGATCCCGTGTGGCCTCGGCGCGCTTCGGCGTCGCCGCCCATACTTCCCCGGTATATGTCGTTGTGCCCGGGCGGGAATTGTTCTCTCCGCCCGCCGCCGCCTATTTCCTGAAGCTGATCGAGGGCACTCAGACGTACGTGGAGCGTCTGGCCACACGCCCCGACCCCAAACGCCTGGAACGGATCGCAGCAGTGCTCAAGGACGCCCACTCGCGACTGCACGCTCGTTTGGAAAAGCACGGTTGAGCGGCGGCGTCAGCCAGATCGAAAAGGCGTCGCGGTCCACGGCGCGGCCGGGGGTGTTCCTCTGGAGCCAGGCCCGCAGTTGCCCGTCGCCGCGTTCGAGGACGATGGCAACGGGGCGGTTCAGGCTTTGTATGCGGGCCAGCGCCGCGTGCCGCGCATCATCATCGGGTCCGAACAGGGCCCGCAACACCCGGCGCCGCTCGCTCAGTTCGCGCAACCCGTAACCGCGAAGATTGCCCAGCAGAACGTCAAAGCCCAGGTTAGTGCCCGGCGTTCCCCTGTCGCCGAACGGCGCGTAGAGGCTGCGGCCGGTGAGGGCCGGGTAGTACAACGAGTGCTCCACCATGGCGATTACCGCGTTCCGCGGGACGGATTCCCGGAGCGCCGCGGCGAGGGCGCTGTGGCGCTCTCCCTTCGCCAGGGCCAGGTGGAAATGGTCCGTCTCCACAGCCGGCAGTTTGGCCGCACGGGCGGCGCGCGCCAGACGGGCTTCGTGCATGGCTAAGGGGGCAGTGCAGAATAGCGCCAGCCCCGCTATTGCAGCCCCGCGGCGGCCGGGGGTCAGGGACGAAAAGAGGCCGGCGGCGCCCAGAGCCGCAAGGGGCGCGATCGAGATGGCGGCCGTGAAAATGAACTTGTACTCGTTCTGCCAGAAAGGGATTTCGAAAACCGCGTGCAGCGCGCAGCTTCCTATTCCGGCCAGGGCCAGCGTCACCAGGGCCCGGCGCCGGCCGTAGAGGCGCTTGTAGGCCGCGTAGATCGCGGCGGCGGCCGGCAGCGACAGAGCGATGGAAGCTTCAAGCGGCTTGCGGACCAACTCCAGCAGCGACGAGATTCCCACCGGGCGCAGCCCGGCGCCGTAATCCACCGTCGTGAACTTCACGTGGGCAAAAGTCAGCAGTGCGGAGAGGGCCAGCAAGCCGGCGTAACGGCGTAAACCTCCCGATCCGCTCTCCACCAGTTCGGCCGCGCCCGCTGCCATGATCAGCGCCGCGGCGGGAGGAAACAGCAGCGGATAGAACACGCCGATGCCGGAAGCCAGCACCGCGCAGATGACGAGGGTTCCCGAGTCCGGCTTGCGGCGCACCAGCAGATAGGCCAGCGCCGCGAACATGCCGAGCGCAACCGGCATGGAACTGAAAATGTAGAATTTGTCGAGAGCCGGATCGTAACGCAGATCGCCGGTGATGCGATACGAACCCGTAGTCAGGGTCTTGGGCAGAATATGCTTGAGGCAGCTGCCTACCGGATTCACTCCCAACACTGCGATCAGACCGGCCGCCATCCTCGCGGCATACCCGCCGCCCAGCTCCGCCACGATCGCCGCCAGCAGCCCGAACAGCAGGATCAGCCACACCAGGTTCGTCCAGGCGTAGGTCAGGGCCGGCGGGGAATCCAGGTGCCAGGCACACAGGGCTTGATGGATCAACTGCCCCCAGGGAGGATAGCTAAGCCGCGTCCCGGCCATCTCCGGACTCTCCAGCACCAGGTCGCCACGCTCCAGCAGATAGATCGGCGTGCTGTAAACCCAAGCGTGCGGGGAGTACACCCTCAGCTGAACACTGCCGAGCCGCGGGGCCATGGCCGCCGCGCAAAACACAACCGTCAGGCAACCGGCCGCCAGGGCGCGCCTCGAAGGCCGGCGTAGTTCATTCCGCCTTCGCCACACCAGGCACAGGGCCGGCAGATTCAGCGGGACCAGCCAGCCGGCAACCGTGCCGAATCCCGCACCCGACAGCCGCAGCGCGTAGAACTGCAGCGCCACCACGGCGGGTGACAGGACGGCCGCCATCAGCGTTCGAACCCAAAACGGCGGATCCGCCATGCGGATTCCAAAGGCGAGCCAGGCGCCGGGAAGAAGGGATAGCAGAACAAACTGAGCGATTCCCAGCAGAAGCACTAGGTGCATCATAATCCACGCTGGGAAGCGAGGCTGGAAGGAAACCGTGCAGAAGCTCACGCACCGGAGAGGGATGGTCGGGAATCACCAGCCCATCTGGCGCCGTACATACTCGCGGCTCATCTTCAGGCTTTCGCGCAAAGGCCGGGTGGGGGCGAACCCCCGCGGATGGGCCAGTTCGATGGCCACATCGCCCTGGAAGCCCGCCTCGCGCAGGGCCTGCCCGAAGGCCGCGTACTTGAGGCTGCCCTCGCCCATCGCCTCCACCCAGGAACCGTCGGCGGCGCGGTCGCGCAGGTGGGCAAACACAATTCGCCTGCCGTGCCGCCGGATGAAATCCAGGGGATCCACCCCGGCCCCCACCAGCCAGTCCAGGTCCGGCCCCAGTTTGATGCCGGGAATCCTCTCCAGCGTGCCTCTCAGGTCGTGCTCGCGGCTGGCGACCTCGTAGATATGGTTGTGCAGGTTCGGCGTTACTCCGCTGGAGGCGCAGATCTCCATCACCTTTTGCAGCACCCCGGCCTGCGCGTCCAGTTCCGCGGCGGTCTTCATCCGCCGCGCGTCGCCTACCGAAATCCCCAGCGTCCGCCCGCCGGTTTCAGCCAAACGCCCCACCAGCCGCCTGGTTTCCTCCACGATCGCCGCGTGTGCCTCGGGCCTCCACATGTCGGCGGAATAGCTCATACCGAGGACCGGGAGAGCGTGGCGGCGCGAGAGCGCGGCGATCCGGCGCACGGCCTGATCCGGCAGCAGCGCGGTGTGCATCAACTCGATCGCCTCGATGCCGGCGTAGCTCATGTCGGCAAAGATCCGGTCGAGGATCGGGTAGATGTCGTAGCCCGGCCGCGTGGCGGCGTACACCCAGGGATGCGCGCCCACCGTGACCTTCCTGGCCGGGGCGCCGAGCACGATGCCGGGAAGCGAGAGGAATTCCCGCCGGTTCGTCATCCCGACATTATCGCCGCAGCGTGCCGGCCGGTTCTTCAGCGCAGCCCATGAGAGTGACCGCGGCCAGCACCAGCGTGCTCAGCGGCAGGGCCACGATCAGCGGGTCCACGACGGGCCAGTTGGGGGTGTTGGCCAGCAGTGATTTCACTCCGAACAGCGCGTTGCAGATCCCCAAAGCCTGGGCCTCGGAGTCCTTGATGAACACCAGCCAGAAGGTCGTTACCAGCGCTCCGGTGAGGATGCTGGCTTTGGCCGCGCCCGCTGTCACCCGCTTGGAATAGAGACCCCCCACAAAAGCCGGGAGGAAGGCGGCCGCGCACAATCCGAAGAAGATCGCCGTGGCGCGCGCGATCACGTAGCCGCCCCGGGCGTAGTAGCCGATTGCCAGGGCCAGCAGGATGCCCAGCATCATTCCGGCTCGGGTCACCGGGATGCTGCGCGCCTGCGGGCCGGCCAGTTGCTTGAACACGTCGTGGCCGATTCCGGTTCCCATGGTGTGGATCTGGCTGGAGAGCGTGCTCATGGCCGCCGCCAGCAGCGTCAGCAGGAACAACACCCCGAACCAGCGCGGCAGCGCTCGTGTGATGTAGATGGGGATGATGCTGTCGGCGTTGAACATCCACGTGCCCGGGCCGGAGGCGACCACCGCGCGGAGGAAACTGCTGGATTTCGGCCGGACCTCCACGCGGCCGTCCGCCAGGGTGGCAATCTCGGCCCGGGGCAGCAGAGCCTCCGCCTTGCCGAGGCCGGCGGCGACCAGATGCGTGTCCGCGGAGCCGTTGCCGGTCGTGTCGATGTGCAGCAGCCGGCAGGGCAGGGTGCGGGTCTCGAAGCGTTCCTGCTTGGCGATCACGTCCGCTTTCTCGGTTGTGCCGATCAGCCGCCCCCGAACTACTTCGTGCTTGAAGAAATAAACGTTGGAGAGCGCTCCCACGGTGAACGCCACCCCGGTCATCATGAGGATGAAAACGCCACCCACCCAGACGGCCCGGTTCAACTCGCGATCGGATTTTACCGTCATGAACCGGACGATCAGTTGGGGCTGCGCCAGCACGCCGATCCCTACGCCCAGCACCAGCGTCGTGACCACGATCCACCAGAGGTTGTAGCGGTTGTCTCCCCAGCCGAACAGCGGCATGGAGGTCCAGCCCTGGTGTCCGATGGCGGAGTGCCCGGCGAACACCTGGGCTTTCATGGCCGTCAGCGCCTCATGACCGCTCACCACGCCCCCCACCAGGCTGTAGGTCGCCACCAGCAATACGGTCATGCCGGCCAGCATGATGCCGGCCTGCAAGGCATCGGTGTACATCACACCCTTGAGCCCGCCCACCATCACGTAGGCGGCCGTCAGGACGGCGAAGGTCACCAGGGCCGGTTCGTAGGGCACTCCGAAATGGGTGACGATGAACTCGCTTCCGCCGATCAGGACCGCCGCCGTGTAAACCGGCATGAACAGGAAAATCACCAGGCCGGCGAAGATCTGGATGGAACGGCTGTTGTAGCGCCGGCCCAGCAACTCGGGAAACGTGTGGGCGTCCAGGGCATGCCCCAGCCTGCGGGTCCTTCCGCCGAGAAACACGAAGGCAATGAAGATGCCGACGAAGACGTTGCAGAAGGTCAGCCAGAGAAGGCTCATGCCGAACATGCCGGCCGCGCCCCCGAACCCTACAATGGCGCTGGTGGAAATGAAAGTAGACCCGTAGCTGAGGGCCATCACGGCCGGATGGGCCTTGCGGCCCGCCAGCATGTAGTCGCTGGCGTTGCGGGTGCGCTTCCATCCCAGATAGCCCAGGTAAACCACGGCGAAAAGGTAAAAAAGCGCCGCGACAACTTCCCAAATTTTCACTGTGAGACTCCTTTTCTATGGGGGACGCCCGGCCGTCAGGCCTTGGTGTGCATCTCCTCGGCCGGCGCGCTTTCCGGTGCGGGTGCTGGGGCCTGTTCGGCCTGGCGATTGCGTCCCAGGCAGGCGGCGTAGACTACGCACAGAGCCGCTGCCACCAGGCACAAGAGGTAGGCGATCCAGATCCAGGGATCGGGGATGCCGATGACGTCAGCTATCATCGGATATTGACCTCCGTTTCTATAAATATTGATCCGTCAATCTGATAACAAGAAAGGGGGATCTGTCAAGTACTACCCTTGCCGAGAGTTTGGGTGGGCCGGGGAGTACCTCGCCGGACAGGTTGTCACCTCCTGGAAGTGGTTGTCAGTGGGCCGCCGGACAGCGACGCGTAAAACAACATCAGCCGCTCCTCGTACCGCGCTCCCGCCACGCTCACCAGATCGTTATGGTCGGCGCCTTCCACCTTCCAGAAGACCTTGGGCTCCGGCGCGGCCTCGAACAGCTTGCGGCCCAGTTCGAAAGGGATGGTCATGTCCCGGTCGCCATGCACCACCAGCAGCGGCGCCTTCACCTGGCCGATGCGACTGAGGGAGTCGAAACCGCGCACCAGCAGGGGGCCGAGCAGCGGCAGAATCCGGCCTGCAACTTCAGCCGCTGAGGTAAACGGCGCTTCCAGAACGAGGCCCGCGCAGGGATGGCGCGCGGCCAGGCGGACGGCCACCGCGGTTCCCAGCGATTCGCCATGCACCACGATGCGCTCGGGCGGGTAGCCGCGTTCCAGCAGGTGCCGGAAGCCGGCTTCCGCGTCCAGGAACAGGCCCTTTTCCGTCGGCCGGCCGCGGCTTTTTCCATATCCCCGATAATCCAGGAGCAGCACCGCCGAGCCGGCCTGCCGGATCGAACGGGCGTGCTCATAGCGGTGGGTAATATTGCCGGCGTTGCCGTGCAGGAACAAGGTGGCCAGCCCGCTCTTGCCCGACGGGATCCACCAGCCGTGCAGGCGTACGTTATCCGCACTTCGCAGCCAGACGTCTGACGCTTCCAACACCGCTTGCAGGTCCCAGACGCCCCGCGGGTACTTCATGGGGTAGTACACGGCTCGGTTGGCCGAGTAGTAGAGGGCGCCATATCCGCAGGCGGCCAGCAGCGGCAGGCTGATGGTCCTGGTCACGCGAGACATGGCTCCCTTGCAGCATACACCCGGCGTTCCTGAGCCGTCTGCGCCGGTTTTCCCGCGTTATCCGGCAGGAGGGATAGATCATGCGGGCTTCCCATGACTGGCTCGAAGCGGCCGGCCGGCGCATCGGCGCCTTGTGGTGCCGCTTCGCGCACCCGGCTTCGCTCTGGCCCTTCGGCGGCCAGTACCGCTGCGCCACGTGTCTGCGGGCGTACCCGGTGCCGTGGAAGTGATGGGCGGCGCCTGATACGCTGGGATCAGGCGGCCATGCGTATCGGAGCTCTGCTCTTCGATGTCGGCAGGATCCTGGGCGCGTACGTGCGCGGGCAGGTGATCATCGCCGCCCTTCTCGCTGCGATTTACGGAGCCGGGTTCGCACTGCTGGACGTTCCCGCCTGGCCCCTGGTGGCCGTCTTCAGCGGGTGCCTGCACCTGGTGCCCATATTGGGCGCCCTCCTGGCCATGGGGATCCCGCTGCTGCTGAAACTCTATGCGGGCGGCAGTGCCTACGAGATCCTGGGGGTCATCGGCGTTTACGTGTTCGCGCAAACGCTCGAGAGCTTCTATCTCACGCCGAAAATCCTGGGCCGTCGCATGAGCCTCTCCCCCCTAACCGTGTTTCTCGCTGTCCTGCTGGGCGGGATGCTGTTCGGGTTCGCCGGGGTTTTGCTGGCCGTGCCGGTGGCGGCCGTGGCCGCACTGTTGTGGCGCCATTTCAGTAACGGGAGGCCGGTCACAAACCGCCCTGCAGGCTGAAATCCACCCTAAGGCAAACCACACGGGAAAACCCGAAAGTGCCGCAGGTTGAGAATCCTCGAGGCGCTTGCGGAATGCGCTCAGGCGCGGCTTTTTCCTCTCCGCGGAAACCAGCGTCCCTGCCTCCCGGAATCTATCCTGCTATGCTTTGGCTGTGTGCGGTCCGGCCCGGGCCGGCCGCCAGAGGCAATCGGACATGCAGATACAGCCCAAGGACTTCAATATCTTCCGTGACCTGCTGGTGCACTTCAACCTGGTTCAATCTGCGTTCGACACCCTGAAGCACTGCGGCGCCGCTGCCGCCGGCGTCTCGTCTGCCTTTGCACGGATCCAGGGCCTGGAAAAGGAAGGGGACGAACTTCTGCGCAACGCCACCCGGCAACTCGACCGGCAGCTGACCGATTACCCGCCCAGGGAAAACACCCGGCGCATGTTCTACCAGCAGGACCGCATTCTGGACGCCGCCGAGCACCTGGCCGGACGCCTGGCCGCCTACCGCCTGGAGGAGTTGCCGGATCACGCGGTGCAGTTTATGGCGTTGATCGGGAACTGCACGGAGGTGCTGGGCGAGGCTCTGCGCGCCTTTGGGGAGGCGCGGCGCTTCGTGGGCGAGATGGGCAGGATGACGGACCTGGAGAACCAGGCCGACCAGTTGTACATCTCGGCGATCGGCGATCTGGCCGAGCACGAGGACGACCCGCGCCGCATGATCATGCTGCATGAGACCTACAGCCTGCTCGAGCGAATCGTGAACCTGTTCGAAGACTGCATCCAGACCATGGAGGACGCAGCCATCCGAACCCTGAGCGGCCGCTAGCGGACTGGAGCGGCGTCAGGCGCCAGAGCCGCCTGCCGGAGATGCAAGCGCCACCTCAGTATTCTCGCGTAACAGGCTGTTTTCTTTACTTGTTAGATAAACGCTAAGACTGCTGACAGTTCGTGTGATCGGCAATAGACGATGCCGCTTGCCGTGACTCCTGTTTTCGCTGGCTTATGATGAAAATGTGAGCGCTTCCACTGCTGAGATTTCCGAAGCCGTCCTGGCGCTGTCCCGTTCCATTGCCGGCCATAACGACCTGGAGAGTCTGCTCTCCGGCGTCGAGCAATCCCTCCGCCGGGTGGTCGATTTCGAATACCTGGGCCTGGCGCTTCATGACTCGGAGGAAGACCGCATGGAACTGTACGTCCTTAACGCCTCCGGGACGGTTTCAACCCGGCGCGCCACCCGTCTTCCCGTGGACCAGGATCCCAGCGGCTGGGTTTGGCGCAGCCAGCGCCCGCTGGTTATCCCGCGTGTTGAGGACGAAAGCCGCTGGCCGGAATTCCTGCAACGGGTGTACCGGGCGGGCATCCGGGCCCTGACGCTGGTGCCGCTGACCGCCGGCGAAAGCCGTTTGGGAGCTCTGGGCTACGGCTGCCTGGCGCCGTTCGAACCCGGCGCGGAGGAACTCGCCTTTCTGGAACGGGTCGCCGCCGAGTTTGCGGTGGCCGTGGATGCCCACCTGGCCAAGCGGCAACTGGTCCGTGAGCGGGACCGGCTGCGGACGCTGTTTGACATTACCAACGCCCTGGTTTCCAAGCTCTCGCCGGACGAGCTGTTTTCCGCTATCTCACACCAGTTGTCGCAGACGGTCAAGCACGACGTCGCCGTGCTCACGGTGAAGAACGACAGCACGGGCGGCCTCGACCTGTATGCCCTGCATTTCCCCGGTGAGGAGTTGTTCAAGCTGGAGAGGACTTCGGGTAATCCGCAAGGCACACCGGCCGCCGAAGCGCTCGCGACCGGTAAGCCGGTGGTGGTGCAGCACAGCGATTTCGATCGCTTCCCGTCAGCCGATTACCGGAAGTTCACCTCCCTGGGTTTCACCGCGGCTTGTTCCATCCCCCTGGTGACGTCCAACCGTACCCTGGGGACGCTGGAAATCGCGCGAACCAGCGGCGAGCCGTGGTCCGCCGGCGACGTTGAACTCCTGGTGCAGGTGGCGCGGCAGATCGCCATAGCGGTCGAGAACTCGCTCTCCTACCGCGAACTGTCCGAGATCAAGGAGCGCCTGGCCACCGAGAAGCTGTACCTGGAAGACGAGATCCGGCTCCACGATAACCTGGGCAACATGATCGGGGAAGGTCCCGCCTTCCAATCCGTGCTCCAGAGCATCCAGATTGTCGCTCCCACCGATGCCACGGTTCTGATCCTGGGGGAGACGGGCACGGGAAAGGAACTGGTGGCCCGCGCCATCCATGAAATGAGCGGCCGGAGCAAGGGCAGCTTCGTCAAGGTGAACTGCGCGGCCATCCCCGCCAGTCTGCTGGAGAGCGAGCTGTTCGGCCACGAAAAGGGCGCTTTCACCGGAGCCATCAACCAGAAGATCGGGCGCTTCGAACTGGCCGACCACGGCACCTTGTTTCTCGACGAGATCGGCGAGATGCCCCTGGAATTGCAGCCCAAGCTGCTGCGCGCCCTCCAGGACCAGGAGTTCGAGAGAGTAGGCGGCAGCCGCACCCTGCGCGTGGATGTCCGCTTCGTGGTGGCCACCAACCGCGACCTGAAAGCCATGGTGGACGAGCGTTCTTTTCGCCCCGACCTGTACTACCGGCTGCACGTCTTTCCTCTCTACGTGCCGCCGCTGCGGGAGCGGCGCGAAGACATTCCGCGGCTTACGCGCTACTTTGCCCAGAAATACGCCCAGCGCATGAAGCGGCGCATCGAGACCATTCCGGCGTCCGCCCTGGAGGC
>JADZAF010000385.1 GCA_020852755.1 Bryobacterales bacterium
CCATGGGATCGATGGTCACGGCGTAGCGCTGGCTCTCGTCCACGCTGAACGCGGTGATCATCATCTCGCGCTTCAACTCCTGCTTGATCCAGGCCTGGATCTCCGCGAACTCGGCTTCGGTGAACTGCACTCCCTCCTTCATGATGAACTGGCGGAACTCCTCCACCAGGGGCGTGTCCGGCTCCCAGTTCCTGGGCAGTTTCGCATCCCGTGTCCCGAAGTAGCGGTTGCTGAAGTTGAAGAAGAGCGCTCCCCCGCCCCGGCGCAGTTCACGCTGGAAGCGGTTCAGCTTGGGCACGAATTTTTCGTCCGGAGTGATGCCGCCGCCCCCATAGACGGTCCGGCCGCTGTCGGTCATGCGGACATCCAGCGGGTTCTTGGTCTCCAGGTCCTTCCGGTAGTAGTAGTCCAGGAACGACTTGTGCGAGTAGTCTCGCTGGATCAGCCGGCCGCTGGGAGTGTAGTACTTGGCGGTGGTCAAAGCCAGGCCGGTGTTCTCGGAAAGGGGATATACGGTCTGCACCAGCCCCTTGCCGAAGGTGTTCTCACCCAGGATCCAGGCCCGGTCGTGGTCCTGCAGGGCGCCGGCGACAATCTCGGCCGCCGAAGCGGAGTAGCGGTTCACCAGCACCACGATGGCGTAGTCCCGGCCGTTGTTGCCGTGCCTGGCCACGTAGGGCTTCTCGGCCGAGGCGCGTCCCCGGTGGCTGACAATGGTCTGGCCTTTCTGAAGGAATTTGTCAGCCACGGCCACACCCTCGTTCAACAAGCCGCCCGGATTCAGGCGCAGATCCAGGATCAGGCCCTTGAGGTTCTGCTCGCCCAGGCGCTTCAGGTTGTCCTCGACCTCCTTGCTGGTGGTCTCGTTGAACGTGTTGACGGCCATGTAGGCGATGCCGGGCTTCAGCCAGAACGCCTCGCTGACGCTCTTCCGGCTGATCTCATCGCGGATCACGTTGAACACCAGGGGCTCGTCCTGCCCTTCGCGCATCACCGTGATCTTCACTGGCGTGCCACGGGGCCCCTTAAGCAGGTCGGCTACCTCCGTGGTGGTCAGGTTATCGGTGGGCGTCTCATTCACCTTGATGATCACGTCACCCGGATGCAGTCCCGCCTTGTAGGCGGGCGAACCGGGGAACGGAACGTTCACGATGGTCTTGCCGCCCCGCGACTGCACCTGCATCCCAACCCCGTAATAGTGCCCCTTCTGGTCCTCGCGCAGCAGCTGGAAGTCGCGCGGATCGAAGAAGTTGGAGTGCGGATC
This sequence comes from Bryobacterales bacterium, assembly GCA_020852755.1. Lineage (GTDB taxonomy): Bacteria > Acidobacteriota > Terriglobia > Bryobacterales > Bryobacteraceae > JADZAF01. The sequence goes on from JADZAF010000385.1 coordinate 1,265, forward strand.
CAGGGTCCGGAGCATGCCCGGGATGGCGCCTTTGTAGATCGCCTTGTCCGGGCTGACCGCTTCCGCGAAGTTCTGCTCCACCACGTCGTAGATGCGGGTAAACGCCTTGAGCGTGGCGTCAATATCGCCTTCCCGCGCGGGAGAGCCCGCCTCGGCCCGGGGGCCGTAGATTCCTCCCAGCAGGGAACAAGCGGCCACGACCAGGGGAATTACAAGGAGAGAGCGCCTCTTATGGGGCATCCGAAAACCGTCCTGATCCAAGTATAACGTAGCGGGGAGACGGAGTCCCCGCCGGAATCATAAACGTATGTCCATGCAGAAGTTCATGGCCGGGGTGACTTCCCCGAAAACGGCCAGCATGGACTCCACCAGGTCGCACCCGGTGGCCCCCCGCACCTCCTCTTCCGTCATCGGATAGTAGACCTGGAATCCGGCCCACTGGCCCTTCGGCGCCGCGTCGAGAACCGACCGCAGTCCTCCCGCACCCGGAAATTCGGCCTGGCCGAAATCGCGGGCGCCTGCGTCCCAGCTTCCCGCGGCCACCCGGAAACCCTCGCGCAGCAGCCGCTTGAGTTCCCGCTCCATCCCGGAGCCCCTCTTCAGGCTGTTCATCAGGCGGTGCCAGTCCCAGTCGTCCTGGAGGCGAAACTGCCCGGCTCCGCCGGACGCCCGCACGTAGCCGCGCTCCACCTGCAGGCCGCACTTGAAGACCCCCGCGCCGCCGTCCACCGTCAGGAAGTACTTGGAGCAGCCGAAGCTCACATGGCTGGAGAGAGGCTTGGCAGCGCGATTCGCCCGGGGCAGCAGGCCGATCCATTGCCAGTACATGCCTCGCCCGTACCGCTCGGTGACAAAGGGCTGGCCGAAGCGGGTTTCCAGAGCCAGTTTCAGGATCCGGGTGATGCGTTCGTGGTCTTCGAGCCTGCCCACCCGGATGCCCCGCTGAAAATCCAGAAACTCGGGGCGGAAGCCGATAGCCGCCGAGGCGCCGGGCAGCGCGGGCTGTTTCTTCACGGTCTTCTTCATTCGATTCACCTACGGGTCCGGCCCCACCGCGACTTCAACCTGCTCCATGACGATATCAGGATCCTGCCAGCCCTTCACGCGCGCCAGGGCCTTGAAAGCCCGTCGAAAGATCAGACAGCCTCTGACCCTCAACGTACCTGCGCCGGCCGGAATCGCGAACTCGTAACGGCTCACATCGCGCCCCAGCGCCGGGATGCGGGTGTCCTCCACCAGGTCCACGGGGTTCCAGTAGGCAGCCGTGGGGGCAATACCGGTCCGCCGTTCCCTCAGGATCTTGGCAAAGCCGCGGCCCGGGCGGCCGGCGTAATCGTCCGGATCGCCGCCCTCGCCGCCCCAATCCGGTATTTTCGGGCCCTGCAGCAACGACAACAGGGCGCCCTCCGCGCTCGTGGCCGAAACCGCCAGGAGAATGTTCCGCGCGGGATGGTCGGTGGGGATATGGTGGCCGCCGGTGGCGTTGAAGACAGTGGCCTCGACGTGCAGGGCGCCGCCCTTCCGGGCTGCCTGGAGGGTCAGCTCGGCGGTATCGCGCAGCAGATCGGTGTCGGCCGCGCCGGGCATGAGGTGGCTGTAGATGGTCTCCGGATCGCGCGCCAGCGCTCCGGTTTCCCCGCGCGCCGTATGGGTGGCGCCGCGGCGCGGCATGTGGCAGTCCTGGCAGGTCCGGCCGCCGGCCGGGTCGGAGTAGGGACTGGCCAGCCACTCGCCGTAGGAGTTGTAGATCTCCACCCCCCAGAACTGCCCGTAGTGGCAGGGTGCGCAGATCTCGCTCTGCTTCTGCAGCGCGGACCAGGAGTCCCGGCCGCTGACATCGTCCCGGGGCCCCAGAAACAACTGGCCCCCCGGAGGAGGCCTGCGGAATTCGATGGAGAGCACACCGGGGGCGTCGGGGTGCGGCAGCCTCGTAGCCGGATTCATCCGCACAGCCCAGATCTTGTGGCAAAGATCGCAGCCCACGCCCTCTTTGCCTACTCCGGTGAGCCGGTTCGGGTCGGTGCCGAGAGGGGCATCGACGGCTGCGTTGGGCGCGTGGCAGGCCGCGCAATTGCCGGCGCTGTCCGGAAAGTCGAGCCGGTAGCCCGGCCCCGTGCGCGGGCGCCCGCCAGGACCGGTCCCGTTGTACATGGACAGGAAGCGCGGATTGGAGGCCGAGGCGGAATGAGCGTCGCGGCTCCACTCATCGAAGGGCAATTCGCCGCCGAACGGCGAGGGCGCGGAATGGCAGAGTTCGCAGCTCAGGGGATCGCCGGCACTGTTGTAGGCGCTCACCCAGCGGTACTCGGGGTGGTCGCGCCCGGCGTGCCGCTCGAGCAGGATGGACACTTCCCGGTCCCCCCAGGACGCGCTGACGGGCCCGGCGATGAAGTAGCCGGGCGCGAAAGCGGTCAGTGACAGGCTCCCCCGGCCGGAGGGGCCCTCCAGCACGAAGCGGCCTTCAGCATCGCTGACCGCCCGCACGGGGGTTCCCTGGAGGCGCACCACGGCGCCCGCCACGGGCCCGCGAGCGTCCCTGACAAGTCCGCTTACGGCCGGTCCCGCCCAGCCGGCCGCGGCAGGCGCCGCTACGGCCAAGACCAACCGGAAGTGTATCCGGAGCCACATACCCGGCATCTGTATGATATCGGTTACTCCGCAGCGCCGTCACCCGCCAGTGCTATAAGCTGGATTGACGGGTAATGCCGCAAACCATCGCCGCCAAACGCTACTTCGTCCGTGGCCGCGTCCAGGGAGTCGGGTACCGCTACTTCGTCCAGCGCGTGGCCGGGGAACTCGGCATGAACGGCTATGCGGCCAACCTCGAGGACGGCCGGGTGGAGGTGTACGCGGTGGGCCCGGCGGAGAATCTCGCCGAACTGGCGGGCCGACTGTGGAAAGGGCCGCGCTTCGCCGACGTGCGGGGCGTCGAGGAACAGGAAGCGCCCGTGCAGAAATGCCGTTCTTTTGAGATCAAATACTGAGATGGAAGACCTGAAGAAGCTGATCCGCGAGATTCCCGATTTTCCGAAACCGGGAATCCTTTTCTACGACATCACGACCCTGCTGAAGGACAAGGCCGGCTTCCGGCGGGTGATCGACCTGCTGTCCTGCCGCTATCAGAACGCCGGTATCGACCTGGTTTTGGGAATCGAGGCCCGCGGATTCATCTTCGCCCCGGCGCTGGCCTACGCCCTGGGAGCGGGCTTTATCCCGGTGCGCAAGCCGAAAAAGCTTCCCTCGGTGTGCGTCAGCGTGAGCTACGACCTGGAGTACGGCGCCGACAGCCTGGAAATCCACAAGGACGCGCTGAAACCGGGCGACCGGGTCCTGATCGTCGATGACCTCCTGGCCACCGGAGGCACCGCGGCCGCTACGGTTCGCCTGGTAGAACAACTGGGCGGCCAGGTGGCCGGTGCAGCCTTCGTCGTGGAACTCACCTTCCTCAAAGGACGGCAGAAACTGGCGGGCGTCGACGTCTTCTCGCTCCTCCCCTACGACAAATGAGCGGAGAACGCCGGGCGCGCCTGCGCGCCCTGGCCAAAATCAATCTGGATCTGCGGGTCCTTTCCGGACGGCGCGACGGCTATCACGAGATCCGCACCGTCTATCAGACGATTTCCCTGGCCGACCGGCTGGAGATCGCATTCACTCCCGGCTCCCGTACACGAATCGATCTGGAGGACGGCTCCGGCATCCAGAACAACCTGGTGGTGCGGGCCGCCGAGCTGTGCCTGCGAGCACTAAAGGTGCGCGGGCGCGTAAGTTTCCGGCTCGATAAACGCATCCCGCTGGGAGCCGGACTGGGCGGCGGCTCTTCCGATGCGGCGGCAGTGCTGCTGGCACTGCCCGTGCTCGCCAGCCGGCGCGTGGAGATGGCGCAACTGTTGCGCCTGGCCGCCCAGCTCGGCAGCGACGTTCCCTTCTTCCTGATGGGCGGTACGGCCGTGGGGCTGGGACGCGGCGAGGAGATCTATCCGCTGCCCGATGCCTGGCCGCTTCACGGCGTTTTGATCGCGCCCGGAATCCACTCGTCCACCCCGGAAGCGTACCGCGCCCTGGACGGTCGCCGTTTGACAACGGAAAGCGAACAAAATACAATATTTAGTTTCCAGTCCTGGGTTTGGGATTCGTTCGGGGGGCTGGCCGCAGAGCGCTTTCCGCGTTGTGGAATCAATGACTTCGAAGAGAATCTGTTCCGCCGCTTCCCCCGTCTTAGGCGAATCAAGGGCAGCCTGGGGCGTTTGGGCGCCGAGTCCGTGCTGATGACGGGCAGCGGTTCCGCTGTTTTCGGAATCTTCGGCGCTCATGAACGCGCACGTCGCGCCATTTCGTCGCTCCGAAAGGATATAAAGGTTTTGAGCTGGCAGAGCCCGTCGTTGGAGGCTGCCGGGATTCATCCGATTGCGTTCGTGAGCCGCTCCCGCTACCGGGCGTTGTGGTGGAGCGGCCTGCGGGCCCATCTCAGTGAGAAGGTATGGCCGCCCCAAAGCCGGTACGCGCAATGAGCTACGATCGCGTCAAGATCTTCACGGGCAATGCCAATCCCGCGCTGGCCGAGGAGATCTGTTCGACGCTGGGAACCGAGGTGGGCAAAGCCCGCGTTCGCTTCTTTTCCGACGGTGAGATTCACCTGCAGATTCAGGAGAATGTGCGCGGCGCGGATGTTTTCGTGGTGCAGCCCACCTGCACGCCGGTGGACCGCAACCTGATGGAGCTGCTGCTCATAATCGATGCCCTGAAGCGGGCCTCGGCGGAGCGGATCACCGCGGTTCTAGCCTATTTCGGATACGCCCGGCAGGACCGCAAGGACAAGCCCCGCGTGCCGATTTCGGCCAAGCTGGTGGCGCGCCTGATCGAGACCGCCGGGGCCGACCGGATCCTGGCGCTGGATCTGCACGCCGCCCAGATCCAGGGCTTCTTCGACATCCCCGTGGATCACCTGTTCGCCTCGCCGGTGATGATCGAGTACTACAAGCGGCTGGCGATCCCGGACCTGACGGTGGTCTCGCCGGACGCCGGCGGCGTGGAGCGCGCCCGCGCCTTCGCCAAGCGCTTGAACGCGCCCCTGGCGATCGTGGACAAGCGCCGGGAAGAAGCCAACGTGGCCGAGGTGATGAACATCATCGGCGCGGTGGAGGGCCGCAACTGCCTGATGGTGGACGATCTGATCGACACCGCCGGAACGCTGGTGAAAGGCGCGGAGGCGCTGCTCGAGCAGGGCGCGCTCTCCGTTTCGGCCTGCGCCACCCACGCGGTGCTCTCCGGGCAGGCGGTGGAGCGCATCGAGAAGTCCCCGCTCAAGGAAGTCGTCTTCTCCAATTCCATTCCGCTGTCGGAGCGCGCCCGCAGCTCGCCGCGCATCCGCTCGCTGTCGATCGCGCCGCTGCTGGCGCGGGCCATTCAATCGATTCACGAGGAGACATCGGTCAGCATTCTGTTTGTGTAATTTCCGGCAGGCCCGAAGGCGCCTGCCCAACGTTAGGAGTAACCGGGCTCGCAACCCACGTCGTCTCCGCAAGGAGCAAGCGGACTTGCCGCCCGGCAAGGAGATGCAATGAGGAAAGACATTACCGTAGCCGCGCAGCTTCGCCAGACGCGCGGAAAGAATGAAGCCCGGCGCACCCGGCAGCGCGGCGCCATCCCCGCCGTGCTGTACGGCGCCTACAAGGAACCGGTTCCGATCGCGGTCGATCCACGGGAACTGACCCACATCCTGCACAGCAGCACCGGGCACAACACCATCTTCAACCTGGACGTCCAGGGCACGGAGAACACTCCCGTCATGATCGTGGACTGGCAGGAGGACCCGATCAAGGGCAGCCTCCTGCATGCCGACCTGAAGCGCATCGATCTTTCCAGGCGGCTCCGCGTGTCGGTGCCGGTGCTGACCCGGGGCGAGCCGCGCGGCGTGAAGACCCAGGGCGGGCTGCTGGAACTGGTCGCCCGCGAGGTCGAGATCGAGTGCCTTCCCGACGACATTCCGGAGCAGTTCGAGATGGACGTAACCGATCTGATGCTGGGCCAGAGCAAGCGGGTGGGCGACCTGGTGATGACCGAGTCCATGCGCCTGATCGGCAACCCGGACGCGGTGATTGCCCACGTAGTGGCGCTGCGCGGCGCTGAAGCCGAGGCGGCCGCTCCCGCCGCTCCGGAGGCCGGCGCCGCCGCTGCCGAGCCCGAAGTGATCAAGAAGGGCAAGAAGGAAGAAGAGGCAGCCAAGGAGGAAAAGGGCGAGAAGAAGAAGTAACCGGACCCCTGGCGGCGCGCGGCCCGCGCGGCCAGGCGGTTGCCGGTCTTCCGGTGGCGCAATCAGCCGGTACTTAGCGGAATGTTCCTGATCGTCGGCCTTGGCAACCCGGGTGAGGAGTATGCAAACACTCCGCACAACCTGGGCTTCATGGTCGTGGACAGCCTGGCCGCCCGGCACGGCATCCGGGTAAGCAGGCCCGATTCGAGAGCGCTTACGGGCGCCGGAGAGATGGGCGGGAAGCCGGTGATGCTGGCCAAGCCGCAGACTTACATGAACCTGAGCGGGCCGGCTGTGGCGCAGCTCATGGAGAAACACTCCATCGGGCCGGAGGAACTGCTGGTGGTTTACGACGAGTTGGATCTGCCCTGGATGGCGCTTCGCATACGGCCGCGCGGCTCGGCCGGAGGCCATCACGGGATGGAATCGGTGATTCGCAGTCTCGGGACCCCGGATTTCGCCAGGGTCCGGTTAGGTATTCATCCCGGCCACCCGGTCCGGGATGGTGCGGATTTCGTGCTGGCGCCGTTCCGGCGCTCGCAGACGGAGGAATTGGACGACCTGCTTCAGCGTGGCGTTGAGGCGGTGGAGTCCGTAGTTGCCGAAGGCGTCGAAAAGGCCATGGCGAAGTTCAATCGCCGCGCCCAAGGCTTACAGAACGAGGAAGAATGAGAGTTTACGAGGAGTTGTTCATAGTGAAACCGGACGCGCCCGAGGAGGAAGTGGACGCGTTCGTGGAGGGCCTCACGTCCATGATCACTTCCAGCGGAGGCGTTGTGGACAAGGTCGAGAAGTGGGGCAAGCGCAAGCTGGCCTACCAGGTCGAGAAGTATAACGAAGGATTTTACGTTCTGATTCAGATCTCCGCCGGACCCGAGATCGTGCAGGAACTCGAGCGCCGTCTGCGCGTGGCGGACCTGGTGATCAAGTTCCTGACGGTACGCATTGATCCGACTCTGAAGCGCCTGGAAAAGCGCCGCAAGCAGCGCGAGAAGCGCGCCTATCGTAAGGCGACTGCCGCCCCCGCCCCGGCCCAGCCTTCGGTGGCCCAGCAGATGATGGGCGAAGCAGTGGAGAGGGAGGCTTAGCACCATGGCGGAACCCAAAGGAAGACCAGTCAGCGCATCGCAGCGGCCCACCGGCACCGACAAGGCGGTGGTCACACAGAAGAAGCAGTACTTCCGCCGCCGCAAAGTCTGCCGCTTCTGCGTCGAGAAGATCGACGACATCAACTACAAAGACACCAAGATGCTGCACGCCTTCATCGCCGAGCGCGGCAAGATCATCCCGCGGCGCATCTCGGGCGTTTGCGCGCCCCATCAGCGGCGGCTCAGCGACGCCATCAAGAAAGCGCGCAACATCGCGCTGCTGCCCTTCGCGGCCAGCCTGTAGATGGGAGGTCATGCATGGAAGTCATTCTGAGAGAAGACATCGAGAAACTGGGGCATCGCGGCCAGGTGGTCAAAGTGGCCGACGGCTATGCCCGCAACTTCCTGCTGCCCAAGCGCCTGGCCGTTCAGGCCACGGAAGCCAACAAGAAGATCGTCGAGCAGGAACGGCAGGCGCACCTGCGTCGCGAGGCCAAACTCAAGAACGACGCCGAAGACCTGGCCAAGATGCTGTCCGGCGTCAGGGTGACGATCACCCAGAAGGCCGGCGAGAGCGATCAGCTATTCGGTTCGGTCACCGCCAAGGACGTGGCCGAAGCGCTGGAGAAGCAGAATTTCTCCATCGACCGGCGTAAGATCCATCTGGAAGAACCGATCAAGCAACTGGGCCAGTACCAGGTGCCGGTCCGTCTGCATCGCGAAGTCACCGCGGAAATCACGGTGGAAGTAGTCCGGGAAGAACAGTCCTAGTTCGATTCGCCCCCTCCGGCCCGCGGCCCGCCGTTTGCGAGCCGCGGCCGGAGGGAGCGGTCGCGCTCATTGTAACCGCTTCCTCTTGGTCGCGGCTCGGAAACGGCGTTCCCGCTTTCATCAGCCTGGGCGGGCCGCAGACGGGCGGCGGCCGAAATGGTAAAAGAAGATTAGCCATGTTCTTCGACCTGACCGGCCAGACTGCCATTGTTACCGGCGCGGCTACCGGAATCGGCGAGGCGATCGCCCATCGTCTCGCCAAAGCCGGCGCCGCCGTAGCCGTTGCCGACATCGACGCCCAGGGGGCGGCCGAAGTGGCCCGCGCCATCGGCGGCGACGCCTTTCCTCTCTGCATCGACATTACCAGCCCCGCCTCCGTGCGCCAGGCGGTAGGCGAAGTCCTGAACCGCACCGGACGCATCGACGTGCTTGTCAACAACGCGGGCATCGCGGGCAAGGCCGCGCCGCTCTGGGAACAGAGCGAAGAGGACTGGCACCGCATCGTCGCCGTCAACATGGACGGGGTCTTCAACTGCTGCAAGGGCGTGATCGAGCACATGCGCAGCCGCAAGTACGGCCGCATCGTAAACGTCGCCTCGATCGCCGGCAAGGAAGGCAACCCCAACATGACCGGATACTCCGCCACCAAAGCGGGGGTCATCGCTTTCAGCAAATCCCTGGCGAAAGAAGTGGCCACCGACGGCATCTGCGTCAACTCGGTGGCTCCGGCGGTGATCCGGACCAAGATCCTGGAGCAGCTGACTCCCGCGCAGATCGAGTACATGACCGCGCGCATCCCCATGCGGCGCACGGGCAGCCCCGAGGAGATCGCGGCCGTAGTGCACTTCCTGGCCAGCCCGGACTGTTCCTTCGTCACCGGCCAGTGCTACGACGCCAGCGGCGGACGCGCGACCTACTGACGGACGGTCCTCACCACACGTTTTCCTTGCGCGGCGGTCCCGGGATGCCGGCCGCCCGCGCCCTTTCCCGCAGACGGTCTCCGGCCGGCATGGGTGAGTGGTGGAACAGCACCTGGAGCACCTTCGGATAGTTCTCCAGCGCCTTCACCGCTTCACTCCACGGGCCCGGGTGGTTCGCGCGCAGGCCGGACGCCAGGTCGAGGCACACCGCGAGGTAGGCCGCCCGGGCCTGCTGCCGCGGTGACGCCGGCATCAGCACGCCTGTCTCGATCTCGCTCCGCAAGCCTTCCCGCAGCGCAGCCCGCTGCCGGACGGGATCGGGCTGCGGCTCCACGTTGCCGGGCGGCTGAACGGGGATGCGAAAGCGCCCGCCCTCCCTGCCGCCGCCCTCCTGGTCGATGACGCGCCCGGCTAAACGCACCAGCCGGTCTCCAAAACGGGTGATGGTCTCGTCCTCGGGCATGCCGTCCCTGCTGGTGTTGCGGAAGCGATCCCGGATGGTCCAGCCCTGGTCCATGATCCAGCGCCGGCCCTGGATCACGCCCAGGATGGTCCCTGAAGTGGCCGCGTTGTTGTCGCAGTCCCAACCGAAGTTGAAGGCATGGCGCAGGGTCCCGGTGAAATCGCCGTTGCCGTACAGCAGGGCGCCCAGGGTCGCCGCCGCATTCAGCCGTACGCCGTTGCGGTCGCGGTCGCAGCCGTTGCAGATGCTGTAGGTATCGCGAATCCGCTTGCGCGCAGCCCGCCAGTCGTCCGGATACATTCGGCGCCAGGCGCGGACGTCCTCCGCGATCCGGCGCAGAATGCTTCCCTGGTCCACCGCCGCTACACCCGCGTCCAGGATCTTCTCCAGATCCGGGGTCAGGTAAGCGGTGGCGATCATAGCGGCGAACATCTGCGCGGACTGGGCCGGCTCCAGGTCGATCCCCACCCGGGTGTAATGCAGGGCCAGGCGCGCCGCGGCGCGCGGCATGCCGGGCGAAATGAGCCCCCAGGTCTCGCTGAGGAACTGCCCGGAAAGGTTGAAATCGGCCCACGGGTTAAGATGGACGGAGCCGGTCAGCGGCGGTTCGATGCCCAGGTCCATCAGTTGCCGCAGGTATTGATTGGAGCACCAGATCCGGCGGTTGATATGCCGCCGCCAGAGATCCGCGATGCGCTCCGGGGGAAGGAACAGGGCGCCGGCGCGCTCGAGTTCTCCCAGGTAGACCCATTCCACGTCGGTGTCGTCGTCGGTCCAGGCGCCGTCCGGCAGGGAGGGGACGTAGCGGGCCACGCTGCCCGGTTCGGCAATGTATTTCATCTCGTGCGGCAGGCCGTTCAGGTCGCCCAGGATCTGGCCGAGCAGCCCGCCCCGGATCTTGTCCTCGAGCACCGCGGCGCTGATCTCGACGAAGTCCTGCTTTCTGCGGTGCCTCTCCAGCCAGGCGAAGGCGGCGTCCATCAGCATTTCGTGCCCGCCGTCGAAGAGAGTCACGCGGGCCGGACCGGCGGCACGCCGCAGCAGCACCCGCCTGGTGAAGGAGGGATCGGCCGGCGGCGGCCCGAGGCGGGCCGGGACCTGCCGCCCTTCTTCGATCCGGGCGATGTCTTCCTCCGCGATCGCGGCTTGCGCGGCTCCGTTGGCGCGCGCCAGTTCGTTGAAAGCCCGCAAGGTGTGGGCCACCGGAACGGAACCCGTGTGGCCGTCGTGGATGCCCGCGGCGATCTCCAGCGCCAGGCCCCGCGCGGCGCCCAGGTGAAACAGCGGAGACCTGCGCCGGTATTCCGCCAGGATCCGCGCGTCCCCGTCCGGAGGTCCGCCGAAGACCGCTTCCATGTCGGCCGCGTAGCGCAGGCCGCGCCGGCGGCACTCGCTGTGCCAGCGGGCCAGGTCCGAGATCGGAACCCAGGCCGAAACGGCCGTCCACAGCTCCGGCCTCCGGGCCGCCATCACCAGCGACATGAAGCCGCCTCCGGAAACCCCGGCCAGGTAGACGCGGCCGGGATCGATGCGGGCGTGCGACCGGGCAAAGGCCACGGCGCCGGCGACGTCGGCAATCGCCGCATCGGAGCCGCATGCGGCGGGAGTGCGGTTCGGCCCGCGAAAATCGGGGTGAATCAGCGCCCAGCCGCGCGCCCGGCAGCGCTTCAGGTACTCCCGGCTCTCGGCCTGCCGGTAGTCCGCGCTCCAACTGTGGAGCGCCACCAGCAGCGGCGCCGGCTGGCTTCCCGCGGGCGCCCACCACAACGCTTTCTGCACGGCGCCATCGAAGCTGCTCCGCACCTCCACTTCCGTGAACGAGTCCTCTACCGCGGCCCGGGCCGCAGCAGCCGCGCCCCACCCGGATGTTAGAATCACACTGATGAAAATTGCCGTGTTCGGATTGGGCTTCATGGGCAGCACCCATTTGAAGGCTCTCAAAAACATCCCCCAGGCGCAACTTGTGGCCGTCATGAGCAACGTGGAGAAGCAGCTGACCGGCGACCTGAGCGACATCCAGGGCAACATCGGCGGGCCTGGCGAGCGGATGGATTTTTCCAAGGTGAAGAAGTACCGCTCGGTGCAGGAGGCGGCGGCCGATCCCGACATTGAAGCTGTGGACATCTGCCTGCCGACCCACATGCACGCCGAGGCGGCGCTGGCCGCGCTGCGGGCCGGCACGCACGTGCTGGTGGAAAAGCCGCTGGCGCTGGACGGCGAAACGGCCGACCGGATCGTAGCCGAAGCCGGGAAAGCGGGAACGGTGCTGATGGCGGCCCAGGTGGTGCGCTTCATCCCCGACTACCGCACGGTAGTCGAGCGGCTCAAGTCCGGCGAGCTGGGTCCGGTGCGCTCGGCCCTGTTCCGCAGGCGCTGTGCGGCGCCGTTCTGGAGCCAGTGGCTGACGAACCCGGAGCAGAGCGGCGGGGGCGTCTTTGACCTGCTGATCCACGACGTCGATATCTGCCTCCAGATGTTCGGCAAGCCGCAAGCCGTGTCGGCCACCGGATACGAAGCGATGCCGAACGGCGTGGACTGGATCCTGGCGCAGTTCCACTACCCGGAGATCGGCACGGTGGCCATCACCGGCGGCTGGCATCACCTCAAGGCTTATCCGTTCTCGATGGAGTTCACCGTGGTGGCCGATGGCGGCACCTTCGAGTATTCCTCGGCCGGCCGGCCGCTGACCCTGTACCGCGCCGACGGCTGCGCGCAGCCGGTGGCATTGCCCGAGATCAACGGATATCAGGCCGAGCTGGAGTATTTCCTGGACTGCGCCATCCACTCCCGCAAGCCCGCCTTCTGTCCCCCGGAGGAATCCGCCACGGCAGTGAAGCTGGCGCGCCTGATGGTCGAGTCCCGAAAACGAAACGGAGAAAAAATCGCATGCTGAATCTGAGACCACTGGAAATCGGAGTGATGTTCTGGGCCGGGCGCGACCCGGTGGAAACCCTGGCCGAAGTGAAGTCGCTGGGAGTCCGCTGCGGCCAGCTGGGCATTCCCGGCGGGCTGTCGCTCCAGGGAGCGGCCGAAGCCTGGAAACGGGCCCTGGAATTGGAGCAGTTCAGCCTGATCACGGTCTTCTGCGCGTTCACGGGCGAAGATTACGCCGATATCCCGACCGTGCAGGACACCGTGGGGTTCATCCCGCGGGCAACCCGGGCGGAGCGCGAGGCGCGGACCCTCGAGGTCAGCGACTTCGCGGCCGCGCTGGGCGTCTCCAGCATCGCCCTGCACGTGGGCTTCGTTCCCGAGGATTCCTCCAACCCGGACTACGTCGCGGTGCGCGAAATGGTGCGGCGGGTCTGCGACCACGCCGCCCGGCACAACCAGACTTTCGCTCTGGAAACCGGGCAGGAGCCGGCCCCGGTCCTGCAGCGTTTCATGGAGGACGTCAACCGTCCCAACCTGTGGATCAATTTCGATCCCGCCAACATGATCCTGTACGGCAGCGGGGACCCGGTGGAAGCCCTGGATGTGCTGGGGTCGAAGGTGATCTCGGTGCATGCCAAGGACGGCGACTGGCCTCCCCGGGACCGGCCCGGAGCGCTGGGCGAGGAGAAACCGCTCGGGCAGGGTTCGGTCGGCATCGCCCGTTTCATCCGCAAGCTGAGGGAGATCGGGTACGCCGACGCACTCAACATCGAGCGCGAGATCCCGGACGCCGCGCAGCGGCTGCTCGACATCAAGGCCGCCGTGGAATTGCTGGAAAAGCTCCGCGACGTCTGAGGACCGGACCGCGGGCCGGCCGGCGCCGGCTCGCGGCCGCAGCATTGCTTACTCGGACGGTTTCGGGTTGTAGACCGGGATCGTCACGATGTTGCTGACGTAAACGCTCTGCGCGATGGTCACCTGGGTGAAGGGGTTGGTCGGCAGGTCCGAGTTCAGTTCCAGGTGTACCTCGTGGAGGCCGATCTGGCCGGACTGCATGCCGGCGAAGAGCACGTTGGCGGTCTTGCCTCCGGCCAGCGCGGATACGAATTCCTCCGGCTGGTTGAGCGGGCCGAAGAACCGCTCTCCGGTGGCCACCCCATCCGCGGGTTTCATCAAACCCAGACCGGTAGCGTAGACCACGATGACCTCCCCCGGAAGCGCCGGGTTGTCGTCGGTAATCAGGGCGCCCGCTTCGCTGGCGCAGCACAGCTCGGAAGTAGTAGCCGTCAGGATCACCTGGCTCCCTTCGTTGGTGCTGGCCGAGTACCGGATGCCATTCCCCTCGGGACCCGGCACCCGGGCCTTCAGCCGGACCCGGGTCCACAGTCCGGCCGGGTACGCGGCCACGCGCGGATCCTGGTTGATCAGCTCGATCAGGGCATCCCGGATGGACTCCAGGGTGTCGCCTTCCTTTACGGTATAGGTGTAGCTGCGGTCCTCGATGGTCACGGTGGCCGTGTCGCCGGCCTTGACCGATCCGTCCACCGAGACATTGCCCATCGCCTCGCTGGAGAAGTGAAGCGCCACGGCCCTGCGGGGATCGGCGCCGCTGAACGCGTAAATACCGGGGTTCTGGCCGACGATGTTGACCGCCACCGGCGTGGTCACGGTGATCAGCCCGTCGCTGCGCTGGGTCCGGACGTAAGCGTTGATGCTGGTTACGTCGCTCACCTCGAACGGAACCTGGGCGTTGATCTGGTTGGGTGAAACGTATTGCAGCGGGGCGCGGATGCCGTCCATGTACACTTGCACGCCGCCCAGTTCGTGCGGCCAGTTACGGTCCCCGGAAGCCTGGAATACGCCCTCCGCCAGGTTCTCACCCACGATGGAGACGACCGTACCCGGAGCGATCTTGGCCGCGTCCATGCCGCCGGACAGAGTGGCGCCGCTGGTGGTGGCGGTAATGGTGCCGTCGGTCGGCGTGGTGATCGACAAGGAGATGTTATTACCCGGCTCGCCCGCCTCCCGGGCGGTGAAAATGATGGCGTCCAGCACCAGGTTCGGGGTGGCGAAAACATTCGGGTCGCCCTCGCCCGCGTTCACCAGGTCCACCAGCTTCTGGACCAGCGAGTCGATCGTGTCGCCCTCCACCGTCTTGTACTTGTATTCCTTCTCGCCGATCTTGAGAGTCAGTTCCTGCTTCTCCGTCAGCTTGTCCTCTTCGGAGGTGCCGAAAGCGATTGACCCGACCGCGTAAATCTCCCGGCTGGCTGCGTTGCGCACCGCCGTGTACGGCAGTGTGAAATCGGACGGCGAGTAGACCATGATGCGCCGGTTGAAGGCATCGCTCACGTACAGGTTCATGCCGTCCCAGGCCATGGACATGGGAGTGCGGAGCGAATCGGCGGCGTCGGAAGCGAGGTTGATGCGCGGGTCGATCTGGCCGAGAACGTAATTGGCGCCTTCGCCGCTCTGGGTCGGAACCCGGCTGTAAATGAGCACGCGGTCGTTGCCGCCGTCGGCGACAAACAGCCGCTGGCCGTCGGATAGCGCGAAGCGCGGAAAGCTCAAGGTTCGCTCGCAGCTTTCCGGGTAGAGATCGTTGCCCTCCTCGTCCTGGCCCTGCACCTCGCACAGCGCCTGAACGTTGTTGGGCTCGGCGCTGGTCATGTCCGGTTGGCCGAGCGCGATATCCGCCGGCTGCTCATTCTGCGTGGGGATGCTGTTCCAGATGAGGACGCGATTGTGGCCGAGGTCGGTCACGTACAGCCGCTGGCCGTCGGAAGTAACTGCCACCGGATTCAGGAGATTGCTGGCCTTGGCCTCCACTTTGGCCTGCGTGAGGTCTGGCTCGATGGCGGTTTCGAAATTGGGCTGGCCCAGAACCACGTCGGCATCCTTGCCGTTTTCCCTGGGGATCGAGTTCCAGATCATCACCCGGTGGTTCTGGGTATCGGCCACGAACAGTCTGCCGTCCTGCACCCAGACCCCCTGCGGCCCGCGCAACGACCAGCGGGTGGGCCGGTTGCTGTCCTGGAAGGGCAATCCCGCGGTGGTAAAGGATTTCTGCCCCAACACCACGTCGGCCTGGACATTGTTCGCGGTCGGGATGCTGTTCCAGATCAGAACCCGGTTGTTGTCGGTATCGGCCACCACCAGGATGCGCCCGTCCGAAGCCACCGCGGTGGGCAGCCGCAGGCTGTTGTTTTTCGGGGGAACAACCAGTTCGGACTTTTCAAAGTCCGCCTGGCCCAGCACGACATCGGCGGAACCGACGCAGACCGGGCAGGGGGTGGTGTAATCCAGCTGCGCGGCGGGATGGGGCACCTGGCCGCCGTTGACGTCCCGGAAGATGAGGACCCGGTGGTTGACCGGTTCGGCGCCCACGCGGTTGGCATCCGCGACGAAGAGAGTATTGTTGGCGTAAGCCAGGCCACTGGCGCTGCCCAGCAGGTTGCTGCCGGCGCCGTACTTCTGCGCGGTAAAGGTCGATTGCCCGATCAGAGCCCGGGCCGCTTGTCCCGTGGTAAAGTCCGCGGCATTCAGCAGGACCGCGGCGCAGGCCAGCAGGATAGAAAGACGGAGGCACTTCATGGCGGTAAAAAGACGGCCGTTCTGCAAGTTTTTCATCCAATTATAGCAAGCTGCGCGCCGGCCGCCGGGAGGGGGGCGTGGCGAGGCAGCCGCCGGAGGACGCGAGAGTGAGAGACGGATGGCAGTGGGGCTGGGGTTTCAGAAAGCTCGTACCCCCAACCGGCCCGGCATCGCTTGCGGCGCGCCTGCTTCACGCTCCCGACGTGCCGTCGCAATCCCAACCTGTCCCACAGCCAACATCTTACAACGCTTTGCGTTGCGTCGTGCCGCTCTGTGGGGCAGCGCTTCCGGGCTGCCGGAACCGGGCGGAAGTCCGGCGGCGGGCTGGAAGGCCCGGCCCAACCCCCTGTTCCTGAACGTCCGGGCAATCGCCCCAGCACGCCGGCTGTCAACCGGTTTCGATCCTGATCTTCAGGAAGTGGGTCGCGCAGGAGATGCAGGGATCGTAGTTCCGCACGGCCTGCTCGCACTGCCAGGTCACTTCCTCGGCGGTCCGGTCCTTCAACTGCGGCACGAAGTGCCACAGGTCGTCCTCCATTCGCTTCAGGTTCTGGGCAGTGGGCGGAACGATGCGGGCCTTGACGATCAGGCCCCGGCTGTCGATCTCGTAGCGATGATAGAGCAGCCCGCGGGGCGCCTCCGTAGCCGCGTGGCCCACTCCCGCGCAGACCGGCGCCTCCACGCGGGGCGCCGGCGGCGGTTCGTAGGCTTCGATGATCCGCAGCGCTTCGTGGCAGGCGAAGATCAGCTCCACCGCCCGCACCACAATGCTTTGAAACGGGTTCAGGCACGGGACTGTGAGGCCGCACTCCGAAGCCGCCTGGCGCGCCACCTCCGGCAGCTTGTCGTAGTTCAGGTTGAAACGCGCCAGCGGGCCGACCAGGTAGGAGCTTCGCTCCTTGGAGCGCGACTGCAGCGCGTTGGAATGCTTCACGTGCTGTTCGACGTAGTGCTCGCCGAACTCGGCCACGCTGATGTCCACGCCCCGGTTCGACACCACCCGGCCTTCGTTGAAAGGATACTCGTCCGGATGGGAAAGGGAGACGAACTCGTAATCCTGCTGGAAATCGGGAAACGGGAAACCGGCCACGGCCCGGGTGGTGGCGATGGAGGCGTCCAGGGCCCAGCGGAGGTCGTCCACCAGGGCGCACAGCTCGCGCTTGGACGGGACCCGGTAAAACCCGCCTACGGCGGCCGAAATGGGATGGATTTCGCGGCCGCCCAGGACCGCCACCAGCCGGTTGCCGATCTTCTTCAGCCGCAGGCCCTGCTCGACCAGCGCGCGGTGGTCGGCAGCCATCCGGATGGCGTCTTCATAGCCCAGGAAGTCCGGAGCGTGCAGCAGGTAGATGTGCAGGGCGTGGCTCTCGATCCACTCGCCGCAATAGAACAGCCGGCGGAGCGCCCGCACGGCCGGATCGATGGCCGTGCCCAGAATGCTTTCCAGGGCGTGCACCGCGCTCATCTGGTAAGCGACGGGACAGATGCCGCAGATGCGGGCCGTGATGTCGGGGGTCTCGGTGTAATGGCGGCCCTCCAGGAAGGCCTCGAACAGGCGGGGCGGCTCGAAAATGCGCAGCTGCACGTCCTGCACCTGCCCGTCCTTGAGCTGGACGTACAGTCCGCCTTCCCCTTCCACCCGCGCCAGGTAATCGACCTTGATGGGTTTGCCGTCCCCGGCGGACTTACCTTGCTTTGCGCTCATGCTCACACTCCTCGCTGGCCTGGCGGAATTGCCACGCCCAGGCGCTGAACGTGCGGAAGGCCCGCGTGATCTCGGGATCGGACCGGCCCAGGTTGCGGAACAGTGCGATCATGGCGTCCGTGTTGGGGCTCTCCATGGGGCCGAAACAGCCGTAGCAGCCCCGGTTGAAGGAGGGGCACAGCGCGCCGCAGCCGGCCTGCGTCACCGGACCCAGGCAGGGGGTGCCCTGGGCCACGGTCAGGCAGACGTTGTCCCGCCGCTTGCATTCCATGCACACGCTGTAAGTGGGAATGTTGGGCTTGCGGCCGGCCAGGGTCGCGCTCAGCAGTTCCAGCAGCTGGTACTTGCTGATCGGGCAGCCCCGCAGCTCGAAATCCACGGGCACGTGTTCGGCCACCGGGGTGGAGAGCTTCAGGGTGCTGATGAAATCCGGGTTCCTGTAGACCGTGCGCACCATGAGGTTCACGTCTTTCCAGTTGCGCAGGGCCTGGATGCCGCCCGAGGTGGCGCAGGCGCCCAGGGTCACCAGCATCTTCGACTGCCTGCGCACCTGCTGGATCAGCTCGGCCTCGTGGTGGGTGGTGACGGAGCCTTCCACCAGCCCGATATCGTAGGGGCCTTTCAACATCACCCGGCTGGCTTCCGGGAAATACACGATGTTCACCGCGCCCACGATGGAGAGCAGTTCCTCCTCGAGTTCCAGCAGGCTCAGCTGGCACCCGTCGCAGGAAGCGAACTTGAAAACGGCGATCGTCTTGCGTTCGTCCTTGGCAGCTTTTTTAGAGCTCATATTTCCCCAGCCAGGGCCTCATCTCACGGTAGGTGAAGATGGGTCCGTCTTTGCAGATGAAATAAGGACCGAACTGGCAGTGGCCGCAAAAGCCCACGCCGCACTTCATGTTGCGCTCCATGGAGACGTACAGGTCGCCTTGCGGAAGGCCGCGGGCCTCCAGCTCCCAGGCGACATAACGCATCATGATTTCAGGGCCGCACACCATGGCCACGGAATGCAGCGGCTGCAGCCGCACGTAGCGGAACAGGGTCGTCACCACTCCCACGTGCCCGTGCCAGCTCAAGCCGCCGTAATCCACGGTGGTCAGAACCTGAACGTCGGGCAGCCGCGACCAGGAATCGAGCTGCTTTTGATACAACAGATCGCGCGGGCTGCGTGCGCCGTACAGGATGACCAGCCGGCCGTAGTCGGCGCGGTGCCGGAGGATGTAGTAGATCACCGGGCGCAGCGGAGCCAGCCCGATGCCGCCCGCCACCACCAGCACGTCCTTGCCGCGCGCGGCCTTCAGGGGCCACGGTTTGCCGAACGGCCCGCGCACCCCCACGCTGTCGCCCACCTTGCGGCTCACCAGGGCGTGGGTGGTCTTGCCCACCGACCGGACGGTGTAGAGCAGCTTGCCCTTCTCCTGGGGGTCGCCGCTGATCGAGATGGGCAGCTCGCCCACGCCGAACACGTACAGCATGCTGAACTGCCCGGGCAGGAAGGAGGGCAGCGGCTCGGCGCCTTCCGGCTCCAGCGTCAGAGTGAAGGTATCCGGCGTGTCCTTGCGCACCTGGCTGACCACGGCGGGCACGGGCTGAAAGGTATCGACCTGGGAAGTCTGGTCCTGCTCGAGTTCGATCGCTTCCATGTCAGGCTCCGGCCGGCGATTTGACCGGCGAATAAACGTCCAGAAGCTGGATGCGCGTGGCCTGCAGCCGGCTGGCTACGACTTTCAGCAGGCTGCGCATCATGGCGTAGCCGAACGAGCACTCTTCGTCGCAGGCCCGCCGCAACCGCGCGCCGTCGAACACCAGCGCTTCCACCGGCTCCAGCGCCCGGGCCTGAAACTGCTTGCCGGGCGTGGGAGCCAGCAGCGAAGACCAGCCCAGTTCCTCGCCCTTGCCCAAAGTCTGTATCCGAAGGCTGCGGCCCGGAGCGGTGACCTCCAGGACCACGGAGCCGGAAAGCAGGAGGTAGAAGAAACTGGATTCGTCCCCTTCGTGGAAGATGATGGCATTCTTCTGGAAGCGGACCTGGCCCGCCAGGCCGGCCAGCCTCTCCAACTGTTCCTGCGTGAAGCCTTCGGTAAACGGATGGATGCGGAGCGTGTCCAGCAACACCTGTCCCGTCATATGGCGTCCCCCTTCCCAATGGCAATCTCTTCATCGGCCCGCAGCGCGGCCGCTTCCTGGGTGATGTCGATCCCGGCCGGGCACCAGGTAATACAGCGCCCGCAGCCCACGCAGCCCGGGCTCCCGAACTGGTCGACCCAGGCGCCCAGCTTGTGAGTGAGCCACTGGCGGTAGCGCGACTTGGCCGACATGCGCACGCTGCCGCCGTGGATGAACGTGAAATTCTGGCTGAAGCAGGAATCCGACCGCCGCCAGCGCTCGGTCTGCTGGCCGGTCACGTCGCTGCTGTCGTCCACCGTGGTGCAGAAGCAGGTGGGACACACCTGGGTGCAGTTGCCGCAGGTGAAGCAGCGCTGCGCGACATGGTCCCAGCGCGGATCGTCGAACTTCTCGTAGAGCAGCTCGCGCAGTCCGGAAGTGTTGACTTTCCTCCAGATCGAAGCCTTGGCTGCCGCGATGGCTCTTTCGGCCTCCAGGCGGTCGCCGGGCGAGGCCTCGTGGCGTTCCACCTCGGCCAGCACTTCGGCCCCGGCGCGGCTTCCGGCCTCGATTACGAAAACGTGGCGCTCGGAGCTGACGAGCTCGGTCAAAGCCAGGTCGAAGCCGGCCTCGGCCGGGGGAGCCGTGCGCATCGAGGTGCAGAAGCAGGTGGGCGCGGCCCAGGTGCAGTTAACCGCCACGAGAAAGGCTCCCTGGCGCCTGGCCCGATAGGTCGCATCCGAATAGCTCTCTCCCAGCAGCACCCGGTCCTGGATGGCGATGGCGGCCAGCTCGCAGGCCCGTACCCCGAGAAAGGCGTAGCGCGGCGGCGGGGCCGGTCCGCCGTTCAGCAGGCGAAAACTGCGGCCGTCGCGCCGGGCGGCGAACAGCCGCGCCTCCGGCGGGTGCAGGAATTTCTTCCAGCTGTGCGGCGAAAGCACGAATCCGAACAGGGCGCCGTCCTCGCGGCGTGTCAGGCGGTAGGCGCCGGCCTCCTGTTCGTCGCCGGCGCCGGCGGGCAGGTCGTTCACACCTTCGATGGCGTCGTAGACCACCGCCGCGCCGCGCACCACGGGCCCGAGGACCTCGTATCCGCGGCGGCGCAGGCCCCCGATAATGCTGTCCAGGGCCGGGATGTCAATCAGGAACTGCGTGCCTATGGCAGGGAGATTGGTGACCATGCGGCTTCCTTTTGCTTAAGGGAAAAACAGGCAGAGAGGTTCCCGCGCCGGTCCTCAAGGACCGCCGGGCGATCATGGGTGAGGTCCAGCCGGCTCATGCCGTCCACCTCGAATGCGACCGGTAGCAGCCTGCTACCGCATATCGCGTGCCACCGGGAATTGATTGAAAACATTCGGATCCTTTACCCCTGTTGGGTGAAAGATCCTGGGGCAAATCACCCTCCCTGTGGTTAGCGGGCGCCGCGCGCGGCAAACAACTGCTCGGTCTGGGCGGAAAGCAGAACCCAAAGTCCGTAAATGCCGAGAGCGGTGCCGATGGGAACGTTCAAAAGGTTCAGGGCGGAAAGGACGATGGTGAGTATCCTGGCCCACGGACGAAAAGAAAGCAAGCCGAAGCCGGCGACGATGCCGGGGAGCGAGAGAATCAGGATGAGCACCGTGATACCGCCCCCGATAACGCCCAGTATGGGTACGGCCACATGGGCTTCCGGATCGCCGGAAGCCCCCACGATTCCCGCAATGCCGCCGAAAACCAGGAGCACGATCAGGGCCGCCAGGGCGCCCAGGAAACCCAGGACGATGTGCAGGATTCCGAGGGCTTTCACATGAGTTTCCACAGCCTGACGTTTATATCAGAACCGGGAGGGTAAAGCCACCGCTTTTTTGCGGCTCTCGACACTCCCGTCCGGTACCGGGGCCGCATTGACACCGGAAGAGAATTCTGCAAAAGTAGAGTACAGGCGAAGGAAAAGCGAAACCTGATGCCTGCCGCTGCCCTGCAGAATACCGGGAAGTTCCACGCCCTGGGCCTGCCCGTCCCGGCCCCCGCGGCCCGTAAGCCGGCCCAATCCCTGCCCACCGGCATCCCCGAAGTGGACCGCCGCATCGGCGGCATCCCCCGCGGCGCCATTACCGAAATCTACGGCCCGGCCTCCTCAGGCCGCACCAGCCTGTTGATTTCCCTGCTCGCCGCGGCTACGCGGAACCAGGAAACCTGCGCCCTGGTGGATGCGGACGACAGCTTCGACCCGGCCGCGGCCGCCGCCGTGGGTGTGGACCTCTCCCGTCTCATCTGGATCCGCTGCGGCGGCAGGGTCGAACATGCTCTGAAAGCCGCCGACCTGCTGATAGAAGGCGGCGGCTTCGGCCTGGTCGGGATGGACCTGGGCGATGCGCTGCCCCGGGAGGCCCGCCGCATCTCCCTGGCCTCCTGGTTCCGCTTTCGCCTGGCTGTAGAGCCGACCCCGGCCGCGCTGGTCGTCGTGGGACGCGAATCCTATGTAAGCTGCGCCGCATTGAAACTGGAAATGCGGCGCCGGAAGGTGGAATGGTCGGGCGTTCCGGGATGCTCCCGGCTGCTGCGCGGCGTGCACTGGGAGGTGGAACGTCGCAAGCCGGTGCGTTCGGCGCCGGCGGCTTTTGAAGCCAGGGTGGCGGGGTGACGCATGTACGCCTGCATCCACGGCCGCGGCGCCCCTGTCCTTGCCTGCGCCTATGCCTTTTCGCCGCTGGTCGAGGAGGCCGCGCCGGACACGGCGGTCATCGACATAGCCGCCCTGGAGCTTCTGCTCGGCCCGCCGGAGAAGATTGCGGAAGCGATCCGGCAGCACGCCTTGCAGACCGGGCTGGAACCCGGCATCGGCATCGCCTCGAATCCCGATGCGGCCATTCATGCCGCCCGCGGCTTCATGGGAATCACCTTCGTCCGGCGGGGTGAGGATCTCGGGCCGCTTCCCGTCGAGCTGCTCTCGCCGCCGCCGGAAATTCTGGAGACGCTGGACCAGTGGGGCATACGCACCTTTCACGGCCTGGCGAATCTGCCCGAGCCGGGGGTGGCCGCGCGGCTGGGACCGGAGGGCGTGCGGCTCCGGAAACTGGCTTGCGGCGAAGGCAGCCGTCCGCTCGATCCCGCTTACCCCGATCCGGTTTTCGAGGAGAGCCTGGAACTCGAGTACGCCGTGGACCTGCTCGAGCCGCTGGCTTTTATCCTGGCGCGGCTGCTGAACCAGCTTTGCCGGAAACTCGAAGAGCGCGGGCTGGCGGCCCGCGAACTCGATGTCCGCCTGGGTTTGGAAAGCCGCGAGGAACACCGGCGCGCGCTGCGCCCGCCGGTCCCCCTGCGGAACCCGCGGACGTTTCTGAAACTGCTGCAACTGGACCTGGAACGGAATCCGCCGCCGGCGCCGGTGCTGGCGGTGACGGTCGCCGCCCGGCCGGCCCGGCCGAGGGTACACCAGCAGGGCCTGTTTACACCGCTTGCCCCCGAACCCGAAAAACTGGAACTGACCCTGGCGCGAATTGAGGTCCTGGTGGGCGAGGGCAATGCCGGCTCGCCGGAGTTGCCGGATACACACCGGCCGGGAGCCTTCCGCATGGTCAGGAATTCCCCCCCGCGGGTGTGCAACGGCCCGAAAGAGACCAATCCGGGCCTGGCCTTCCGGGCTTTCCGGCCGGCCAAGCCCGCCCAGGTGCGTATGGCTGGGGAACAGCCCGCGCAGGTTGTGGCCCAAGGCATCCGGGGGCTGGTGAGAAGCGCTGCCGGGCCCTGGCGCAGTTCGGGCGACTGGTGGACCGCGGAAGGCTGGGACCGCGACGAGTGGGACGTCGAGCTGAGCGACGGCGTGCTCTACCGCCTGTACTGCGAGCAGGGCCGCTGGTTCGTGGAAGGGAGCTACGACTGATGGGGCAAACGCCACCTCGGCAGACAGGTCCGTCTGTCCCCGGCTTGGTTAAAAACCCGCCCCGCTATGTCGAACTGCATGCCCGCTCGGCCTTCAGCTTCCTGCGCGGCGCTTCCGAGCCGGAAGAGCTGGCCGCGGCCGCCGCGGATCTGGGCATGCCCGCCATGGCCCTGCTGGACCGCGACGGCGTGTACGGCGCGCCCCGCTTCCACATGGCCGCGAAGAAACTCGGCTTGCGCGCCCATATCGGGGCCGAAATCACCGCCGCGGACGGCGCCGTCCACGCGCTGCTGGCCGAAAGCCGCACCGGGTATCAGAACCTGTGCCGGCTGATCACCCGCATGAAGCTGCGCGCCCGCAAGTACGAGGGGGCCGCGGCGCCGCACGAGTTCGCCGAATTCGCCCAGGGCCTGATCTGCCTGGTGCGGGACCCCGAGCGTCTTGCCTGGGCGGTGGAAACCTTCGGCCCGCGCAACGTCTATGCCGAGTTGCAGCGCCATCTCGACCGCCGCCAGGAGGCGCGCAACCAGGCGCTGGTGGAACGCGCCCGCCGCCTGCGGATTCCGCTGCTGGCCACCAACGGCGTGGCCTACGCCCGGCCGGCCGAGCGCGAGATCCTGGACGTGCTCACCTGCGTGCGCGAAAAAGTCCGCCTGGACAGCGCCGGGCGGCTGCTGCAAAAGAACGGCGAATGCTATCTGAAGCCGGCCGCGGAGATGGAGCGCCTGTTCGCCGACCTGCCGGAAGCCATCGCCAACACCCGCGAGCTTTCCCAGCGATTGGATTTCACCCTGGCCGGCCTGGGGTACGAATTCCCGCGCTACCCCGTGCCGCCCGGCGAAACCATGAATTCGTTTTTGCGGCAGCGGACCGAGGAGGGCGCCCGGCAGCGGTACCGCCCCTATCAGGAACGCGCCCGCCGCCAGATCGAACATGAACTGGCCCTGATCGAAAAGCTGGGCCTGGCCGGCTATTTCCTGATCGTCTGGGACCTGGTCCAGTTCTGCCGCCGCAGCGGCATCCTGGCGCAGGGACGCGGCTCGGCCGCCAACAGCGCGGTCTGCTACTCGCTCGGCATCACGGCCGTCGATCCGGTGGGCATGGAACTGCTGTTCGAGCGTTTCCTGTCCGAGGAGCGAGGCGAGTGGCCGGACATCGACCTGGACCTGCCCAGCGGCGACCAGCGCGAGCGCGTCATCCAGTACGTCTACGAGCGCTACGGGCGGCTGGGCGCGGCCATGACGGCCAACGTCATCACCTACCGCGGCCGCTCGGCCGCGCGCGAAGTGGGCAAGGTGCTCGGCTTCGACGAGCAAACCGCCGGGCGCCTGGCCGGCCTGGTGCGCACCTTCGAGTGGCAGGACCCGAAGTATACGCCCGGCCGCCAGTTCGCCGATGCCGGCCTGGACCTCTCCGATCCGCGCATCCGCAAGTTCATGGAACTGTACCTGGCCGTGCAGCACCTGCCGCGCCACCTGGGCCAGCACTCCGGCGGCATGGTGATCTGCCAGGGGCAATTGGACTCGGTGGTCCCGCTGGAGCCGGCCACCATGCCGGGACGCGTGGTCATCCAGTGGGATAAGGACGATTGCGCCGACCTGGGGCTCATCAAGGTGGACCTGCTGGGGCTGGGCATGATGGCGGTGCTGGAAGAGACCCTCACGCTGGTGCGCGAGTCCCGCGGGGAAGAGGTGGACCTGGCTCACCTGCCGCCGGACGATCCCGCCGTCTACGAGGCTCTGCAGAAAGCCGATACGGTCGGCCTGTTCCAGGTGGAGAGCCGCGCCCAGATGGCCTGCCTGCCGCGGGTGCGCCCGGAGAAGTTCTACGACATCGTGGTGCAGGTGGGCATCATCCGCCCGGGACCCATCGTGGGCCGGATGGTGAATCCCTACATCAAGCGGCGCCAGGGACGCGAGCCGGCCGAGTGCCTGCACCCTTCGCTCGAGCCGGTGCTCCGGCGCACCCTGGGCGTGCCCCTGTTCCAGGAGCAGTTGCTGCGCATGGCCATGATCGCGGCGGGCTTCTCCGGAGGCGAGGCCGAGGAATTGCGCCGCGCCTTCAGCCACAAGCGCTCGGAGGCCAGGATGAAGGAGATCGAGGTGCGTCTGCGCAGCGGCATGCGGCGCAACGGCATCACCGGCGAGGCGCAGGACAGGATCGTGCAGTCCATCACCTCCTTCGCGCTGTACGGTTTTCCCGAATCGCACGCCGCCAGTTTCGCCCTGCTGGCCTACGCCAGCGCGTATCTCAAGTGCCACTATCCGGCTGCATTCCTGGCCGCCTTATTGAACAACCAGCCCATGGGCTTTTACCATCCGGCCACGCTGGTGAAGGATGCCCAGCGCCACGGGGTGAAGGTATGGCCGCTGGACGTGACACGCTCCCACTGGCGCTGCACGGTCGAAAGGGAAGGCGTGCGGCTGGGCCTGTGCTACCTGAAGGGTTTACGGAAAGAGGCCGGAGAAGCCATCGTGCGGGCGCGCCGGGAACGGCCCTTCAGCAGTATCGACGACCTGGTGCGCCGGGTGAGGGAGTTGCGCAAGGACGAAGTGACGAAGCTGGCCGCCGCCGGCGCGCTGAACTGGATCCGGCCCATGCACCGCCGCGACGCGCTCTGGCACGCCGGGCGCGCCGCCCGTCCCGCCGGTCCCTTACTGGAAGGGCTGGAGGAGCCATGCACGGAATCCCCCCTGGCTCCCATGACCGACCGCGAGCGGTTGTACGCCGATTTCTGCGGCACCGGCCTGACGGTCGGCCCCCACCCCATGTCTTATGCCAGGGAGTGGATGAACTCGCTGGGGGTGTGCCGCGCCGCCGATCTCGCCCGGATTCCCAACGGCCGCCGCGTGCGGGTGGCCGGAGGGGTCATCGTGCGGCAGCGGCCCGGCACCGCCCGGGGCTTCGTTTTCCTGAGCCTGGAGGACGAGACCGGCATCGCCAACGCCATCCTGACTCCCGACCTGTTCGATACCGAGCGCCTGGTGGTGATCCACGAGCCGTTTCTGATGGTCGAGGGTGTGCTGCAAAACCTGGACAACGTGGTTTCCGTGAAGGCCCAGCGCCTGGTTCCTTTAACTTTGAACCGTCCCGCCCCGGCCTCACACGATTTCCGGTGAACCGGAAAAGGGGACAGAGGGAATTAAATTCGCGAGCGGATTCATTCCCTCTGTCCCCTTTTTCTTACAGCGCCGGCTTGCGCAGCATGGGGCGCAGCGCCAGGTTGACCACCACCATGATCACCGACGCGATGGGCAGCACCAGCAGCGCGGTCTTCAGGCGGGCCGGGTCATCGCCCGCGATGGCGCCGATGATGCGCGAACTCACCGCCAGTCCGATCCAGCCGCAGGTGATCACCAGGCCCATGGCGGTAGCGGTCATGCGGCGAAACGTGTCGCCCACCATGGCCAGCGTGGTGGGAAACACCGGCGCCATGGCCACGCCCGCCAGGAATACCCAGACTCCCGCCGTCGTCGGGTCGCTGCTCTGCAGCATCCCGTACGTAGTGACGGCCATCAGGACGGACGCCGCCAGGGTGACGGTGGCGGCGCGAACCTTGATCAGAATCGGGGAGACCGCCACGCGGCCCAGCAGCAGGCCCAGCGCGAAGCCGAGCGAAAGAATGTTCAGCGCGCGCGTTTCGGGAATCCCCTGGGCGATCAGGTGCCGGGGCAGCCAGTTCCACACCCCGACCTCGCAGGTCACATACAGGAACATGAACAGCGACAGCAGGTAAAGCGGCGCGCGGCCGAGCAGGGCCGGGGCTTCATCCAGTTTGAAGCCGCGCTCGCCGCTGGGCGGAGGCATGGGAGTCACGGCATGCAGCAGCAGCGTGACGGCGGTAAGGCCCGCCACCAGGTAGCACAGCGCGATGGTGTTGCCGGACAGCACGTTGGCCCCGATCAACGGGGTCAGCATGCCTCCCAGCCCGAAGAAGAGATTCAGCAGGTTCAGGGTGGAAGCGCGGCGTTCCTCACTGACGTCGCTGACCAGGGCGTTGGCCGCGGTCACCAGGATTCCGCCCCCCAGCCCCAGCAGGAGGTTGAGCGCCAGCAGCATGCCGTAGCCGGTGGAGCCGGGCATGGGGAACAGGGCCGCGGCGATCAGGATCAGGCTCATCAGCAGCCCGGTCTTTTTCCCCTTGTTGTCAATGAGCGGACCCACCGACACCGAGGCGATGATCAGGCCGACGGCGTAAGCCAGGGCGATATGCCCGTTCTGCTCCGGCGTAAGGCTGAACCGGGTGGAAAGTTGGGGCAGGAGCGTGCCGATCATCGGCGCGACCATGCCGTAGACGAGGATGGCCAGGATCGCCGCGGGAATCAGGCGCCCGCGCGAGACAGAAGTAGGCGGCATAGAGTAGAGATGCTACCAGATACGGCGGCAGGAGTGCCGCCAAATCCGCGCCGCGACTTTCTACAGGGTCCGCAGTTTTTCGGCCCTGGTGTCCCACTGCACGCGCCGGCCGGTCTTGAACGAGACCGTCGCCATGTGCCCCGAGATGGCGGCCTGCTGCCCGATATCGGGAGGCGCGATCACTTTCTCCTGGCCGAGCACCGCGTGGATGAAGTTGCGGATGTGGTTGATGGCGCCGTCGTTCTCGCCGAAGTCTTTCATCCCGTTCAGATGCACCTGCTGCCGCGCCTTCACCTCCGGCGGCGCGGCGCCCTTCAGCAGTTGCGGGGTGAAGTACAGGTCCTGGCGGTTCAACACCTCGATGGTGCCCTCGTTCCCGCAGAACTGCTCGCCGTAGCCGTAATGGTCGTTGCCGAAATAGCAGCTGTAGTTAAGGTGGAAGCGGTCGGAGTAATCGTAAATGGCGCTCAGGCAATCGGGCACTTCGCGGTCGTCGTTGGCGTCGGTCCAGCGGTAGACCCCGCCCGAGGCCACGCAGGTGAGCGGCACGGTCTTGTCCAGGACGAAATTGGTGATGTCGGTCTGGTGAACCAGCAGGTCGGTGGAGATGCCGCCGGAGTAGTCCCAATAGAGCCGCCACTGGTAGTAGCGCCGCAGATCGAAGGCGCGCTTCCTGGCGGGACCCAGAAACTTCTCCCAGTCGGTGTTCTGCTCGTTGGCGTCCTTGGGAATCACGTAGCGCCAGGCCGGGTTGTTGGGGGCGGAGTTGCGGTACCAGAAAGCCCGCACGTAGTGACAGTCCCCGATCATGCCCTGCTGCACCATCTCCTTCGCCTTTTTGTAAAGAGAGGAACTCCGGTTCTGCGTGCCCACCTGCACGATCTTCCCGGACTTCTTCCAGGCCTTCAGGATCTCCGCGCCTTCCTCGATGGTGTGGGCGAGAGGCTTCTCGATGTAGACGTGCTTGCCGGCCTCCAGCGCGGCGATGGTCATGGAGTGGTGGAGGTGCTCCGGCGTCATGATAATGACCGCATCGATGGACTTGTCGGCCAGCAGCTCCCGGTAATCTTTGTAGGTGGCCGGCGTGTTTCCGTAAATCGTCTGCACCCGGTCCTTGCCCCGGGCGATATAGCCCGTGAAGGTGTCACAGATCGCCGTCACCATGACCTTGCCGCCGGCGGCCTTATTCAGCCAGTCCAGAGCCGCGTTGCCGCGGGTGCCCACGCCGATCCAGCCGATGTTGACTTTGTCATTCGCGCCGCGCGCGGTCGTCGCCAACGGAGCCGACATGAGGGCCGCTGCCCCGGATTGTTTTAAGAAAGAACGGCGGTCGAGATCCTGCGCCATATGAGTTCTCCTGGTCTTAAAAGACGTTAACCCTCATGATAACGCATGGATGCGGCCATCCGGCGCGATGCTATGGTGAATAAAGCACCGTGAGAGAATTCCTGTTGATTCTGATTCCCGCGCTGGGTTTGGCGGCACCGGACGCCCCCATCCGCGGTTTCTCGCCGGAGGAGGCCGCCAGGCAGCGCGCGCTCGAGCAGCGGACGCATGCCATTCCCCGACCCGAGCGCATCCGGGAACACATCCGGCGCATCTCGGCCGAGCCGCACGACGCCGGCTCGCCGGGATCGAAGGCCGTGGCCGACTACCTGCTGGCGGCTCTGAAAGAGATGGGCCTGGAGGCCTGGGTCGAGCGCTATGAAGGCCTTTTGCCCAGGCCGGTTCACCGCAGCCTGGAGATGGTGAGCCCGGTCCGTTTCCGGGCATCGCTCAAGGAACCGGTGGTGGACGAGGATCCCGATTCGGCCGACCGGAACCAATTGCCGGTCTACAACGCATACTCGGCGGACGGCGACGTGACGGCCCCGGTGGTCTACGTGAACTACGGCCTGCCCGAGGATTACGCCTATCTGAAGAGCCAGGGCATCGACGTGAAAGGCAGGATTGTGCTGGCGCGCTACGGGGCGAGCTGGCGCGGCGTGAAGCCCAAGATGGCCCACGAGCACGGCGCGGCCGCCTGCCTGATCTACTCCGACCCGCGCGACGACGGCTACTTCGCCGGCGACGTCTATCCCAAGGGCCCCTACCGGCCTCTGGGCAGCGCGCAGCGCGGCAGCACGGTGGAGATGGCTCTGCATCCCGGCGACCCGCTGTCGCCCGGCTGGGCGTCGGAGCCCGGCTCCCGCCGGCTTCCCCTCGCGGAAGCCCGCACTCTGCAGAGAATTCCGGTGCTGCCCATCTCGGCCGAAGATGCCCGGCCGCTACTCGAGAATCTGGGCGGACCGGTGGCTCCGGAACGCTGGCGGGGCGCTTTGCCGCTGACCTACCATCTGGGCCCCGGCCCGGCACGGGCGCGCCTGGCGCTCAAGTTCGACTGGTCCTCGCGCCCCCTCTATAACGTGCTGGCCAGGATCCCGGGCAGCGTCTTCCCCGACGAGTGGGTCCTGTACGGAAACCATCACGACGCCTGGGTCAACGGCGCGGCCGACCCGGCCAGCGGCGCGGCGGTGGTTCTGGAGACGGCACGCTCTTTGGCCGAGCTGTGCAGCCAGGGCTGGCGGCCCAAACGCACCATCGTTCTGGCTCTTTGGGACGGCGAGGAGTACGGCTTGCTCGGGTCCACCGAGTGGGTGGAGAAGCACGCCGCCGAACTGGAGCGCAAAGCCGTGGCTTACCTCAATACCGATACCGTCGGCAAAGGGGGCCTGGGCGCCGCAGGCTCCCCTGTCCTGCGGCAATTCATGGCCGAGGTGGCCCGCGACATCCCCGATCCGGAGACCGGCAAGCCCTTCTGGCAGAAACCGGCCGCCGATTTCCGCATGGGCGCCCCCGGCTCGGGCTCGGATTACGCCGCCTTCGTTCACCGGACCGGCGTGCCGGTCATCAATACCGGAACGGGAGGCCCGGGACTGGGCGGAGTCTACCACTCCATCTACGATTCCTTCGAGTGGTACAGCCGCTTCGGCGACCCGAAGTTCACCTACGGCGCGGCGATGGCCAAGGTCATGAGCACGGCCCTGCTGCGACTTGCGGAGGCCCCCGTCCTGCCGTTTGAGTTCACGAGCATGAGCGCGGCGCTCGAGGGCTACCTCCAGGAGATCGGAAAGCTCGATAAGGAAAAGAAGCTGCGCCTGGAGCCGGTGCGCAAGGAAACGGCGAACTTGAAGAAAGCCGCCGAGCGCTTCGAGAAGCGATACCGGAAGGAACTGGCCAAAGCCGCCCGCGCCGCCCCCGAGCGCCTGGCCGCGCTCAACGGGCTGCTGTTCCGCTCCGAGCGGACCCTGACCACTCCGCAGGGCCTGCCCGGCCGCGACTGGTTCAAGCACCGCCTGTACGCGCCCGGGCTGTACACTGGGTACTCGGCTAAAACCCTGCCCGGAATTCGCGAGGCGGCCGAAGGCGGCCGGTGGGAGGAAGCCAACCGCGAGGCCGAGACGGTGGCCGGCATTCTCCGCGCGCTGCGCCGCGACATCGATCAGGCCGCCGACGCCATGAAGGGCCTGTGAAAGAGGCGCCCATGAATCGTGTGTTCGCTCTGTTTCTGCTGGCGGCCTGTGCCTTGCCGGCCCAGGTTCCCGGCGAAGTCCGGGTGGCGGCTATCGTGGCCTTTACGGAAGGCCCGGCCGCGGACCTCTCGGGCCGCATCTACTTCACGGAAACCGTCACGGAGCGCATCCTGCGGCTGGCGGACCGGGGCGCGCCGGCTACCTTCCGTGAATCCAGCAACGCAGCCAACGGGCTGGTGTTCGACGCCCAGGGCCGGTTGATCGCCTGCGAGGGCGGCAATCCGGGGCGGAACCTCCCGGGGCGCATCACCCGCACGGAGGTGAAGACCGGGCGGGTTGAGGTCCTCGCGGACCGGTATGAAGGCCGGCCTTTGAACCGCCCCAACGACGTGACCGTGGACGGCAAGGGCCGGATCTATTTCACCGATCCGGGCACGCCGCGGAACAGCGCGGTCTACCGGATCGATCCGGACGGCAGGCTCGCGCGCATCCTGGCCTCGCCCGACATCGAAAAGCCCAACGGGGTCATGATCTCGCCCGACGACCGCACGCTCTACCTGGTGGAATCCAACCAGGTTGAAGGCGGAGCCCGCATGATTCGCGCCTATGACCTGGCGGGAGACGGCTCGGTACGCAACATGCGCGTCTTCCATAACTTCTACCCGGGACGCAGCGCGGACGGCCTGTGCATCGACTCCCGGGGCAATCTCTTCGCAGCCGCCGGACTGCACCGCCGCCGCGGCACCAGCGAAACGCTGGACACAAAGCCAGGCATTCACGTCTTCTCGCCCGCCGGAAAGCTGCTGCGCTTCATCCCGATTCCCGAAGACACCATCACCAACTGCGCCTTCGGCGGGCCGGACCTGCGGACCCTCTACGTGACCGCCGGAAAGACGTTGTTCCAGGTCCCGGTGGAGCTCCCCGGAACGCGGCGATGAGCTTATCATGACGGATTCAGGAGCGCGATATGACGAAGACGAATGGTCTCTTGGCCCTTTTGCTGCTGGCGCCGCCGGCGGCTGAGCTTCCGCCCGGCTTCGTTTCGATTACCCCGGGACCGGGTCTCGCGGGATGGCACATCAGCCAGGTGAACCACCACGGCAACACCCAAAGCTGGAAGGTGGAGAACGGGGTGGTGTCGGTGACCCAGGACCGCGAAGGCAACGGGGGCATCCTGCTGACCGACCGGAAATACCGCAACTTTGAGATCTACCTGGAAATGCAGCCGGATTTCGGGTGCGACAGCGGCCTGTTCCTGCGCTCCAGCGAGAAGGGCGAAGCCTACCAGGTGATGCTGGATTACCTGCCCAAGGGCAACATGGGCGGCATTTACGGTGAGCGCCTGGAGGGGGTGAAGGGCGCCCGCGGCGATTGGGAGAAGGCCTGGAAGAAAGACGAGTGGAATTCGCTGCGCGCGCGGATTGAAGGCGCGGCGCCGCACATCACCGTCTGGATCAACGGTGTGCAGGTGACCGACTGGACCGACACGGCCAACCACGCCGCCGGCGGCGCGGAGGACGGGATGATCGCGCTCCAGATTCACGGCGGCGCCCGCTGCAGCCCGGGCAAGTACCACCGCTTCCGGAATATCGGGATCAGGGAACTGTAGTCGAACAGACCCGCAGGCCGGGCCGCGTTTCTGGAAACCATGCGTGCCCCGCTCCCGTGGAGGCGCCTCCTACCCCGCGAACTGTTTCAGGATCGCCTCCGCCGCCCATCCCGCGGCCCGGGCCACCACTTCGGGACAGTTCCCCCCGGCCTTCGCCCGAACCTCGCGGCAGATCACGCTGCCGTAACTTTCCTCGAACTTCGCCGCCACCTGCCGCATGAGCGTTCCAGCCAGCTTCGTGGCGGACCGGTCGGCGAACTGCTCCCGCGACCGGCCGCATAGATTGCCGATCACGATTCCCGCGCCGGTGAAACCGCCGCAATTGGCGTTGCCTGTGGCCGTGGCGCCGCCCGCCAGGCAGCTGCCCGCCAGGAACAGGTCCCCGTTGTCGGGCACGAACTCGATGGACTCCTGCAAGGCGGCGATGGTGCACTGGGCGCAGTTGCCGTACCGGGCTTCGTAGTCGCGGCCCAGCGACCGGGCGCGCTCGATGATCTGCGGTCCGCGCCCGCCAATGTCGAAGTGATCCTTTTCCGTCAGCACCTTGTTCCTCTGTGCCGCGCCGGCGGCCAGCGCCGAGCCGGCGCCCGCAGCGGCCAGTTGTATCAGACTCCGTCGGGTCTTTTTCATGCCTTCCTCCACGGCGCTCAGCGCGCCGAGAAACGGTAAATGGTGGTAGTCCTGTACTGTCCGCCCGGCTTCAGCACCGTCGAGGGGAACTGCGGCTTGTTGGGAGAGTCGGGAAAGTGCTGGGTTTCGAGGCAGAACCCGTAGCGCTTCCCGTATGCCTTGCCCCCCTTGCCCCGGATGGCGCCGTCCAGGAAATTGCCGGTGTAGAACTGCACGCCCGGTTCGGTGGTCAGCACTTCCATGACGCGGCCGGACTTGGGCTCGTACACCGTCGCCGCCGGCGCCAGCCCGCGTCCGGAGTTGTCCAGCACGAAGTTATGGTCGTAGCCGCCGCCCAGAATCAGTTGCTCGTCCTTCTCGTTGATGCGGGCGCCGATGGCCACCGGTTTCCGGAAATCGAAAGGCGTGCTTTCCACGGCGCGCAATTCGCCGGTCGGGATCAGGCCTTTGTCCACGGGCGTGAAGCGGCTGGCGCTCAGGGTGAGTTCGTGCGCCAGGATGTCCCCCTCGCCTGGCCCAGCCAGGTTGAAGTAGGAGTGATTGGTCAGGTTGACCACCGTGTCCTTGTCGGTGGTAGCGCTGTAGTCGATGCGCAACTCGTGGTTGGGAGTCAGGCTGTAGACGACGGTAGCGGAAAGGTTGCCGGGGTAGCCCTCCTCGCCGTCCCTGCTGAGGTAGGTCAGGACCACGCCGGGCGCATCTCCCCCGGTGAGGGGACGCGCCTGCCAGACCACCTTGTCGAAGCCCCTGATGCCGCCGTGCAGATGGTTCTCGCCGTTGTTCTGCGCCAGTTTGTACTCCACGCCGTTAAGCGTGAACCTGCCCTTGGCGATGCGGTTGCCGTAGCGGCCGATCAGCGATCCGAAATGCGGATGCGGCCCCAAATAGCCGTCCAGGGAGTCGAAGCCGAGCACGACGTCGCCGATCGTGCCGCTGCGGTCGGGCGTCTTCACCGACACCACGATGCCGCCATAGTTGGTGATGGCCACTTCCATGCCGCCGGCGTTGGTCAGGGTGAAGAGCCGCACCTCCTCGCCCGAGGGCGTTTTCCCAAAAGGTTGTGTCGTCACGCGTGCCTTTCCCTCCGTTTCCCTGGTGGATGAGCAGGAGATCAGTGTACCCAAGGCCAGGCCGGCCGCGGCCGCCAGTTTCGTAACCCGCACTACGATATCCCTCCCCGAGCTATCCATGATTGCAGATCCGGGCCCGCGCCGAGCATAAGAGCGAAGCAATGAAGAGCAGACTTTCCTTTGCCCTGATCCTGGCCGCCGCGGCCGCCCGCGCGCAGGCCCCTTCGCTGGAAGTGCTGAAGCAGGCGGCCCAGGAGATGGTCGAGGCCCGGAGGGTGTTCACGCAGCAGGTGGTGGACTCCCTTTTCAGCTTCTCGGAGCTGGGATACCAGGAGTTCCAGTCGGCCGCCTACCTCACCGCCATCCTGGAGCGCGAGGGTTTCACCGTCCGGAAAGGCGTGGCCGGCATACCCACCGCCTTCGAGGCCAGCTGGGGAAGCGGCAAGCCGGTGATCGGT
Source organism: Bryobacterales bacterium (assembly GCA_020852755.1). Taxonomy (GTDB): domain Bacteria; phylum Acidobacteriota; class Terriglobia; order Bryobacterales; family Bryobacteraceae; genus JADZAF01. Next base: position 36,533 of record JADZAF010000385.1, read on the forward strand.
TTCATGGCGGACATCGACGGACTGCCCGAAACTTCCCAGAAGCCGGGAGTGGCCTACCATGACCCGCTGATTCCCAACGGTCCGGGCCACGGGGAAGGTCACAACGCGGGACAGGCCGTCAACGTGACCGCCGCCCTGGTGGTGAAGAACCTGATGCAGAAGCACAAGCTTCCCGGCACCATCCGGGTCTATCCGGGCGTGGCCGAGGAGTTGCTCGGCAGCCGCACCTACATGGTCAACGCAGGGTTGTTCAAGGACCTGGACGCCATGCTGAGTTCGCACATCTCGAGCGAGTTCGCCACCAATTACGGCGCCAGCGGAACCGGCCTGGTTTCGACCCAGTACACTTTTCAGGGCGTCAGCGCCCACGGCGCCTCGGCCTGGCGGGGCCACAGCGCGCTGGACGCCGTGGAGTTGATGAACATCGGGTGGAATTACCGCCGCGAGCACCTGCGCCCCGAACAGCGCTCCCACTACGTCATCACCCAGGGCGGCGATCAGCCGAACGTGGTGCCGCCGGTGGCCAGCGTCTGGTACTTCTTCCGCGAGTGGGACTACGAGCGCATCAACGAGAACCACGCGATCGGCACGCGGATCGCCCGGGCCGCCGCCGAGATGACCGGCACCACGATGAGCGAGCGCGTCCTTGCCGCCGCCTGGCCGGGCCACTTCAACAAAGCCCTGGCCGAGGCGCTGCAGGCCAATATCCAGGCCGTAGGCATGCCGCAATGGTCGGAAGACGACCAGGCGCTGGCCCGCGCCGCCCAGGCCGAGCTGAAGGCCAAGACGGAAGGCCTGAAGACCCAGGTGAACCAACTGAAGCCGCCGCAGCCCTTTTCCGGCGGAGGGTCGGACGACATCGCCGAGGTCTCCTGGAACCTGCCCACCGTGGTCCTGCGCTATCCTGCCAACATTCCGGGAATGCCGTCTCATCACTGGGCGGGCGGCATCGCCATGGCCACTCCGATCGCCCACAAGGGCGCCACCGCGGGCGCCAAGGCCCACGCCATGACGGCGCTGGATTTGCTGCTGAAGCCGGAAATCCTGGCCGCCGCCCGCCAGTATTTCGCCGAGCAGACCAAGGAGGTGAAGTGGAAGTCGCTGATCCCGGAAGGCACCCAGCCTCCCATCCACTTGAACCGGGAGAAGATGGAGCGTTTCCGCCCGCAGCTTGAGAAACTGCGCTACGACCCCCGCAAAGGGACCTACCTGGAGCAGCTCGGCATCAAGTACCCCACGCTGAAACGCTGAAAGCGGCGGCCGTGCACTGCGCCTGGTTCCGCTTTTATGCGGAATTGAACGACTTCCTGAAGCCGGAAGAGCGCGGCCGCGATCTGCCCTTCCGGTTCTTCGCCGCCACGGCGGTCAAGGACGCGCTCGAGTCCTTCGGCGTGCCTCATCCGGAAGTGGAACTGATCGTCGTGAACGGCGAGTCGGTGGGTTTCAGTTACCTGCTGTGCGGCGGCGACCGGGTGAGCGTCTACCCGGTTTTCGAATCGGTGGACATTACACCCCTGCTGGCCGTCCGCCCGGCCCCGCTGCGGGTGACGCGCTTCGTTCTCGACACGCATCTGGGCCGCTTGGCCGGATACCTGCGCATGCTGGGATTCGACACCCTGTACCGAAACGACTACGGAGATGAGGATCTGGCCCACATCTCCGCCGCCGGGAAGCGCATCCTGCTCACCCGCGACCGCGGGCTGCTGATGCGCAGCGTGGTGACTCACGGCTACTGGGTGCGGGAAACCGCGGTGCGCCGCCAGGCGGCCGAAGTGGTGCGGCGCTTCGACCTGACCCGCTCCATCCGGCCGTTCCGGCGCTGCCTGCGCTGCAACACGAAACTACGGGAGGCCGCCCGGGCGGAGGTGGCCGGGCAACTGCCGGCCCGAACCGCGGAGTATTACGACGAATTCCAGCGCTGCCCCGGCTGCGGACGGGTGTTCTGGAAAGGGTCGCACTACCGGCGCATGCAGCGCTTCATCGAATCGCTGTCGGAAAGCTCGGCCGGGAAGGAGTGAACCCGCCCCGGCCGGGCGCCGCCGTTCCCCCCGGCCGGCTCTCCCGGTGGAAGGCCTCGCGCGGTTTTCGCTACAATCACAACTTCGTGCGAGCCACTGGGTTCTGTCTGTTCCTTCTCGTGTTTGCGGCCGGGTGCGGGACCGCTCCGGAAAGCTATCCTCCGCCGGCGCAGCGCGAGACACCCCCGGCGCAGTCGGCCACCATCCGCCACTTTGTGGCCATGAACGACCCCAACGCCGCCAGCTACATCCTTCGCGACGTCAGTGAGGGACTGGAGGCCAACTCCTGGCGGTGGGCATTCCGGCGGCCCGAGCTGCGCTTCTTCCTGCACTCCTCGCAGCACCTGAAGTTCGTCATGGATTTTGCCATCCCCGAACACACCTTCAAGGAAACAGGCCCGGTTACCCTCTCCGTGTTCATCAACGGCCAGTTGCTGGACCGGTTTCGCTGCGCGAAGCCTGGGCGGCGTCAGCTGGAGAAGGAGGTTCCTCCCGAACTGTTGAAGGCGGGCGCCCTGAACCTGGTCGCCATCGAACCGGACAAAGTCTGGGTATCCAAAGAGGACGGAGCCACGCTGGGATTCATCCTGGCCAGCGCCGGGTTTCAGGAGTGACGGCGCGGCTGCTTGAGCCCCTGCTGATTCTGTTCGGGGCGGGCTTCACCGCGGCTGTCAGCCTGGCCTTGGGCCGGGTCCTGCTGCGCCGCCTGAACCTGAGGCTGTACCGCGCCGAGGAATGGGCCTTCAGCTTCGTGCTGGGCGCGGCCATCCTCAGCCTGGCGGTGTTCGCTCTGTGCGCAGCGCAGATCGCCTATCCCGCCGTGTTTCTGGCGGCGGGGGCTGTCTCGATCGGCGCGGCTTTGCGCGCCGGCGCTTTCCGCCCCCAGGCCAAGCCCTTCCCCGCTCTGCCGGCGTTGTGGCGCAGGCTGTTCCTCGCCGTGTTCAGCATCTACACGGTCCTGTACTTCTTCAACGCCATGGCGCCGGAACTGAGCCCGGACGGTTCCGGCTATCACCTCGGCCTGGTATACCGCTACCTGCGCGAGCACGGCTTCCCGCGCATCACCACGCACATGTACTCCAATCTCTCGCAGGGCGTGGAGATGCTGTTCCTGTTCGCCTTCGCCTTCGGGCGGCATTCGGCGGCCGCGCTGGTGCACTTCGCCTTCCTGGTGACCCTGCCGATGCTGATGCTCTCCTACGGCCGCCGTTTCGGCTTCGCGCAGGCCGGGGCATGGGGCGCACTGTTCGTTTTCGTCAGCCCCATCATCGGGGTGGACGGAATCAGCGCCTACAACGATGTGGCCGTGGCCACGCTGGTTTTCTCGGTTTTCTACCTGCTCCAGATCTGGGACCGGGAGCGGGCGCCCGGCCTGCTTCCCGCTATCGGCCTGGCGGCCGGTTTCTGCTACGCCTCGAAATACACGGCTTTCCTGGCGGTTCCTTACGCGCTCGTCTTCGTGGGCTGGAAGGCAAGGCGCAAGCGCCAGGCGGTGCTCTCCCCGCTGCTGGTGATCTCGCTCTGCGCCCTGATCATGATCCTGCCCTGGGTGGTGAAGAACTGGATCGTACTCCAGAACCCCTTCTCTCCCTTTCTGAACGGCCTGTTTCCGAATCCCAACGTGTACGTCTCCTTCGAAAAGGATTACGCGCAGCATATGCGCAACTACGAGGGGCTGCGCAGCCGGCGCGACATCCCCTACGAGTTGCTGCTGGGCGGAGCTCTGGCGAGCTTCCTCGGCCCTCTATTCGCCCTGGCGCCCCTGGCCCTGCTGGCCCTGCGCCGCCCCGAGGGCCGCCGGCTGCTGCTGGGCGCCCTGCTGTTCGGCAGCCCCTGGCTGACCAACATCGGCGCCCGTTTCCTGATTCCGGCCATGCCCTTCGCGTCCCTGGCCATGGCGCTGGTGTTGAGCGAATGGAAACGGGTGGCGCCCGCCCTGGTGCTGGTGCACGCCGTCATCTCCTGGCCGAGCGTGCTGGAGCGCTACGCTCCCCGGTATGCCTGGCGCCTGGAGAAGATCCCCGTCCGGCAGGCCCTGCGCATCGAATCCGAAGACTCCTTCCTCAATTTCAAGATGCCGCTCTACAGCGTGGCCCGCATGGTGGAACAGAACACCCCGCCCGGGGCGAAGGTATTTACCTACAGCAGCGTGCCGGAATCCTACACGACGCGTGAGATTCTGGTCGCCTACCAGGCCGCCTTCAACAACCGCATGGGCGACATCCTGTGGAACCCGCTGCTGCCCGATTTCGCCCCTACCTGGCACCTGCGCTTCCGCTTCCCCTCGCAGCCGCTGCGCGGCATCCGGGTGGTTCAGACCGCCTCGGGCGTCCCGGATTTGTGGAGCGTCGGGGAGTTGCGGGTCTTCGACGGCAACCGGGAACTGCCCCGCGAACCCGGCTGGCGGCTGCGCGCCCACCCCAATCCCTGGGACGTGCAGCTGGCTTTCGACAGCTCGCCCGTCACACGCTGGCGAAGCTGGCAGAGCCTGTTTTCCGGCATGTTCCTGGACGTGGATTTCGGCGGGGTGCGTACGGCCGGCTCGGTGCTCGTGGAGTGCTCCCACGACCAGAGCAAAATCAAACTGAAGCTGGAAGGGCGCGACGCCGGCGGCGCCTGGCGGCCGCTGGCAGCGGCCCCCGAGGAAAGCGACGCTCCGCCCCTGTTGGGACTGCGCCGAGCCGCCACCCGCGAGCTGAAGTGGAACGGGATCGATTACCTGCTGATCTTCCAGAACGACTTCGGCGCGGAGGATTTCCGTTCCAACGCGCCGCTGTGGGGCATCACCGAAGTGCGCGAACACCGCGGCGCCCGCCTGTATAGAATTGACTGACGGCCATGCGGCTCTTTCTTGGAGTGGACGGCGGCCAGTCCTCCACCACGGCGGTGATCGGGGATGAAACCGGGCGCGTGCTGGGTGCGGGCGCGGGCGGCCCCTGCAATCACGTAGGCGCCGCCGAGGGCCGGCAGAAACTGGTTGGGGCGGTGCGCGAGTGCCTGGAGAAAGCCTGCGGGCAGGCGGGGCTCGATGCATCCACGGCGACGTTTGAAGCCGCCTGCTTCGGCATGAGCGGCGGCCCGGAGGATAAGCGCCAGATCCTCTCCAACATCCTCCAGGCCAAAACGCTGGTTGTGACCACCGACGCGGTCATCGCTCTGGCCGGCGCGACGGCCGGAGAGCCGGGCATCATCACTATTGCCGGCACCGGTTCCATCGCTTTCGGAAGAAACGCCGCGGGACGGACGGCGCGGGCGGGCGGTTGGGGTTACGTGTTCGGAGACGAAGGCGGCGGCTTCGACATCACCCGCCAGGCGCTGCGCGCGGCTCTGCGGATGGAGGAAGGCTGGGGTCCCGCGACTGCGCTCCGCGCCGCGTTGCTCGAAGCCACCGGCGCCCGCGACGCCAACGATCTGCTGCACCGCTTCTATACCCAGGATTTCCCGCGCCCGCGCGTCGCCTCCTTCGCAAAGCTGGTGGACTCGGTTGCCTCGCAGGGAGACGAAGTGGCTTCGGGCATCCTGCGCCAGGCCGCCGGCCAGTTGGCCGCCCTGGCCGGCTCGGTGCGCGTCCAGCTCTTTGAAAAAGGCGAATCGCTCCAGGTGGCGCACATCGGCGGAGTGTTTCGGAGCGTCATTCTTCGCGAGCGCTTTCGCCGGCTGATCGAAGGCGAACAAGGCAGCCGGCTGATCGCCCCCATTCACGGACCCGCCGCCGGAGCGCTGCTGGAGGCTTACCGCGCTTCCCGCCTGCATCCCGCTCTCACCAATACCTTTGTCATCAAGGTCTGAGGCGGCCCGTTCGGCCGCTCTTTGCTTTTTGCGTTCTGCTTTCGCTAATCTCGTTCTTCTGTCCCCCAGTGGAGTTTTCTATGGCGAAACTGTCAATCCGGGATCTGGATCTCAAGAGCAAAATCGTTTTCATCCGCGTGGATTTCAACGTTCCCCTGGCCGCCGGCGGCCAGGAGATTACCTCCGACAAGCGCATACGGGCCTCCCTGCCCACCATCCGCTACGCCCTCGAGCAGGGCGCCGGTGTCATTCTGGCTTCCCACCTGGGACGGCCCAAGGGCAAGCCAAACCCTGAGATGAGTTTGAAGCCGGCGGCCAGGCGCCTGGAGGAATTGCTGGGGCAACCTGTGAAAATGGCGCCGGATTGCGTGGGACCCGAGGTGGAGGCCATGAAGCCCGCACCGGGAGAAGTCGTGCTGCTCGAAAATCTCCGCTTTCACGCCGAAGAGGAGAAGAACGACCCGGAGTTCTCCCGCAAGCTCGCCGCCTTATGCGATGTCTACGTGAACGATGCCTTCGGCTCGGCTCATCGCGCCCACGCTTCGACGGCCGGCATGGTGCAGTTCGTCTCGCAGGCCGCCGCCGGGCTTTTGATGGAACAGGAGCTGCGTTTTCTGGGCATGGCCACCCGCCATCCGGAGCGGCCGGCCGTAGCCATCCTGGGCGGCGCGAAAGTGTCGGACAAGATCGAGGTGATCAGCAACCTCATGAAGATCGTGGACCGCCTGCTGATCGGCGGCGCCATGGCCTACACCTTCCAGAAGGCGCAGGGCGAGCCGGTGGGGAAGTCGCTGGTGGAGGACGATAAGCTCGATCTGGCACGCCGGTTGATGGCGGACGCGGGCGGAAAACTCCTGCTGCCTTCCGACCACGTGGTGGCCTCCGAACTCAAGGAAGGCGCGGAGCACGAAGTGGTGATCGCGATCCCGGACGACAAGCTGGGTGTGGACATCGGCCCGGCCACCATCGCCCGCTATTCCGAAGTCATTCGCGGCGCCAAAACCATCATCTGGAACGGGCCCATGGGCGTGTTCGAGAAACCTCCGTTCGACAAGGGAACCGTCGCCCTGGCCAGGGCAGTGGCCGAGTCGGGCGCCGTTTCCGTGGTCGGCGGCGGCGATTCGGAGAAGGCCATCAAGTCGGCCGGGGTGGCCGACAGGATCACTCACATCTCGACCGGCGGCGGCGCTTCCCTGGAGTTTCTCTCGGGCCTGGAGTTGCCCGGCGTGGCCGTGCTGACGGACAAGTAAGGCTGCGGCTGCCTGGGCGGCGGGAATCGCACGCTCACCGTCGTCATCACCGCGACCGGCCGGCCGGCCAGATAGGCCGGCTGGTAGATCCATTGCCGGACCGCCTGCACGGCGGCTCGCACCAGCCAGGGGTGGCCGGAAATGACTCCCGCGTAAAGAACCAGGCCGTCCGCTGAAATCACGACTCGCAAACGCACGGTTCCCGTAATGCGCAGCTCCCTGGCCTTGGGAGGATAGACCGGAGGAACGCGCCGGAGCAGCCGCCACTCCTGGATCTGCTCGGGAACGGGCACGGGCCGCCCGCGAGCCGGCGCAGGCTGCGGCAGCCCGAGGCCCGCCAGCACGAGGAGCGCCGCAGCCGCCCGGCCAATGGTACTCGCAACCATGGCTCGCTACAGTTAGACGCCGTCCGGAGTCCGGAGTTCCCGAATGGATCTTCAGCGCGGCCGCGCCAGGGCCAGGAGCAGA
>JADZAF010000386.1 GCA_020852755.1 Bryobacterales bacterium
AATTCCCCCTCCAGCCGGGTGACAAACTCGTGGTAGCCGCCCCAGCGCTCGCTCTCCAACACCTGGCGGATCAGTTCCAGTTCACGATCGGTCGATACGGGCCACTTCGGGAATGCCATACCGTTAGAATAGAAGAGTTCGGCCCTCGAAGTCATATGCCCGGGTCCAGCCCGATCGTCACCCCAGAAAGCGAAGTCGCCGGCCGCGAAGAGCTGGTTCCGATGTACCACGTGGTCCTGCTCGACGACGACGACCACACCTACGATTACGTGATCGAAATGCTCCAGCGGCTGTTCATTTTTTCGAAGGACCGGGCCTTCCGGCACGCCGTGGAAGTGGATACCACGGGCCGCACCATCCTCATGACGCTGGCGCTGGGGGAGGCCGAGTTCGCGCGCGACCAGATCCACGCCTACGGGCCCGACTGGCGCATGGCCCGGTCGAAAGGGTCCATGTCGGCCGTGATCGAGCCGGCCGGAAGCTAGTATAATCGCGGTCGATGAAAGCCGCCGCTATCGTCCTCGCAGCCATGTGTTCCTTATCAGCCGAAACGCACCGCTTCGATCCCACGGTGTTCCACAACACCTTTTCCTCCGCCCACCGGCCGGTGATGCGCATCAAGCCCGGCGACCGGGTGGTCACCCGCACCATCGACGCCCGCGGCTTCGATGAGCGCAACCAAAAAGTGGCCGAACGGCCCAACCCGCAGACCGGTCCGTTTTACATCGAAGGCGCGGAGCGCGGCGACATGCTGGTGGTGCGCATCGAGAAGATCGAAACCAACCGGCTGACCGCCTGGTCCAGCAGCCTGCTGGCGCCCTACGCCGTGGACCCCGCCTTCCTCCGCTCCGAGCAGTCGCAGCGCGGGGAGACCACCGAGACCTGGGAGATCGACCGGGTGAAGGGCGTCGCGCGGCTGAAGTCCCAATACAAGCCGAATGTGATCGAAGTGCCGCTGCGCCCCATGCTGGGCTGCGTGGCCACCGCGCCGGACCGCAAGGAGGCCATCGCCACCAGCACGCCCGACACCTTCGGCGGAAACATGGACTACAACGGCATGGTGGCGGGTGTCAGCCTGATGCTGCCGGTGTACGAGCCCGGCGCGCTGCTGTTCGTGGGCGACGGCCACGCCGCGCAGGGCGACGGAGAGATCCTGGGCAACGCCCTGGAAACCTCCATGAACGTGGAGTTCTCGGTGGACCTCGTGAAGAAGAAGTCCACCGGCTGGCCGCGGCTGGAGAACGGCGATTACATCATGGTATTGGGAAGCGCCCGCCCGCTGCTCCAGGCCTTGCAGCACGCCACCACCGAGTTGCAGCGCTGGCTGGTTTCCGATTACGGTTATGAAGAGCGGAGCGCCGCGCTGCTTCTCGGTCACGCCGTTGAATACGACATCGCCAATATCGTGGATCCGCACTTCACCGTGGCGGCGAAAATCCGCAAATCGCTTCTTTCAGGGAGAGAGTAAAACGTGAGAACCATCCTGTTTGTATTGCTGGCCTGCGCCGCACAAGCCCAGGTCTCCTACGACCTGCTGCTCAAGGGCGGGCATGTGATCGATCCCAAGAACGGCCTGAGCGCGGTCCGGGACGTGGCCGTCAGCGGCGGCAAAATCGCCGCCGTGGCGGAGAATATTCCGGCGGCCCAGGCGCGCCGGGTGGTGGACGTTTCCTCTCTCTACGTGACCCCGGGCCTGGTGGACATCCACGTACACGTCTTCGCCTCCACCATGGCGGGCGAGTACACCGGCGCGAACAGCGTGCGCCCGGACGGCTTCTCCTTCCGGGCGGGGGTCACCACAATGGTGGACGCGGGCAGCTCCGGCTGGCGCAACTTCGACGAGTTCCGCCGGGACGTCGTGCAGCGCTCCAAGACCCGCGTGCTGGCCATGCTGAACATTGTGGGAAAGGGCATGGGCGGGCGCATGACGGTGGAGCAGGATGTCTCAGACATGGACGCCGAGCGCACCGCGGAGACCGTGAAGAAAAACCGCGATGTGCTGGTGGGCGTCAAGATCGCCCACTTCAACGGGCCCGAATGGGTGGCCGTGGAGCGGGCCGTGAAGGCGGGCGAGCTGGCCGGCGTGCCGGTGATGGTCGATTTCGCCACCTTCCGCCCGGAGCGCCCGTTTGAAGACCTGGTGACCACGAAGCTGCGGCCGGGCGACATCTACACCCACCTGTACCTGGGCGCGGTGCCCATGCTCGACGATCAGGGGCGGGTGCGCCAGTACCTGTACGACGCGCGCAAGCGCGGCGTGATCTTCGACGTCGGCCACGGCGGCGGCAGCTTCCTGTTCCGCCAGGCGGTGCCGGCCATGAAGCAGGGCTTCCATCCCGACTCCATCTCGACCGACCTGCACATCGACAGCATGAACGGCGGCATGAAGGACATGCTTAACCTCATGTCCAAGTTCCTGAACATGGGCATGAGCCTGGACGAGGTGATCCTGCGCTCCACCTGGACCCCGGCCAAGGAAATTCACCGGGAAGAGTTCGGTCATCTCACGGTCGGCGCGCCGGCCGACATCGCGGTGCTGCGGCTGGTCACCGGCGATTTCGGCTTCACCGACGCCGCCCGCTCGCGCCTGCGCGGCTCGAAGAAGCTCGTGGGCGAAATGACTTTGATGAACGGCCAGGTGATGTGGGACTTGAACGGGCTGGCGAGCCCCGACTGGGACAGTCCGGAGGCCCGCCGCCGCACTCGCAGGTAGAAGCCTAAACCGGCTCGCCCTCGATGATGTGCATCTCCAGGGCGAGGGGAATCGTCCGGGCCAGGCGGAAGCCGGCCCGGGCGAACAACTCGCCGAATTCCTTCTCGTCGCGTTCCCTGCCCCCGGTCATCACCAGCATGTTGAGATCGAACAGGTTGGCGAAGGACCGCTGCTCGCCGGAGGGCACGATGGTCTCGATCAGGGTCACACGGCCGCCCGGCGCAATGCCCTTCCGGATGTTCCGCAGAATGGTGACGGAGCGCTCGTCGTCCCAGTCGTGGATGATCCACTTGAGCATATAGAGATCCCCGCCCGCCGGGACGGATTCGAAGAAATCGCCCCCTGCGAACGTGCACCGCCCGTTCAGCGCGAGGGCCGGAGAAGTGTGCCGGGCCTGTTCAATCACCCGGGGCTGGTCCATCACGGTGCCGCGCAGGTGCGGCCAGTCGGCCAGGATGCCCGCCAGCAGGGTTCCGTTGCCGCCGCCCACGTCCACCACGTTCTTGAAGCGCGCGAAATCGTAGCCCATCAGGATTGCAGGCGCGAACCTGGCGCTGAAGTCCGCCATGGTCCGGTTGAAGTTGGCCGCCTCCTCGGGATTCCGCCGGTAGAATTCCCAGACCGGCATGCCATAGCGATGCTCGAAAGCCATCCCGCCGGTACGGATGCTGTGCACCAGGCTGCCCCAGGCTTCGTAGTGCTCGTCGCCCAGCTCGGTGATGGCCGTGGCCCGCATGGAGCCGGGCACATCCGACCGGAGCACTTCTCCGAAGGCGGTAAGCTCGAAGCGGCCCGGCTCGCTCTGGTGAACGAAGCCGGCCCCGGACAGAGCGCGAAGCAGCCGGTACAGGGACGGCTCGTGCGTCCCCGTACGGGCGGCCAGTTCCTCCGTCGTTTTCGAACCCTCCGCCAGCACATCCGCGATCCCGAGTTTCGCCGCTGCGTGGACCGCGCGCGATGTCCACAGGTTGGTCATCATCTCCACGATGGCCGCCTGCCCGCCGGTGAGTGTCTGTGTTTCAATGACCTGAGTCGCCATTTTCCCCCTCTGCAATACAAACGCGGAAGACCGTCCGGAGATGGCTCAGTTGCACGGCGGGCGCCGGGGATGTTTATCTGGCTATGTGCGGTCCCTCTGGCCGGCCTTGTTTTGTGTCCTGAACTGCTGGGCCCAGCCCTGGGAGATCGGCGCCGGAGCGGGATACGGCTGGTACAAGAACGGCAGTGTGATCGCCCCCGCCGGCACGGCCTCGGCCGGGATCCGCAACCGCTTCTCCTTGACCGTTTTCCTGAGTGAGGAACGGTACGACCGGATCTCGGGCGAGGTGCGCTACACCTACCAGGACGGAGACCCGTTCCTTGAAGCAGGCGGGGAGAAGACGAACATCCAGGGGCAATCGCACACTTTTCACTACGACGTTCTGTTTCACTGGAAGGACCAGGAGCTGCGCATCCGGCCCTTCGTGGCGGTGGGGGCGGGCGCCAAAATGTTCGTGGTGACCGGACCGGCCAATCCCTCGGCGCCGCTGCAGAATATCGCGCAGTTGACCACGCGCGATCAGACGCGATTCGTGGTCAGCGCCGGCGGTGGGGTGAAGTGGAAGATCGCGGAACGGGTTTCGCTGCGCATCGAGCTGCGGGACTACATCAGCCAGTTTCCGAAACGACTGATCGCACCGGTTCCGCTGGCCACCGCGCGCGGAATCTTTCACCAGATCACGCCGATGATCTGTTTCAGCTACGGGCTGTAACGCAACCACCCGGTGTCTGAGGCAAGAGTGCCGCCACCGCAAACGGCTCTATGCTTCGGCCCGCTTGCGGGCGGAAAGAACCTCCCGAAGACGCTTGCCGGCGATCAGCTCTTCGCTGCTTCGAAACTGGCGGAGGCAACCTGGTACTTGCGGATTTTCTCCAGATCCGGCTGCCATCCCAAGCCGCAATCCTCGGGAATTTCGATGATTCCGTCAGATACTTCAAGCAACGGTTGAATGATGTCGTCCACGAACCAGCGCCGGCAGGATTCCACGTCGGTGGGGAAGCGGCAGTTCCCCAGGGTTCCCAACGCCACCGCTTGCGCGGATCCGATGCCCAGTTCGGGCATGGTGCCCATCCAGCAGGGAATGCCGCGCGCGGCGCAGGCGTTGTGCACCCGCAGGGCGTTCTCCAGGCCGCCTACCCGCTGGATTTTGATGTTGGCGATCCGCAGGCTTCCCAGACTGGCCGCCCGCTCGAGCAATTCCACCGATTCCAGGCTCTCGTCCAGGCAGACCGGCGTCCGTACCCTGGCCTGCAGCTCGGCCGACTCCTCCAGCATGGGCCCGGCCAGCGGCTGCTCATACATCATCAGCTCGAACTCGTCGAGCTGCCGGAAAACGTCCAGGTGCTCGAGCCTGTAGGCGCCGTTGGCGTCCACGAACATGGGGACCGGGCCGAAGGCGCGCCGGGCCGCGCGGATCAGGTCCACGTCACGGCCCGGCTCGATCTTCAGCTTGAGCCGCTTGTAGCCCTCCGCCATGTAGCGTTCGGCGGCCCGCAAGGTGTCGTCGACGGTGTCGTAAAGACCCACCGCGAGGCCGGATTCGATGGCCGCGCGCGTCCCGCCCAGCAGCCGGTAGAGCGGAATTCCCTGCCGGCGCGCTTCCAGGTCCCAGAGCGCGGTCTCCAGTCCCGTTCGGGTGAAATTACCGGCCGGAAGCCCGGCAAGCAGGCAGTTCCACTCGGAAATGGAAGCGCGCTCCTGCCCGAGCACGGCGGGCGCCAGCGTCTCGCACAACTCCCGCCAGCAGCTTTCCGGCGTATCGGTGGAGTAGAAGCTGCCGGACATGGGCGAGGACTCGCCGTACCCGGTGATGCCGTCCGCCTCCACCGCGACGACAATGCCGTCCTTCTCGCCTACCGCGCCGGAGCTGATGCGAAAGGGCTCCACCAGCGGCACGCGCACGTGCGTCAGCGTGATGCGTTCGATGCGCATGGCTATTTCACCGCCACCAGGGAGATTTCCTCCAGCGCGGGCTGGCGGCCCTTCTCATCCGTCTTGCGCTCCACCGAAGGATGCGGCTGCACCGTGGTGCGGGTAGGCTTAGTCACCGTGAAGTATTCCCCGTAGACGGCGTTCATCCTGGGGAATTCCTCGATGTTGTCCACGTAGACGTTGGTGGCGACCACGTCGTTGAAACTGTAGTCCGCCTCCTCGAGCCCGTCCAGCAGGTTGCGCATGGTCTGCCGCAACTGGTGCTCGATGCTCTCGGCGTAGATCCCGCCGCCGGGGCCGGGGATGAATGCGGACTTGGCCGAGCAGTAGAGCGTGGTGTCCAGCAGGACGCAGGGACTGGCCGTCGGACTCGGCCGCATGTTCCTGGGCCGCACCGCCCGCCGCTTGGACAGATCCATGGCCGCTACGCCGGTGAATTCGATGTTGGCGCCGTTGGGCAGGCTATGAACCACGATGGTGGCCCGCGCGGGCGTGTTGCCGAACTCGAAGTGCTTCGCGTAGACCTTGTTCATCAGGCCCATGGGCATGTTGCGGGTGAGATAAGGATTCACGAACACCATGTGCCGGAAGTCGATGCCCCCGGCCTCCAGGGTCTGCCGCATGCGGTCGAGGGCCAGTTGCACCTGCTCGGCCGGGTCGTCCGGGATGCGCCCGGTGTTGATGTCGCGGCCCAGGAAGCCCGAGAGGTACATGCGGTCGCCGGCGATGACCCCGGGTGATACGGGCGCGTTCCTGGGATATCCGGGCGGGATCACCGGCTTCTTCATCTTGAGATCCCGCACCGCGATCGCGGTGACCTCGACCGGAGTGCCGACCGGCATCCTGTACACGCCGAGAGTGGCGCGGGCGGGCGGGTTCTTCCTAAAGAACTCCATCCAGACCTTGTTCACGGCGTCGTAATTGGCGGCGTTGTCGAGATAGAGCTGGGTGTAGACCACGTGCTCCATGGTCAGGCCGGCCGCCTCCACGATGTTCTTCACATTGTTGAGCGTCTGGCGCACCTGGCCTTCGATCGTGGGAGGGATCTGATTGTCGGGAGTGCGCGCGCCCTGCCCCGAGACATACAGGAAATCGCCGGCCATCAGGCCGGGAGTATACGGTCCCACCGGCTTGGGCCCCGAGGCCGGGACAACGGGCTTGATTTCGATGGAAAAGGCAACGGCGGCGCAGAGCAGCAGCGCGCCGATCAATTTTGCCTGGGGAACTTCCAGATGCGAAGTGCGTTCTTTCCGAGCAGCCATTCACGGTCCTCCGGAGTGTAAAAATCGCAGACTTTGTCGACGAATTCCAGTTCCTTGTCCATGGGCAGTTCCCAGCGCGGGCGCGGGTAGCCGGTGCCCCATACCAGTTGCCTGCCGCCGAATTCTTCGTAGATCGCCTTGTAGAAAGGCAGGGTGTCCTCGTAAGGCCAGCGCTTCAGCTCCGACATCTCGTACGGCTCGGAGTTGCTGATCCACACCTGCGGGAATTTCTTCAGGCGGAACATCTTCCTGAACTCGGGCCACGGGTCGGGCAGCTTCAGGTCCGGCTTGCCGGCGTGATCCACAATGATCTTCACGCCCGGGAAGCGGCCGGCCATGTCCTCCAGCATCGGCATCTGGTGAGGCAGGATGTAGAAGTTGAACACGGCGTTCAAACGCTCCGCCTCGCGCCACAGCGGATAGTGCTCCCTGGAATTCAGCCAGGTCGATTTCGGATGGTAGATGGGGCTGAAGCGCATCCCCTGGAAATCGTGCTCCTTCACCCAGTAGCGCAGCCGCTCGGCCACTTTCGGGTCCTCGGGATTGATGAGGCCGTGGGCCACGAACAGCTTCGGATACTTGTGCAGCGAGTAGCTGATGTAGGAGTTGTCCCAGCCGAAGTAGCGCGGGTTGATGAGCACGGCGTACTTCAGGCCGAATTCCTTCATCACCTCGACCTGGTTCTCGATGGGAGCCGCCATGTTCACCTTGAGGTTGGCCCTCTCGGGGTGCCGGAACGGGAACTTCGGATCGAGGGTCCAGACTTCCAGGTGGGTGTCGATGATCAACCGGGGCGGCTTGGCCAGGAGGCCGGCCGCAGTTTGACCGAGGAAAGCGCGCCGGGTAGTCACGCCCTCAATCATATCGCGGGCTATGACGGCCTGCAGGCCGGGTGTGCGGGCCTGGGCTGAAGCCGCGGCCGCGAGCAGAGCCGCGGCTCAGGACGAGGCCAGCACCTTTTCGATGGCCGAGGGCTCCATGGGCCTGGCGAAGTAGTACCCCTGGCCGAACTGGCAGCCCATTTCCTGAAGCAAGGCCGCCTGCTCCCGGTTCTCGACTCCCTCGGCCACCACTTCCAGGCCCAGCCTGCCCGCCATCGCCATAATCGTCTTGATGATTTCCGAGTTGCCGTTCTCGCCTTCCAGGCCGGCGGTAAACGAACGGTCGATCTTCAAGGCGTTGAAGGGCAGCCGGCAAAGATAGCCCAGGCAGGAGTAGCCCGTGCCGAAGTCGTCCATTTTCAGCCCGACTCCCAGCGCCTTGAGCCTGTTCAGGACACCGACCGCGGCTTCGAAGTCGTCCAGCACGACGCTTTCGGTCAGCTCCAGTTGCAGGCATTCCCCCGGCAGCCCGGTTTCCTCGAGGATGCGCGAGACCTGCTCGACCAGATCCGGCTGGCGGAACTGGCGGACCGAGAGGTTCACGCTCATCTCCAGAGCGGGATGCCTGGGGTATATTTCCTGCCACCGCCGCATCTGCAGGCAGGCTTCTCTGGTGACCCAGAGGCCTATGGGGATGATCAGGCCGGTCTCCTCGGCCAGAGGAATGAATTTCGCCGGAGGCACCAGGCCGTGGACCGGGTGGCGCCACCGGACCAGGGCTTCAAAGCCGCAAACGCGGTTCGTGGACAGTTGGACCTTGGGCTGATAATGAACCACCAGTTCCTGGTTCTCAATGGCCCGCCGGAGATCGTTTTCCAGGTCCAGGCGCGCCACGACTTCGGCCCGCATGGCCTGGTCGAATACTGCGTAACGGGCTTTGCCCAGCGCTTTGGCGCGGTACATGGCCGTGTCGGCGTCCCTCAGGAGGTCGGCCGCCGAGGCGTACTGCAGGGCGTTGGAAGCGATGCCCAGGCTCAGGGTACAGAAGACTTCCTTGCCGTCCAGGTCGAAGGGAGTCCGCATGATCCGCAAAACGCGCTCCGCTACGCGCGAAGCATTCCCGGCCTCGTGAATATCCTCCAGCAGGACGGCGAACTCGTCGCCGCCCATCCTGGCGATCACCGGCATTCCGCCTTCGACCGCGGAGGAAGCTCCTCCGCGGATGCACTGCCGCAGCCTGCCCGCCACCTGGACCAGCAACTGGTCGCCGGCCGCGTGGCCCAGGCTGTCGTTCACCAGCTTAAAGCGGTCGAGGTCGAGGAACAGAACGGCAAAGACATACTCCGGGTCGCTCCTGGAAAGGTCCAGAGCGCGGGCCAATCGTTCGGAGAACAGCAGGCGGTTGGGCAGCCCGGTGAGAGGATCGAAGATCTTCTTGTGGGTGATGTCGCTTTGCGACCCGGCCATGCGCACCGCCTTGCCGTCCGGCCCCCGCGCGGCCGCTCCGCGCACCAGCATCCAGCGTTCGGAGCCGTTCCTGTGCAGCATGCGGCACTCGAATTCGAGCGGCCGCGGAGAGGAGCCGTCGACGTGCGCGCGCAGCGCTTCGCGGAGTCCCGGCCGGTCTTCGGCATGCACGCGCGAAAACCATTCCTCCGGACTGTCGCCCAGTTCCCCGTCCTGGTAACCCAGCAGCGCTTTCCACGGTGGGGAGTAGTAGATGGTGTTCTTGAGAAGATCCCAGTCCCAGAGGCCGTCGTTGAGGCCCTGCACGGCCAGGGAGTAGCGCTCCTGGCTCTCGCGCAGCGCTGTGCCCGCCTGCTTGCGGGCCAGCTGCGAGTGAATGCGGGCCAGCGCGACCGGGTAGTCCACCGGCTTGGTCCCGTAGTCGTTGGCGCCCGCCCCGAACGCTTCCACCGTCCGCGTGCTTTCGTTCAAGGCGGTGACCATGATGACGGGCAGCTGGTCGGGCGAGTAGGTGGCGCGCAGGAGCCGCAGCACTTCGACGCCGCTCATGCCGGGCATCATGTGATCCAGCAGCACCAGGTCGATGTCGCCCGATCGCACGGCTTCAAGCGCCTGCTGCCCGTTCTCCGCCGCCACCACCCTGTATCCGCTGCGCTCCAGGCGCCGCGAGAGCATGTCGCGGTTCAGAGCCTCGTCATCCACCACGAGCAATCTGTTCGTCCTTGTCATGAGTCACTCTCCGGCAGCAGTCCGCCGATCTTCTCGAGCAGGCGCGCAAAATCCACCGGCTTGGTTTCGAATTCGTCGCAGCCCGCCTCCAGGGCCTTCGCCCGATCGGCCGCAAAAGCGTGGGCCGTGAGTGCGATCACGGGAATGTGGCGGGTGGCCGGGCCGGCCTTCAACCGCCGGGTAGCCTCCCAGCCGTCCAGCTCCGGCAGGCTCATGTCCATCAGGATGAGGTCGGGCGCGGCCTGCGCGGCTTTGTCCAGCCCGATCCGGCCATCGATGGCCAGCAACACTTCGAAGCCGCGCCGGGCCAGCCTGCGGGCCAGCATGTCCCGGTTCAACTCGTTGTCCTCGATCACGAGGATTCGCGCCATGCGTCTTCTCTCTTCCGGGCTTCTCCTCCGGCCTTCTCCGCCGGAGGCGCGGCCGGCACCCAGGCGGTGAAGACGGATCCCCGGCCGGGCGTGCTCTCAACGGTGATGTCGCCGCCCATCATCTGGTGGAACTTCCTGCTGATCGCCAGGCCGAGCCCGCTGCCTCCATACTTGCGGGTGGCGGAGCCGTCCACCTGGCTGAAGGGCTGGAAGAGCCGGGCGAGCTGGTCGGGGCTGATCCCGATCCCGGTATCGGCCACCTTCACCACCAGCCAGTCGCGGCCTGCCTGCGTCGTTCGGGAAAGGTCCACGCTGATGGTGCCCGATTCGGTGAACTTGCACGCGTTGTTCACTAGGTTCAGCAGGCTCTGGCGGAACTTGGCCACGTCCGCATAGGCCACCGGGTCCTCTTCGGGGCAGCGCACCCGGATCCGGTTGGCCCGCTGCCGGGCCAGTGGCTGGACGGCGTTGACGACATCCCGGACAACCGGCGAGACCTCGAACGGCTGCAGATCCACGTCCATCTTGCCGGCCTCGATCTTGGAGATGTCCAGCACGTCGTTGATCAGCCCGAGCAGCATCTGTCCCGCCCGCTCGATCTTCTCCAGGTCCTGGCGCATGGCTTCGGCTTCGGGTCCGCAGTCCTCCATCAGCATCTGGCTGTACCCGATGACGGCGTTCAGCGGGGTGCGCAGCTCGTGGCTCATGTTCGCCAGGAAGGTGCTTTTGGCGCGGCTGGCCTGCTCGGCCGCCTCCCGGGCCCGGTTCCTTTCCTCGTCCACGCGCTTGCGCTCGGTCATGTCCTGGGCCAGCCACACGTACCCCTGCACCTCGCCGGATGGCCCGTGCAGCACTCCCGAGCTGAACAGGACCGGCATCTCCTGGCCGTTGCGGGCCCGGTAGACGCGCTCCACGCCGCTTTGCACCGCCCCGCCGGTCGAATCGCCGGCCACAACGGAGACGGGCTGTCCGAGCAGGTCGCCGGCCTCGCAGCGCAGCAGGGCCAGAGTCGCACGGTTCACCGTGCATATCACCATGCTCGCGTCCACCACGATCAAGGACTCCCCCATGGATTGAATGATGTTATCCACATAGTCCTTGGAAACCGTGGTCTCCCCCAGCCGGGTCACCATGCGATTGAAGGCCGCGGCCAGGTGGCCGATCTCGTCCTCCCGGTCCACCCTGGCCCGCTGGCTCAGGTCCCCCGATCCCACTGTGTCCGTGAAGCGCATCAGGGTCTTCAGAGGATGCAGCAGGTGTACCAGCTGCAGGTACTGGACCGACAGGATCACGCACACGCCCAACCCGATCGCCACACTGCCCCAGAGCAGCGTGGAGCGCAGAGCGGCCTGTTGCTCCCGCATCGAGAAACCCATCCGGACAAGGCCCAGAGGCGCCTCGGAACTTGCTCCCGTTTCCCAATCCAGCAGCCGGCCGCGGGTGGGCGGCCGCACCAGCCGGCGCACCTCCAGAAGGTCCGGACTCACGATCCGGAAGTCGCTCCCGGCCGTGCCGGCCGGGCCTGCGGGCCGCTGCCCGAAAGCCGCCTTCCGGTCTTCCCGCCCGGCCTGGATCAGGACGCTGTCCGCCCCGGAGATCTCGAGATAAGCCACGTCCCGGTTGGACAGAGCACCGTCGGCTATCCGCGAAAGCTCGCTGCGGTCGCCGACCAGGAGGGGAAACTGGGCCTGCTTGGCGATGAAATCGGCCAGGGCCAGGGCGCGCAATTCCAGCTGCTCCTGCGAGGACTTCCTCTGGGTGGCCAGGAAAGAAGCGATCAGAAACAGCGCGGAAACGCCCAGCAGAACCAGGCTCGATACCAGGGCCCGGGTAGTCACGCTGCGCCGCAGCAGCTGCCTGAACCGGCGCAGCGCCTTCATCGCACCACCACCACTTGCGGGAAGCGCGATGCCTGGAAATCCAGCCCGATCAAGCGGGTTACTTTCTGGTTCACGGCGACCACGAGATCCCGGGCCTGTTCCTGGCCGGAGCACTGCTGGGACGCCAGACAGCGCGCCGCCATCTCGGCCGTCTGCTCGCCCACACCGCGAAAGTCGGGATACACACCCAGGGCCGCGCCGGCCCGCACGAAGCTGGAGGAGAAGCCGATGATCGGCAGCCGCCGGTCCAGCGAAGCCAAAATCAACGGCCGGACCGTGGCGCCGTTGTAGAGCGAGCTGTCCGGCAGCGCGAGCACAAAATCGACTTTGCCCGCGAGCGAGTTGAAGGAGGACAGCAGGCCCTCCGGACCGGGGCAATCCACGACCACGGAAGCGAATCCCTCCAACGCCGCCTGTTCCTTGAGCTGCCCGGCGGCCGGGCGCTCGCGCAGCGGGTTTCGGATGATGCCCAGGCGCTTCCTCCCGGGAAACAGCCTGGCGGTCTCCCGCAGCACTTTCGCCAGGGGCACGTCCAGGCAGACCGCGCCGTGCGGTTTCTTTTCCCGATCGGCCTCCATGATCATGGTGGAGATCACCGGAGCGGTCAGGTTGTGGGACGCCAGCGTGCGGGAAGCTTCCCCGCCTACGGCGATCAGTATGGCAGGGGATTGACCCAGTCCGCGGCCCAATTGGGACCTGGAGTTCGGATCATTCAGGTCGATAACTCCTAAAACATCCGGCGGCAACCCGGTGCGTATGGCCTCCAGGACCTCGGCGAAAGCCTCCACGCCCGAGCGGTAGACCACGAGGATCCGGGGACGCGGGATGGCTCCCTGTCCGGCCAGAATCGCCGCGTGGATGCCCACCAGCGCGGTGGCGGCTTCGATGATCGCGGCTCGGTTCACGCAGTTCCTCCCAGGCCCGGTCACTCCAGCGGCCGCCAGATCAGCTTCACGAAGAAGGTCCGGCCGTTCGCCAGAATCCGATCCATCGAGTAGTCCACCGGGTGGTGATACTGCCAGTTGAGAAGGTTGCGAACCCCGCCGACCAGGTCATAGCTGGCGGAGAGCCGGACTGTCGAGAGGGTGGTGTCCGCCAGAAATACCCGGCGAAGCGGGATGCCCAGACCGGTCACCCGGGGGCTGATGTACTGGAAGGCGCCGGAGGCAAACACCCGTCGGCCGGCGAACGGAATCGAGAAGCGGCCCTTGTGGATGCGGGCGGGCGAGTTCGGCAAACGTGCCCCGCTGCCCGCCTCCGCGGCCTTCTGCACCACCAGGCTGGCGTCGGTCTCCAGCCATCTCAGAGGCGCGGCCCGCAGTTCCATCTCCAGTCCCGTGGAGCGCCTGCCGCCTGCATTCTGGTACTGCTGCAGGGTGTCGGTAATCCATCGGGCCTGGATGATGTCGCTGAAGCGGTAGTGGAAAGCGTTCAGGATCACCGAAAAGTTCGGCTTGAGCCGCCGCTCTGCCGACACCTCCAGCGCGTGCGCTCTCTCCTGAAACAGATTCGGATTGTCGAGGTAGGCCAGATTATCCTGGTAATACTGCTCGAACACCGAAGGATTGCGGAAGGGGCGTCCGTAAACCAGCTTGTAGGCCGTATGCGAGGAGGGTTGGAATACCAGGGCGAGCCGGGGGGAAGCGAAACTGCCGAAGTTCATCGACTGGTCCATGCGCACCCCCAGGTATGCCGTCCAGCGGCGGCCCAGCGGCACTTCCTGCTGGCCGAAGACGGCAACGGCCCGGTCCGGGCGGCTGATGCTGAGATGCTGGAAGTAATTGGGTGAGACGTCTTCGTTGATTTGCAGATTGCGCAATTCGATGCTGCCCTCAGTGCCCGCGGTGAGCGTGCCCAGCCTCCCCAATGGCCGGCTGTAGATCAATTGGGAATTCAGCCAGTCGCCCCAGGCGCCGGTCCGGTTATCCAGCACCCCGCCGGCTTCTTCGGATTCGTAGTCCCACCGGTGAAGGTATCGGTAGCGGTCATAGTAGAGTTGCCATCGCAGCTTGCCTGTCGCTCCGGCTTCACGGTTGTAGATCACTCCGAGGAAATTGCGGCTGTCCAGAGCGTAGTTGGCGGGATCGTTGAAGATAATTCCGATTCCGGCCACGGGAACCTGCACCTGCCGGCTGTTGAAGTAGCCCAGGACATTCCAGCGCCCCCATACGAAATTGGCGACGGTGTGATATCCGCGCTCGGCGTCCACGCGGTTGGCGATCCCGTGATTCGTCTCCGGGGAGTCGTAGTCCTCGAAGTAGAGCCGCCGCCCGGCATTATGAAATACCGATGCGGACAGCAGCAGATTAGCGCCCTTTCCAAGATCCAGGGAGGAGGACATGGTCGCCTTCTTTTCTCCGAAGCTGCCGGTCTCCAGGGTGCTCCGAAACTGGGCCGCATCCACGGGCGAATGAGTCACTATGTTGATGTTCGCCAGAATGCCGTTGCTGCCATACAGGGCTGAGACAGGGCCGCGGATGATTTCGATGCGGTTCACCAGGTCCATATCCAGACCGAAGTCCTGGCCGAAGAAGTTCGTGGAGTTATAGATGTTTTCGGTAAGCGGATGCCCGTTGATCATGATCAGGAAGCGGCTGTTCCAGTCGCCCGGAATCGCCAGGCCGCGGATTCCGGCATACTGATAAGACCGATCGCTGGTGATGTAGAACCCGCGCACCGCGCCCAGCACATCGGCCAGCGTGCGGTAGCCGTAGCGGCGGATCTCGGAAGCGGTGATGACGGTCACGGCCGCCGGGGCTTCCTGCAGAGTCTGGGAGTGCAGGGTGGCGGCCTCCACCATGGGCAGGTCTTCGAGGATGGCCGATTCGCCGCCGGTATTCGAGGGTGCCTCCGGCGCCCGCCCCGCCGCGGGTGTGATCAGGAGGGCGGCGCCCAGGTATGCCGCCAGCGCCGGTATCTGACTGGATCTCATGCGTTTCCTGTCCGTCTGGGTGACAGATCGGACGCCGGTTGGGAGAACTTTAGCGGTAGGGGTGGAAGGGAGGTTAGCGGCCCGCCGCTCCGCCGCAAGCAAACCGCTTAAAATAGCGCATAGTGCCGAGACACCTGCTCCTCTGGTTGTTGCTGCCGGCCGTTCTCGCGTGCGCCCAGGGCCTGCCTGACCCGGCGAGCCCCGCCCCGCAGCCCGGGCAAACCAGCGGCACTCCGGGGAAACAGCCCTTTCTCCGCTCGCTCGTGCGCGACGAATACCGCATCTGGACCGCTCCCTTTCGCCCCGCCAACTACGATTCGCATGCCATGAAGAAGTACGGCGTGCCGTTTCTGCTCATCTCCGCCGCTTCGATCCTGTCCGACCGCGAGACATCCGGCTGGCTCCCTAACACGCCCGACCAGGAGATCTGGAGCGGCAGAGTTTCGCAGATGGGAGCCGCCTATACACTGGCCGGGTTTGCCGGCGGCGCCTTCCTGATCGGCGCTGCAAGAAGAGACCGGCACGCGCAGGAGACCGGGTGGCTGGCGCTGCAGGCCGTCGCACACACCCAGTTGGTCGCGTTCGCCGTGAAAAAGATAACCCAGCGCGAGCGTCCTGTAGAGGATAAACAGCGGCTCGGCTTCTGGCGGGGCGGAGACTCCTTCCCGTCCGGCCACGCCGCCACCTCATTCGCCGTCGCCACCGTCTTCGCCTACGAGTACCGCAACCACCTCGCGGTGCCCATCACGGCTTATACCCTGGCCACGGCCGTGGCCGCTTCCCGAGTGAGCGCGCGCCGCCACTGGGTATCCGATATCTTCGCGGGCGGCTCGCTCGGCTTCATGATCGGCCGCTACCTGTACAGGCAGCACCACGATCCCAGTCGTCCCGGCAGCCGCGTCGAGCGCACATCCCGCCTGGCGCCGGACGTGGGCTTTGGCCCGGGCGGCCTTGCCGTTTCGTGGAACTGGTGACCCAGGCGTCATTAAAGGGTATTAATTCAGAGTTATTACACTTGTAATCCGAAACTATCTGGTGTAAGTAACATCTGAGGCTGCCCATGCGGCGCATCGTGGTGGCGTGCGTATTGGCCGCCGGGCTGCACGCGCAGGTGGCGTCCCGCACGGCGCAGATCGAAAGTCTGCGGCGGGACAAGGCCGGACGGCTCGTGCCGGAGACCCGGAGCCTGCTCGACCGCCGCATGACCGGCTGGTCGGAAGCGGTCATGAACAGCCTCACCTACGGGATCAAGGGGCTGGGTCTGCGTTTCGGAGGGTTGCCGACCGGCCAGGGTTTCGCTCTCGGCCCGCAGTACACGCGGTACGGGCTGGCGGACGGTAAGTTCCTGTTCCGCGGATCGGCGGCCGCCTCTGCCGCCGGCGCCTACATGTTCGACCTCCAGTTCGGCGTTCCGGAACTCTTCAGCCGCAGTGCGTTTCTGGACCTGGTGGCCGTCCACGGCAACTACCCGCGTATCGACTACTACGGTCCGGGGCTGGATTCCTCCAGGAACGGGCGTTCCCACTTCCGTTTCGAAGAGACCCGGTACGACGTGCTGCTCGGTGTCCGGCTGGGGCGACGCCTGTCGCTCGGGTTCACCGGCGGGTACCTGAGTGTGAACGCGGGCCGCGGAAACCGGGCCGATATCGCCCACACCGCTGACTTGTTCACAGAACAGGACACGCCTGGCCTGGAGCGCCAGACCGACTTCGCCCGGGGCGGCTTCTTCACCCGCCTGGATTACCGCGACGACCCCATCGGCGCGCGCAGCGGCGGTATGTTCCAGGTTCGCTGGCAGAACTACAGCGACGTCCGCTCGAACCGGTTCGACTTCCGCCAGCTGGACCTGGAGGCACGGCAGTATGTGCCGTTCTTCAACAAGCGGCGGGTCATCGCCCTGGCGCTGGCAGCCACGCTTTCCTATCCGGGCAGCGGCGCCGCCGTGCCGTTCTACCTGCAGCCCACGCTCGGCGGATCGGACGACCTGCGCGGGTTCCGTTCCTATCGCTTCTACGGCGACAACCTCCTGGCTGCGAACGTCGAGTACCGCTGGGAGGCCTTCTCCGGGCTGGACATGGCCCTGTTCCTGGATGCCGGCAAAGTTGCCGCCCGGCGTTCCCAGGTGAATTTCCACGGCCTCGAAACCTCGGCCGGGTTCGGCTTCCGGTTCAACGCCCGCAACCGCAACTTCATTCGGATCGACACCGGTTTCAGCCATGAGGGAGTGCAGGTCTGGTTGAAGTTCGGGGCGCCGCCGGAAGTGCGCACCCGCGAGATTGCCATGAGCGGGCGGCTCTAGAAAGGATCCATGCGCGGCCTGATTCTGCTGCTCTTTCCGCTGCTTCTCGGGGCTCAGAAGTTCTTTCCCGACGATCCGCTTGAGAGCGAGCCGCCGCCCCTGCCCGTCGAAAAGGCTGCTTCCCGCAAGGCCGGCGAATACTACGACTTCTTCCGCGCCACGTTCACCAGGCCCGGAGAGCGCCACAGGCCGGGCAAGGTCATCCCGGCACAGAGTGTCAACACGCTGGGCGAGGTGATGGACGGCGACTGGTACGTGAACCGGCATCACCGGAAACGGATGTCGATCGAGGAACTGGTACGCGGCGCCGGCAACGCCCACCCGCCCTCCAGGACGCGCCCTTGGAACGTGATTTCCGCCAAGACCGAGGGAGTTACGCCCGGCTTTACGATCCGGGACGCCGAGGGCCAGGAATACATGATTAAGTTCGATCCCTTGCGCAACCTGGAGCTGGCCACCGCGGCCGAGGTGGTCTGCGCGCGTTTCTTCCATGCGTTCGGATATCACGTGCCGGAGACCTACATCGTCTACTTCCACCCCGAAGATCTCCGGGTGGCGCCGGGGACTGCGGTGGAGGAGCACGGGCGCGTCCGGCCCATGAAGAAGCGGGACCTCGACCATATCCTGTTCGGCGTGCCGCGCGACCCGAGGAAGGGTTACCGGGCGGTGGCCTGCCGCTATCTCCCGGGAGAGATCATCCGGGAGTTCCACTACGAGGGCACCCGCAGTGACGACCCCAACGACATCGTGCCGCACGAGCACCGCCGGGAGTTGCGCGGCCTGTTCGTGTTCGCCGCCTGGCTGGGTCATAACGACATCAAGTGTCTCCAGACCTGCGACGCACTCATCGAGGAAGACGGGGTGAAGCACATCCGCCACCACCTGATAGACTTCGGCGCCAGCCTGGGCAGCGACAGTTTCACCACCAAGAGCCCCCGCGCCGGTTACGAGCACCTGTTTCGCTGGCGTCCCACCCTGGCCCAGTTGTTCAGCCTGGGCATCTACGTGCCGCGCTGGGCCCGGGCCGATTACCCGCGCTTTTCTTCGGCCGGCAACTTCGAGTATGAAGTGTTCGAGCCCGAGCGGTGGAAACCGAATTACCCCGCCCCGATCTTCGACAACCGGCTGCCGGACGATACCTTCTGGGCCGCCCGGCAGGTCATGGCATTCAGGGAGGAAGAGATCCGTGCGCTGGTCGAAACCGGGGAGTATAGCGATCCGAAGGCGGTGGACTGGCTGGTCAAGTGCCTGGTCGAACGCCGCAGGAAGATCGGCCGCGTCTATTTCGCCCGGGTGCTGCCGCTGGACCGTTTCCGAATCGAGGAAGACCGGCTGGTTTTTGACGACCTGGCAGTCGGGCACGGGCTTGCGGAGGGGCGCCCCTATGCCGTGAGCTGGTCGCAATTCGACAATGAGAAACAGACCCACGCCTTGATCCAGGAAGCCACGGACTTCGCGCTGCCGGCGGCGATCGGGAAGGCTGCTACGGGTTCCTACTTCGCCGCGCGAATCTCTCGCGAAGCCAAGTCAGTCGTCGTGTACCTGCGAAAGAACGAGGCCGGCGCGGGCGTCGTCGGCATTGACCGCACCTGGTAAGGGAGAACTCATGCGTAAGATCAAGGCCCTCTGGTCCGCGGCGTTCGACGTTCGGGAGGGGGAGCGACTCCGGACACTCTGGATGGCCACGTACCTGTTCTTCGCCCTGTACGTCCACTACATCCTCAAGCCTATCTCGAATGCGATGTTCCTGGACCAGAAGGACATCGACGATCTACCGTACCTCTACATCCTGCTCGCAGCCGTGGGAGGGCTCCTGGCCACCCTCTATACCAAGCTGGCGATTCGGACCTCCTTGAAGATCGCGGTGGCGGGGTCAACCGTTGTGTCGGTGGTCTTCTTCATCGCGTTCTGGGCCTTGTTCCCGCTCCAGATACCGGGGATGGTCTGGGTTTTCAACCTGTGGACCAGCCTGTTCGGCTGCGTGATGGTGGCCCAGGGCTACCTGGTCGCGGGCAATCTGTTCACATCGCGTGAAGCAAAGAGGCTATATCCGATCATCGGCCTCGGCGCCGTGGCGGGGTCCGTGGTCGGGAGCCTCACTACTGCGCTCGCTTCCAACCACCCCCTCCCTCTTGTGCTTGCCTGCGCGCTGCTGGTGGCTCTCGCCTATGCAGCTTTTCGACTCGCCATTGCGCGAGACAGCGTCTCCCTCGCAAGCGCCCGGGGCGCAGAGGCGGAGGAGGCGGGTTTCACGGCAAGGGAAGCAATCACCGTAATCACCAGCCATCGCCACCTCCAGGTGATCACGGGAATCATCGCTTTCATGTTTGTCGTGGACACGCTGGTGGACTACCAGTTGAAGGCAGCCGCCAAACTGACCTATGTGAAGGGTACTGAGAAATATGCCTCCTTCTTCGGGACTTATTATCTGATCCAGAATGTCTTCACCTTCCTCTTGCAGTTCGTGGTGACCGGCGCGCTAGTGCGCCGCCTCGGAGTAGGCGGCACGCTGAAGTTAATGCCCGGCTCCATCGCAGCCGCCTCCGGTGTGGCCCTGTTCTGGCCGGGCGTTCCCGGCGCCGCGCTCGCCCGTCTCACCGAGGCCGGCAGCCGCTATTCCTTCAACAAGACCGGCACCGAGCTTTTGTACCTGCCGCTGCCCGCGGAATTGAGAAACCGCACCAAGGCTTTCATGGACGTGACAGTCGATCGCACCAGCCGGGGCCTGGCCGCCTTCCTGCTGCTGGCGCTTGGGTGGGTGGGGCTGAAGGACCCGAGCAAGCTCCCGCTGCTGGTGATTGGCTTCACCATCGCCTGGATCTGGCTGGCCAGGCACGCCGAGAAGGAGTACCTTGTCACCATCCGGAAACGCCTGCAGGTCCGCCGCCTTGACCTGGAAAGCGCCCGTGTCGCGGTCTCGGATCCGGCTCTGCTGAGTCTGCTGGAGCAGACCGCGCGCGGCAGCAACGCCAGGCAGGCGGCTCATGCCCTTTCGGTGCTCTCCGAGGCGCCCGGCTACCGCCTCGATAATCTGCTGGAGGAGCTTGCCCACAGCCCCCTGGCGCCGGTACGCGCCAGAGTCTACGATCTGGCGCGCGCAGCTAAGTTTCCCGGTCTCCTGGAAACGGCTCTGGCGGAAATCAGATCGGGTGAGCGGAAAGTGCTCACGGAAGCCATTTCCTATGTACTGGCGCTCTCGCCGGACGCCGCGCTCCTGGCTCGCGAGTTTCTGGATCACCCCGATCCGGCCTTCACCGAGAGCACACTGGCGGCGCTGGCCGGGCATCCGCAAGGCCTCGGCGGCCTGGTCCCCCCGGACACCTTGCACCGCCTGCTCCATCA
>JADZAF010000387.1 GCA_020852755.1 Bryobacterales bacterium
GATCGACAGGGCGTTGGTGTTCATCCAGCCCCGGTCGATCTGCGAAGTCGGTGTCTGGTGGCGCGCCAGCACGTGGGTCACGGCTGCATACCTGCCGCCGGGCGAAACCTGGATGCCCTGAAGCTCACCGCTGCCATTGGGCAGGCGCAGGCTCCCGACCGGCCGGCCCGCGGCCGGATCCACCACCGTCACCGCGGCCGCGACCTCGTCCGCGTCGGCCGACCCGCTGTGCAGGTGATTGGCCACCAGCAGCAACCTGCCGTCGGGGGTCAGGGCCGAGGCCACCGGCTCGCGCTCCACCGGGATGCGCCGGACTTCGGTGCGCGAGCGCAGGTCGATGACCGCCACATCGTTGTTGAAGCGGTTGCAGACGTAGAGGCGCGCGCCATCCGGGCTTACCGCCGGACTGTTGGCGGTGTGGCCCGCGGGAAGCGTTTCCAGGATCTTCCCGCCGGCTGTCTCCACCACCGCCACCAGGGAGGCCGGCGCCGCGCAGGTGACATAAAGCCGGTCGCCGCCGGGCGAGAGGGCCAGGCCGGACGGCTCGCCCGGCAGCGCCACCTTGCGCACCACCTTCCTGGATGCCAGGTCGAACTCCAGCACTTGCCGGCCGGTGGAGCAGGCGACAAACAGCGATCTGCCCCCGGGCGCGACCGCCAGAGCCGTGGGAGAAAGCGGGCCCTGCGATCCCGGTTTCCGGGCCGCCGCGATGACGCCCGCCATCGCCAGGGCCGTTACCAGAGCGGCTGTCCGCCGGTTCCCGCCCCGCATCCTAATCAACCGATGCCTGCCGCGCGGCCCGGCCGCCGGCCTCCATCACCACACGGAAGCCCACATCCCAGACCGGCTGGTAGGGCTCGTAAGCGATGCGATGCGCCGAAGTGGCACGCCGCGGGTGGTCGCGCCATGAGCCCCCGCGAACCACCTTGGGACCCGGCTCGTTCAACCCGTCCCGGTTGTCGTAGGGATACGGCTTGAAAGTGGAGAGCGTCCACTCGGCGACGTTGCCGTGCATGTCGAACAGGCCCCACGGATTGGGGTAGTACCGGCCGACGTCGGCCGAAACCATGCTGCCGTCGTTGACCTGTTCGTCGAAGGGCAGGTGCGTGAAGACGAAGTTCTTGCCCTCGCACTGGTAGCTGCTGCGGAAGGGCTTCATGCTGCTGTCGGCCAGGTTGGCCAGTTTGCCGAAGTCCGCCGCGCTTCCAAACCAGAAGGGAGAAGCGCTGCCGGCGCGGCTGGCCCATTCCCACTGCGCTTCGGTCGGAAGAGTAAAACGTTCTCCGGTCTTCTGGCCGAGCCAGCGGCAGAAAGCCAGGGCCTGCTCCCAGGTCACGCGGACCGCCGGCTGCTCGGGCCGGTTGGCCGGATCCCCGGGAGTGAAGTGGTCTTTGCTGGATTGGTCGATGTAGCGGCTGTCATGCCGCGGGTCGAAGGCCTGGTATTGCCGGTTGGTGATCTCGAAGCGGCCGATGTAAAACGGCCGGTCGATGCGGACCACCGAGGGTGTTCCCGAATCGGGCGGGCCCTCCGGGTCCCCCATGATGAAAGAACCGGCGGGAACCAGCACCAGATCGAGCCTGACGCCGCTGCCCAGGTCGAAGGAGCGCTCCGGAGCGCCCGAAGCGGAGCGCTGGAGCTTGCGCGCGGCGGCCGCATCGAAGGGCCAGCCGGCAATCGCGGAAAGGCTGGTCTTCGGCGGGTCCGCCGGCCGGGGAACAATCGGCGCCGGCTTCCCGCGCCGGGCGCTCTCCTCGAGGAGCCGCGCGAACTCGCTCTCCGGGTCGGTGTCCACGCCGGCGTAGAGCCTGGATAGTTCGATGCGGCGCGCCACCTGATCCTTGTCGCGGAATCGCGGCACCTGGCCCGGCACGCCGTTCACGCCCCAACTGCCGCGCCAGGGAGTGTTCAGGTCCGCCCAGGTGACCAGCCGGTCGTACGCTTCGGAATCCAGTTTCACGCCGTGATGGCCGCGGTCCAGGATCTGGAACAGCGGGCTGGTCGAAGTGTGATACTCCATGGGCCGCTGCAGATGGTAGTCATTCTCCGGTCCGTAGCGGTGAACGTAGGACTGAAGGGCGATATAGGAAGTATCGTCGGTGAAGAAAACGCTTTTCGGATTGGCGGTGAAATCCGGCGTCACCCGGCCGTTGTGGCAGCCTGCGCAATAGCGGTCCAGCACGGGCTGGACTTCGGTGCGGAAGGCGAAGGGGCGGGGCGGCCCGTACCACGGCTTGATCGCCGAAGGAGGCCGGCGGGAGGCGAGATTGGCGCGTGTCAGGGGCGTGCTGTTCTGGCGGTCGTGGCAGCCGACGCAGGAGACGACCTCGCCGGGCATGCCGGTGAACCAGCTGCGCATCAGCTGCAGGGCGCGGCCCTTCTCGTCCAGCGGTTGCACCGAAATGGGAGTGCTGGCCGGGATCTTGAAGGAGGCCGAGCCGTCCTCTTCCACCGGCACGGTGCCCAGAATACGCTTGATATCCCAGCCGCTCTGGATGCCGACCGAGGCATGGCCTCCCGTGTGGTTGTAGTTGAAATGGTAGGAGAACAGCCGCAGGCTCTTGACCTTGCCGCGTGGGATGCCGGCCAGGCCGGGACCGCTGTAAACGTCGGAGAGGTATACGGTGGCCTCTTTCTCCCCGGGATGGGTGCGGTCCGGAATCACGGGCGGGCGCGGCACGGGGTGGAACGGGACCGGCTCGAGAAGCGCCGCTCCCTCCACTTCCTTCAGCAGCACCATGTTGTCGAAGGTATCCACCAGGTAGATGCCCCAGAGCGAATCCTCCTCGCGCTTCATGGCCGCGAGAAAGTACTTGCCGCCTCCCATGGCGTGTCCCGGGTCCGAGTAATCGGCTAACGGGTAGGGGTGCAGAAATTGCGGCCAGACGCCTTCGATGAGCGTGTCCCGGATGAGCGCGTCCACCTTGCGCCCGCGCCCCGGGATCTCCTGCACCACGCCGTCGGCCTCATGTCGCCCGCGGGCCGGGTCGTAGACGATCATGCGCCCGGAGCGCGAGATACCGTGGTGCCCGCTGATGATGCCGACTACCTCCGAGGGATGGCCGGGGATGGATCGCGCGTAGAAATAGCAGTTCGGAAAGTACGAGTTGGAGTGGAAGTACTCCATCTGGCCGGTTCCGTCGGGATTGGCATGGAACAACAGCCGCGAGAAGTAGTGCGGAATGTCGGTGTACTCCCAGCGCAGGTACAGCAGGCGCCCGTTCTCGTGCACCGCGGGCGTCCAGTCGCTGTCCTGCTCGAAGGTGATCTGCCGGATATCCTTGCCCGCGTTGTCGCTGGTGTACAGCTGCGCCATGGGAGCGCCGCCGTTGATGCAGGGCATCGCCTGAAAGGTGGCGGTGGAGGCAAAGGCGATGCGGCCGTCGGGCAGGTAGCAGGAGTCGAAGTGATCCACGTCCGGCAGGTCGGGGGTGATCTGCCGCAGGCCGCGGCCGTCGGCTTTCACTTCGAACAGGTGCCACCGGTCGCTCGATCCGATGGAAGAGAACATGACGCGGGAGGCGTCGAAATCCAGGTCCACGTC
Organism: Bryobacterales bacterium; assembly: GCA_020852755.1. Taxonomy (GTDB): domain Bacteria; phylum Acidobacteriota; class Terriglobia; order Bryobacterales; family Bryobacteraceae; genus JADZAF01. The sequence continues at coordinate 3,545 of JADZAF010000387.1, forward strand.
GCTCACGATGTGGGTCTTGGGAGGCTGATAGAAGCTGGTGAGCCTGCCTTGCCCGCGCAGTTCGCTGAGCACCGCAATCTGGTTGTCCCAGCCGGTGTGCGGGATGTCATCGTTGGTCCAGGAGTTGCCGCCCGGCATGCCCAGCCGGCCGCCCACCAGCGCCCGGGCCGCTTCGCCGAAGTTGCGGCGGACAACCAGGATCTTGTCGAAATCGAGCATCGGGTTGGCCAGCAGGGCCTCGCGGCTCAGGGCCTGGTAGCGGCGAACCGGGTCGCCCAGGCGCTCCAGCGCGGCATCGTCGGACTGGACCGCGCGGGCCGCGAGGAAGGGCTTCTCCAACTCCGCCAGCTCGCGGCGGTATTCGGCGCCTTTCGCATAGCGCGCGCCGAAGGTGCGGATCAGGTCGTCGACCGCCAGATTCACCGCTTCCGGATGGACGTCGCGCAGCGCCTCCCGGATCTCGTCCAGGTTGCGCGCCCGGTTGTAGACGCTCCGCACGGCCTGCAGATCAGCGGGCGTCCTGGCTCCCGCCGCCAGCCGCCGGGCCTCGCCGGACAAAGGGCCGGTGACGGCCGCGGCGTAGCGGGCCGCCAGCGCCGAGATATCACCGGCCGGCCAGCTCTGCGACCAGATCTGGTCGCGCTGTTCGCGGCGCATTTCCCGCAGAGAGCCCGTGTCGGGGAAGTCGGCGCGGAGGCGCGCCCAAAGCCGGTCCCGGGCCGCGTTGCGGCGCCGTTCGACTTCTCCCGGCCGGACCAGGGCGAACTCGTAGCGCGGGTCCGGGTTCATGGGATGCGGCCCGCCGTGCAGGCTCTTGATGAGGAGTTCGTTCTTCCCCTTTCGCAACGGCAGGCCGATCTGGCTGGGGACGGGCTGGGCGCTGCCCGTGTTGCCCCGGAACAACTCCCTGCCGTTGAGCCAGACCACCGCCGATCCGGCGAAGAAGACGTCCACCGTCCGCGCGGTTTCGGCGTAAAGCGAACAGCGGTCGTAGATCACCGAGCGTCCCGACGCGTCGATTTCCCGCCGGGTCATGTTGTGCCACCCGGGATGTTCAATCCAACGCACGCTGCCGTCGCTCTTCTCGGGCGGCAGGACGGTGTCCAGCGAGTGGTTTCCCTCGTAGGGGCCGCTGGACAGCCACACGCCGGTATGCACGCCGTCAAGCGGATCGGCCGGATCGCGCATCCCCTCCAGCGCCGTGTACAGGGTCTCCTGCCAGGTAGCAGCCCGGCGGTAGGGCGCGGGCCTTTCCTGGGCCAGAAAGCCGGCCGCGGTGAATAAGGACACGGCAGCCACCGCCAGCCACGTGGCCCAGCGGCGGCGCGGAATCAGGGCGCTCAGACGCATGACATTTTCTCCGTAGAGTTCCGCAGGCCCTGGTACAACTCCAAGGCTTGCTCGGGTTTCAAACCGTCGTGCACCACTCCGCGCACGGCCTGGATCATCGCCACGGGATGCGCCGCCTGGAATACGTTGCGTCCCATGTCCACGCCGGCCGCGCCCTGGTCCACGGCCTCGTAGGCCATTTGCA
>JADZAF010000388.1 GCA_020852755.1 Bryobacterales bacterium
ACGGCAGCCGCCCTCGCCTCGGCGGGTCTGATCGGTTCCTGGCAGGTCGATCAGGGGCCCAGTTGGTCCGCGGTGCCGCCGGCCTACACCGGCCAGGAGGCCGCTGCCCTGCTCTTTGGCGGCAGCCCTTCGGACTATTGGATTTCCACCAGCCCGAACTTCATCGATCACCTGGCCTGGGTTTCGACCTGGGGCGGCGCTTGCGGAGGCACGTTGCCATGCGGCACCAAAGTGGCCGAGGACTTCAAGGTCAGCACCGGCGGCCTGTATGCCAGCCCGGGTGATACTTCAGCCTACGTATGGGATTGGGCCCAGGGCTCGACCTAAATCAACTACGCCTTCTCGGCGAACTCCGCCGTGCCCGAGCCCGGGTCGTTCCTCCTGCTCGGCGCCGGTCTCGCCGCCGTCGCGCTGCGGATGAGGCGCGCTCGCCGGTAAGCGTTCCGCCGGCCATTCTGGAATTGGCGGCGCCGGTCACCGGCCCCGGCGCCGCGCCGTCTTCAGTAATCCGAAGTCGCCTCGTTCACCCACTTGCCGTCCACGTTGTAGTGCGGCCAGGGCCCCCGCGGCCGTCCCGGAGGCATGGCCAGAATGGGCTCGTCGAACTGCGGCGTTGGCTCGAAGTAGCCGGGATAGCGCAGGTGTTCCTTCACCACCGGCTCGTTGAGTTCCACACCTAATCCCGGCCCGTCCGGTACCGCGATGTGGCCGTTCTCCACGACCGGCTTGGTCACCAGCTTCTGCCACCACTCGAAGAAATCCAGGGCGTGGCATTCCTGCGCCAGGAAGTTGTCCAGCGTAGCGGCCACGTGAGCGCTGGCCATCGACCCGACCGGCGACCCGGCCATATGGAAAGCCACCCCGACGCCGTTCTTCAGCGCGTAATCCGAGATGCGCTTCGTTTCCCGGCACGCCCCCGATGTTCCCGGGTCGGGGTGAATGACATCCACCGCCCGGTTGTCGATCAGCGGCTGGAAACCCTCCTCCAGGCCGAAGGCGTCTTCGCCCGTCAGGATCTTGGTGGTGGTGGCGTCCCTCAGCTCCTTGTAGCCCCGCCAGTCCGACCAGCGCAGCATGTCTTCCACCCACGCCATGTTGAATTTCTCGAACGACCGCGCGTAGCGGATCGCGTCCTTCACGTTGCCCGGCCCGGTTCCGTCCATGGCCAGCGGCGCGTCCCATCCCACGGCGTCCTTTACCGCCGCGATCAGCTCGCCCGCATAGGCCAGCCCCTTGTCCGTCATGATCCGGTTCTGGTCGAGCGCGCCGGGCTTGTCCGCCACCCAGTTCGACGTGATGTCCATCTTGAAGTAGGTGAAGCCCGCCTGCTTCCGCTTCAGCATCCGCTCGCCGTACACCTTGGCATTGGATGTGCCCGTGGTATCGCAGTAAAGGCGCACGCGGTCGCGCTTCTTGTCGCCCAGCAGCCGCCATATGGGCGCGCCGAACACCTTTCCCGCAATGTCGTGCAGGCAGATGTCGATGGCGCTGTAGCCGCCGCCCAGCCGTCCGTGTCCCGCAAACGGCCGGCACGTCCGCAGCAGGCCTGAGATGTCCAGCGGGTTTCTTCCCACCAGCAAAGGCTTGAGGACCAGCGCCGATCCCTTGAGGCCCCCGTCGCGCACCTCGCCCAATCCGTAGACCCCCTGGTTGGTGTCCATGCGGATGATCGGGTAATCGAAATTCGCCGCAACCGTAACCGCCCGCAGATCCGTGATCCTCAGATCGCTGGGCGCCGAGTACTTGTTGATCGGTCCGTAGTTGACCCTGCCGCCGCCGCGCCTCTGGGCCAGGGCGGACTCTTCCGTCACTTTGAAGATCGGGCCAAGAGCGGCCACCGCGGCCCATCGCAGCGCCTCCCGCCGGCCCATTTCCTTTTTACGAGCAGACATTTTTGCTCCTGAATGGATTTACTTGATGATCGCTTTCGTCTCCCCCGGCCCGGAAGCGCCCGCGCCTGCTTGACCGCCCGCCATGTCGCCGGGGCCGACCATTCTATCGCAAACGGAAAATTCGTAACCGGACTTGACATTTGCTCGTACGCCGAATGACACTGATCCCACCGACTTTGGAAAGGAGTCCTCGTGCGAACAGCCTGCTGCATATTGGCACTATGTGTCGTCCTCTTTGTCCCCACGCTTTCCGCCCAAACCGCTACGGGCAGCATCGTCGGCCGGGTCACCGACCCGACCGGCGCGGTGGTGGCGGGTGTGGAGGTCACCGTGGCAAACCCGGTCAAAGGCTTCACCGCCCGCACTACCAGCGGGGAGCAGGGAATTTATCGTTTTCTGTACCTGGAGCCTGCAACCTATAACATGACGTTCCAGCATTCCGGTTTCAGCGCGCTGGACCGGCCGGGCGTCATCCTGCGTTCCAACGAAACCATTTCGGTTGACGTCGCGCTGACGGTCGGCAGCATCTCCGAGAAAATCGAAGTCACCGCCGCCACGCCCCTGCTGGAAACCGCCACCTCCACCACCGGCGCGACCCTGGCGGGCGTGGTCTTCAACAAGCTGCCCAATGCCCAGCGCACCATCTGGATGACCATGTACGTCATGCCCGGCGTTACCGGCATGAACGCCATGAACGTCGCCGGCCAGCGGTCCCGCAATCTCACCTACACCATGGACGGCGTCAGCGGCACCGAGCCGCTCCAGAACATGGGATCCGGCAACAACGCGGAGAACGTCACCTCCACCACCCAGAGCGCCATCGAGGAAGTGAAGGTCGTCACCACGGTGCTGCCGGCCGAGTACGGCCACACAGCCGCCGGCATGATCAGCACCACCTATAAGTCCGGCACCAACGAACTGCACCTGGATGCGGAAGACCGCTACCTGCCCGGCCGGACGCGCCACCGCGAGTTTTTCCAGCTCAACAAGTTCACCACGCCCTTCACCTATCACATCCCCTCGGTTACCGTCAGCGGCCCGCTGGTGCTCCCCAAGGTCTATGACGGCCGCAACAAGACCTTCTTCCTGTTCGGCTGGCAGCTACGGCTGCAGCGCAGCCAGGACGAGACCCTGACCACGGTTCCCACTCCCGAGATGCTGAACGGCGACTTCTCGTTTGGCGGCAAGGGCTATCCGATTTTCGACCCCAGCACCGTGCGGCAGGATGCCGCCGGCAAATGGATCGCCGATCCTTTCGCCGGAAACATCATTCCCAAGAGCCGGTTCGACCCGGTCGCCAGCAAGTTCCTGAGCTATAACCCCTGGCTGGCGCCCAACAACTGGGGCAATGCGGCCTACACCGATGCCGCCGGACCCCATAACAACTTCGGAGGCCTCACACCGTACCAGGGCGACCGGTCCGGTTTCGACATCAAGATCGACCACGTCTTCAACGAGCAGAACCGCCTGTTCGGCCGCTACTCTCAGACCCGCAACCGGGTATGGGGCATGGGCACCGGCCTGGCCGCCAACTGGCAGATGCTGCAGAACGGAACGATTCCTCCCGCCTCGGATCAGCCCAACATCGTCCTCTCCGACGTCCACATGTTCAGCCCGCACCTGATTAACGAGTTTCGGGTCGGAATGACTCGCCGGAAGGTCTCCTGGACTCCCTTCGGCATGGACGAAGGCTGGGCCCAGACCCTCGGTATTCCCGGCGTGGGCGGGGAGATGTTCCCGTATTTCCGCAGCCTTACCAGCTTTGCGGGCGGCTGGGCGACCACCCCGTACTATCGGGTGTCGGAGCAGGTCATGTTGCAGAACAGCGTGAGCTACCTGCGCGCCTCGCACAACGTGAAGATCGGCTACGAGTTGAACCGGACCCGGGCCAACATGTTCGAGGGCGCCTACAAGTCCGGCGACTACACCTTCGGCGCCACGGGCCAGCCGTTTACGCCCAACAGCCCAGGGAACTCCTTCGCCGCATTCCTGCTGGGGTCGGTCACCAGCGCCACTTTCGGTACGCCTCTGGCGAACTGGCTCCCCCGCTGGTGGATGCACTCGCTTTTCATTCAGGATGATTGGAACGTCAGCCGCAGGCTGACCCTCAACATCGGGCTGCGCTGGTCCTATGAAACTCCCTTCCAGACCAAGTACGGCCAGCAGTCGCAGTTCGACCCCAACGCCACCGACCCGGTCACCGGACTGCGCGGCGCCATCGTCCACGGCAAGTTCCCCTTGAGCAAGGGCGACTGGAACAACTTCCAGCCGCGCGTCGGCCTCGCCTACCGCTTCACCGACAAGATGGTGTTCCGCGGCGGATTCGGACTGAATACCATCGACATCCTGGGAGGCGGCTCATTCCGCGTCAATTTCGAGGAGTACACCACCAGTGTCAACGCGGTCAGCCCCTCGGGAGACCCGCGGCCGGCGTTCTTCCTGAGCAAGGGTCCGGGCCCGCTCAAGTTCAACATCCTGCCCGACGGCAGCTCCCCGTTCGTCGGCGCGAATTACTCCGGACGAACGGCCACCTGGATGGACCCGGTCCTGCGCAACCCCTACGCCACAAACTGGAACCTCAGCTACCAGTACCAGTTCCTTCCCACCTGGATGGCGGAGCTGAGCTACCAGGGCTCGTCCGGAGTCGGCCTGCTCAACTCGTGGAACACGAACGTGCTCCATCCGGACACGGCCAAGGGCGACACCGCCCTGCTCGACAAGATCTACCAGAACTCCCAGATCTACAAGCCTTACACCCAGTTCGGCAATGTGAACCTGTGGAGCAACTTCGGCCACTCCACGTATCATTCCGGTACCATCCGGGTGGAGAAGCGCTTCTCCCACGGCCTGGACTTCAATGCCTTCTACACCTGGGCGAAAACCATCGACGAAGCCGATAACGACGGCGGAGCCAGCGGAGTCAGCTACTACAACCGCAGCCTGGAGAAGGGGGTGGCCGGATTCGATCTGCGCCACCGCTACGTGGTCACCACCACCTACGAGCTTCCCATCGGCAAGGGCCGCAAGTGGATGAACCGCGGCGGGATCATCAACTACCTGTTGGGCGGCTGGGATATCGCCTGGATCCAGAACTTCCAGAGCGCTCTTCCCGCCACTCTGGGAATCGGCGGCAGCCCCTACCGCTACCTGCCGACCGTCGGCATAAGGCCCAACCAGCTGGTGCCCACCGAACAGGTCTATACCAAGGACTGGGACATCGGCCAGCGCTTTGACAACAACCTCAAGAATCCGTGCTGGATCATGAGCTCCTTCGCCTACCCGTCGGCCTACAGCGTGGGGACGGTCGGCCGCAACACCCTGCACGGCTGCAACGGCATGAACTGGTCCCGGGCGTCCATCTCCAAGACCGTCACCCTGAAGGACAAGTACAACATGGAGATCCGCTTCGACGTTCAGGATGTCTTCAAGAACACCTACTTCACCAACCCCAGCGCGACGGTGAACTTTACCACCCCGGGCACCTTCGGCAAGCCCACCGGGGCCTATTCGAGCTGGTGCTGCCTGAGCGGTCCGTTCGTCGGCATCATCGGCGTCCGGGCCTGGTTCTAGAGTTTCGGTGACAGGCTACTGAACCACCTGACTCCGTAACAGCCGCCCTCCCTTGAGA
>JADZAF010000389.1 GCA_020852755.1 Bryobacterales bacterium
GGTGATGTTCCCTCTCTTCGCAAGGCAGGGGCATGATCATCGACCAGAACTCTTTGCTCACGCAGGGCGTGTAGGCCAGCGAGCGGCGCGCATACACCCGGCAGGGGTTTGCGCCGGTGCGCACCCGCGTGCGGTTTCTCACCCAGAACTGGTTGACCCCGTTCATGTCCGAGGGATAGCGGGCCGCCTCCTGGCGAAGGGCGGCCTGCGACTCGCCGTACATGCCGTCCGCCAGTCCCTTCTCGAAGACCATGCAGGCCCCACGCCATCGCTGGCTGTTCCGGGGCGCGCACACTTTCTCGAGGAGTTCGGCCGGCGTCCGCGCACGGCGGAAATAGCCCGTCACGGTGATACCGGGCAGCAACCCGTCCCATACGGCCGGCCGGTGCTCCCCGATCAGCGCTCCGACGGCCGCAATGAACAGGTACAGGCTCTGGGCGCCGGCTTCGGTCGCCTCCAGGTAGTCCAGGTAGTCGGGCGTGGAGAAGAAATCCCGCGGCGGGGTGAGCGCCAGGAACTCCGAGCAGTGCCGGCGCCCCACCTGGGCGGCGAAGCGGTGATCGGCCCCCAGCAGTTCATCGGAGTGCTTCACCGTGAGCGCGGCCGGGCGAACGCCGTTACGCAGCAGCATGGCCGTCAGGAAGCGCGAGTCGCCGCCGCCGCTCAGCAGCACGGTGGTCTCCGGACAGTGCCCGAGGTAGGCCTGGATCTCCCGGTCCAGCACGGAAAGCAGGTCGCCGGTGTCGAGGCCGGCGTGCTTCAGGCCGGGGTCGCGCTCCGGCCAGTGCCAGTAGGGCGTGCGCTCCAGCCGGTCCTGCCGGGGATCGAAGGTCCAAACCGCGCCCGGATCCACGCGCCGTATGCCCTTGAGCTGGGTGGTTTCGCCGAGCACGTTGCCCAGGTCGATGAACGCCCCCCAGCCCGCCGGATCGGATTCCACTTTCAGCAAACCGCTGGCGGTGAGGCCGCGCTGGCCGGCGGAGAGCAGCAGAAGCCCGGGCTGGCGAAACGAATAGAGAGGCTGCAGCCCGAGGATGTCGGTCACCACGTGCAGGGTCCCGGCGGGTGCGTCCCAGAATAGTGCGGCGAAGACGCCGTCGAGCTGCTTCAACTCGCGGGTGACCTCCTCTCCCCCGGCTTCCACGGCCGCGCCAAGACGGCGTTCGATGGATGCGCCCGAGATGTCGATGGGCAGACCGGTGACGGCCAGGAGGCTTCCGCAGCGGGAGCGGTACAGCGCCGGCAGGGGCGAGCGCCGGCCGGCAGGCTGGGTCCAGCCGATGGCGCCTCCCGCCACAGGGAACACGCAGCCGGGCGAATCCTCCGGAAGGCGCTGGGCTTGCAGCATGCGTTGAACCGTGGCGGCCCAATCGCTGCTGCGGGAAGAGAAGCATGCCGCTACCGTCATGGAAGCTACCGTCTCCGTATGGTATCTCCTGACGCGGAAGAAAGCTTGCAAAGGGCGGGAAATTGCCGGCGCTAGCCGGAGGCAGGGAGTCGATGCGGCTGAAGCCGGCAAACCGGCAGGTGGTTGGGTGAAGCGCGTGTGCTGGCGGGGGCTAACGATCCCCGGTCTGAGCCGATTTGAGCGGATTCAATCCGTGCGCTTCCCCGCCACGTATTCGGCCAACTGCGTCAAGTTCCGGGCGAAATCCGAAGAGCTGATGATGCGCTCCGGCGGCGGTTGCGGCCCCAGAAAGATCTCGACCGTATCGTTTTCGTTAAGCGGGATAAGCTGCGCGCGCGCGTCCACCCGTCCGCCCGCCGAACCGTCGGAACTGCCACGCCCAATGCGCAGCAGCATTTCCTTGGCGGCGAAGGCGAACACCAGCCGGTTCGCCCGCCCGATGGTTCCCATCCTGGTCCATGCGCCCCGATCGTCCATCGAGGAGATCACGTCGCTGATGGATACCGGTGCGTCCCTGCGCCGGGCTTCGCCCAGGCCTTGGCTCCACGGCGACAGGTCGCGCAGCTTGTCCGGCCGGCGTATGGACTTGGGATCGGCCGCCGCGAGCTTCCGATATTCCTGTTCAATGTCTGCCAGCCCGGCGCCGCTCACCAGCACGCTGTAATGGGTGATCACGGATTCCGCCGTGTAGCTGATCTGGTAGCCGTCCACAAGGCGGCTGCCCAGCCCCGCGGCGGAGAGACGCGATCCTTTGGTGATGTACAGCGGGTTATTGGTTTCGAGTTCGTAGAAACGCGCCAGCACCGGACCGGGAGGAAGCCTGCGGAAGACTTCTTCTTCTCCGCGAGGCACGAAGGAACGCTTCAGGTACTCGAGCGCGCGCGGGATGGGCTCCAGATATTTGCGCTCGCCGGTCTCGCGGTAAAGCGTCATCAGGATGCGCATGATGCCCTGCGATTCGCCGCCGGTGACGGCGGGCGGTTCGAAGACGCGGGCCCAGGCCGGGCGCATCTGAGAGTCGTACTGCTGCGCCCAGGCCGGCTGCGGATCGGGCATCTGGGCCAGCAGAATGAACTGGCCGCCCTTCTCGGCCGCGGCGCGGCAGCGCGGATCCTTGTAGATGCGAGCGGCCTCCAGCATGGTGTCGATGGCGTCCGCAATGGAATTGTCGTTGAAGGTGTAATGCCCCTGGTAATCGGGGCCGGGCCACGTCTTCGACCACGATTCGGGGTAGCTGGCGCGCTTCACCGGATACTTGCTGAAGTCCGGCAGTTGCCTGAAGCGCTGCGGCCACGCTCCGATGGGGTATTGCGCGGCGATGAAGCGGTCGATGGCAAAGCGCGCGGCTTCATGAATCTTGTCGTCGGAGAAGCCCAGCGCTTCGTCCACGCGCATCAGGACGCGAATGGCCGCCTGCGTGACGTTGTCGTCCAGGTTGGTCACGCCGCGCTTGTCCTCGCCGCAATTTCCGTCGGACCGGTATTGATACTGCTTGCGCTTTTCCGGATCGAACTCGATGAGGTAGTCCCAGCCGCCGCTACAGAGCTGGCCGCGCACCAGCGCATGAGCGGCGGCGCGCGCGTGCTCCAGAAACTGCCGGTCGCCCGTCGCGTCGTAGGCGCGCAGGTAGGCCAAAGCCACGATGGGCGTGGCTTCACGCTGCACCTCCACCTGAGTCAAACCCTCAGCCGATTCGGAGCGGCCGTAGCTCAAGTCGGATGTGTAATAGAAGTGATAACCGCCCTGGGTGGACACCTTGTAGCGGTAAAAGTCCGCGGCCTTGCGCATGGCGCGCAGAGCCTCCTCTCGCGAGGGGCTCTGCGCAACTAGCAGGCCCGTCAGAAGCAAACCCGCCGTGAACAATCTCATGGCCGTGTCAGAATTCAAGCCGTAATCCCGTCCGGAACGAACGTGGTCCGCCGGCGTCCAGGTCCATTTCGCCGCCTGCGCCCGTGATCACACCGGCGGTGGCAAGCGAAGTGATGTTGGTCCCCGGGTTTTCCCAATTTGACGAATTGAAGAAGTTGGTGGTCGTGATCTCCCATCGCAGGCGGAAGCGCTCAGAGATCGTTGTAGTTTTTGCCAGACCCGCGTTCACCACCTTGATCCCCGGCCCCTTGATGACACCTTTGGCCGAGGTGCCGAATCTGCCGGCGGCGGGGGCGCCGAATGCCGACACATCGAACCAGCGGCCGGTAGTCCGGTCGCCGACAGGCAGGTTGGCATCCCGGAGATGATCCGGGCGGATTGTCACTTGGGCCGGCGTGCGTGAAGTGGTGTGCCGCGTGCCGGTCGGATCGGGTCCGGTCCACTCCGGACTCAGGAACTCGCCGGAGAAAAAGCTGTAGATGGCGCTCAATTCCCATCCGTGCAGCAAGACTCCCTTGAGTCCCCGGGCGCCAGTGGCGAAGGGAAGCTCGTACATGAGACTCCCGGTGACGCGATGGGTCGGGATATCCAGCCACACGGCGCGTTCACGTTGCCGGTCGTACGCGTTCTCGATGGGATCGTCTCCGCGCTCGACGTCGCCGATATCGCGCGCCCACACCCAGGAAATCTGGTATGCCAGGCCGCGGGCAAAGCGCCGTTCGGCCTCCGTCGTCAGGGAGTGATACTGATGTCCGGCTCCGTTGGTGCGATAGTTGATGGCCGGGTATCGGGGGAACATGCGAGGCTTGTCCACATACAAACGGTTGTCCGGGAGAGGTTGGTTGAGGTTGTACTGCCATTCTCCCTGCCGGGTATTCGTGCCAATGTAAGAGGCGCGGAAACCGGTGTTCCACCGCTGATGCTCCAGCGTGAAGTTGTACTGCATCGAATACGGCACGCGCAGGTCTTTGCGGATGGCGCCGGGCAGGGAGATGCTGGCGGGTCCGGCGACGGAAGCCGGGAAAACGAGGGGAAGGATCACAGTGGGCGCCGGTGTGGGATTGGTGTAAGTCGGTTCGTTGATCACGAACGGGGCGCCGCCGGCGGAGGTGGCTCGCGGAACGATGTCGTAGAACAATCCCCACCCCGCGCGGACCACGGTATCCGGACCGGCGGGGCGCCACGCCAACCCGATTCTCGGCGCAAAGTTGTTGTAGTCGTTCTTGATCAGGTGGTTGGAGTGCCAACCCGCGGAAGATGCCTCCACGACCTCCACGTAGCTTGCGGGCAGCAAGGGGCTCACCTTGGATAGCGCCCCATCCGGAACGACGATCTTCCCTGTGCCGACGTCAAACGCGGCCATTCTGCCGGAGGCTTCGTTCCACGCCGGATGCAGTTCGTACCGGAGGCCGAGGTTGACCGTTAGATTGGAGCGCATTTTCCATTCGTCGGTCACGAAGAAGTCCCAGTTCCACCGCGTGCGGTCGATCTCGAAAGGCGCAGCGGCGCGCGACGTGGACGTCGGAATCCCCAAGAGGAAATCCGCATACGGGTGCCCGGTGAAGCGATTGGAGAAGGTGGCGTTGCCGAAAAGCTCGTTGGGCATCTGCCAATCGCCGTAATTGGTGCGCCCCGGCATCACGCCCATCTTCAAGTTGTGCCGTCCGGTGAACCAGCTTACGTGCTCCTGGAACTGCTGCGCGTGGTTCTCGAATCCCGGATGCCGCCACTGCGTCTGGGTGATGGCCGTGATGCCGAGACCCGAGAAGGAGACCCGGAACACGCCGTTCACGTCGGGAAGATCTGGCGCGAGTCCGGTGAGGCCCAGTTCCTCCACGATGTCCAGACCCCTGAACGGCCCGTGCCGCGGATTGTTGTTGTATGCGAAGCCCCAGCGGAATTCGTTGACCAAGTTGCTGCGGAGGGTTGCCGTATAGGAAAGCTGTATGGCGCGCGTGTCGCGCGTCTGCCAGCGCTGTCCGAAAGCGGGCAGCGAGTTATCGAAGTCCCGGGAATGACTGCGCTGCCAGGTGTAGCGTCCGAAGACATGGTGCCGGTCGTTGAAGCGGTGGTCCAGGCGAGTGGTCAGGTAAGTGTTCGGATCGAAAGCCCGCTGCATCTGCGTGCGATAGTTCAAAGATCGAAAGGAATCCGGATCCGCCTGGTTTGGCATGGGATAGAACTTCTCCTGAATCTTCTTCGAGACCGGGTTGATGCGATCGGGCGGAATGATGTTTCCGGGGAATGGGGCGCTGTTGTTGAAGGGGTCGCGGATGACGGACTCCCGGCTGAAGTCGCCCGCGCGCCAGGCAGGAATGGGGACGGTCGAGTTGCGGTTGGAGAGCGCCTGCGATCCCCGCGTGGTCTCGAAGGAGACGTAGAAGAAGCTCTTGTTGCGGCCATCGTACACCTTCGGGAGGAACATCGGCCCGCCGATAGCGGCGCCCGGATTGTGACGCACTCCCGTGCCCCGCTGCGCGGCGAACGGATTTCTCGCGCGGAACCACGGCGTCACATAGTAATCGAAGGCCGACCCATGCAGTTCGTTCGTGCCGCCTTTCGATACGATGGTCACCTGCCCGATGCCGCCGAACTCGGCGGTGTTGTTCGCCATGTCGATGCGGACCTCTTCGAAGGACTCGATCTGGGAGACCAGCGGCGAGATTTGCGTGCCGTCGTACTGGTTGGAAAGCGTAATGCCGTCGATGGAGGCGTCGGACTGGTTATCGCGCGATCCGGCAAAACGCCGCGTGGCGGAATCGTTGCCGGCCTGCACCACGCCGGGCGACAGCCCGATGAAGTTCCACAGCGACCGGGTATTCAGCGGGAGTATTGCCAGTTGCTGCGACGTCTTGGCGTCGGAGATGCGCGCCGTTTCGGTCTCAATCAGGGTTGCGCCCGCGGTCACTTCGATTCGGGTGTCTATGGTTCCGACTTCCAGGCGAATATCGAGGCGGCGGATGTCCATGGCCACGAGTTGTATATCGCTGGCTACAAACTCCTTGAATCCGGGCGCCTGCACGCTGAGGCGATACACGCCTTCCCGAAGCTGTGCCAGCGTGTACGCTCCGGCGGCGTTGGATTCTGCGGTGTACCGGTACTGGCTGCCCAGATGCACGGCCACTACCGGGGCACCCGGAACTGCGGCGCCTGTCGCGTCGGTAATCGTCCCGGTGATGGACGCGAAGGTACTCTGGCACAGGGCTGGCAACGAGGGGAACAGGATGCAAAGCAGCAGTGCTGCGGTAGTTCGTTTCACAGCAAAGCTCCTCCAAGGGATCAGTTGTGAACAGTATAAACCGCTTGGCTGGACGCAGCAAACCCATGGGACCCGTTTCTCGAATCCTTGGCAGCAGGCGCGGCTGCGAAGGGCAGAGCGCCGAACTTGCCGGCCTCCGGACGCCCGGCAAGCGCCTGTGCAGGTCTGCCAACCGGGCGATTCACAGCGGGCGCCCGGCCTGCGTTCCACCTCGATCGAGTTCTCCGAGTGAGCCAGGCGACGGGGGAAAAGATCGCTCGCCGGGAAGGTGACACGCAGACGCCAATTCCGCGCTTCGGGCCGTCCGGGCCAAAGACACGGCGGGACGCCGCAAGGCCGGCTAGGCCTCGGAGAGGCCGGCGGAGCGGACCACGCCGCGCAGGTGCGCCAGCGCCTGGCGGTAGGTTTCGGCGCCGACGTACTCCATGATCAGCGGCACTCCGGGTTTGCGTTCGGCAGCCAGAGTCACGAACTTGCGGTAATCCAGATCACCCTGGCCCGCGCCCACGCCGCGCACCACGTGGAGCTTGCGGTCCTTGGCATGAAAACAGTCGATCCAGGGCTGCAGTTGCTGGAACATCTCCTCGAGGTCATTGGCCTCCAGAAGGTTGGCGGGGTCCAGAAGCGCCCGTATGCGAGGCGAGCCCACTTCCTCCAGAAACATGCGGGTGCGCTTCGCGGTGGCCAGGAAGCCTTCGAAGTACGGTTCCAGCAGCACCGTGGCGCCATGAGCGTCGGCCGCACGGGCCAGTTCCTTCCCCGTGGCGGTCATCCTGCGCCAGACGTCCTCGCGCCAGTGATAGCCCTCCACGGGCGGGTCGGGACGGTAGTGCCCGGCCTCGGAGATGAAAACCCGCACTCCCATGGCCACCCCGACCTTCATCATGGCTTCGAAGTAGGCCAGGTTCGCTTTGCGCTCGGCCTCGTCCGGGTGGATGAGATTCGTATAGACGCCGATGCTGTGGATGGACATGCCCGCCGAGCGGTAAATGCCGGCGATTTCCGACGCCCGGCCGGGCGTCATGCCGGCCAGGTCGCTGCGCGAGTTGTACCGCCAGTAATTGCTGTCGGTCTGGGTGAGGAAAAGCTGGATGATGCGTATGCCCGCCTCGCGAAACTCCCTGGCCAGGTCCGCGTTGCTGTGCTTGCGGAATTCGGTGGTGGCCATTCCCAGCGGGACCTTGCCTCCGGCGAAGACGGCCGCGCCCGCCGCTGCCCGCAGCGTGTCGCGGCGGCTGATGGGATTCGGATCCGGCATGCGGTTCTCCTTCAGACCCCGAGCTTCCATGGGGCCCGGTAGGGTTTGTCGAGCAGCGCGCCGGCTTGCGCATCGCCCGGGATCTGCTCCCGTTCGCCGTCCCAGCGAATGGTGCGTCGCACTTCCCAGGCGATGTTCATGAGGTGGCCGACGTTGGTCGCCAGGTGTCCGGTCTCCGGGTTGGCGAAGGGCTGCTTACGGCCGCGCAGGTTCTCCAGGAAGACCTCGAAGTGGCGGTTGTCGTCGCGCGCCGTCGGAAAGCCGCTCTCGGCATTGAGCAGGTTGGCGGCGGGCACGGGTTTCTGTCCTTTGCGGGGCTCCTCCACGATCCAGCATCCGCTGCGGTCCAGCAGCATGGAGGCCTGCGTGCCCAGGAAGCACTTGCCGTGCGCCCGCGCCTCCCGCTTGCAGCCCACGCGCATGGTGTATTGCAGGATGAAGCCATGTTTGGCCACCGGGCCGGGTCCGAACTCGGCCATGGCGGAGAAGGTGTTGGGGTAATCGCGGTTGTCCTGGAACGCGTAGTTGCCTCCCATGGCCGAAACGGCCGCCGGCCAGCGCACCCCCATGGCCCACAGCACGATGTCGAAATGGTGCACGCCCCAGGCCACCTGGTGCCCGCCGCCGGAGAGCTTGTACCAGTCGTAGCCGTAGTTGTAATAGAGGTTCGGGTTGTAGTTCCGCCAGGGCGCGGGGCCCACATAGGCGTTCCAGTCCAGTTCCGGCGGAGGATCGCAATCCGGCGGCGAGCCGGCGCCCGGCGACTGGTTCTCGTAGTCCCAGACCTCGACCTCGGAAATCTCTCCCAGGCGCCCCGACTGAATGAGTTCGACCGCCTTGCGGTAGTGCTCCTGGCTGCGCTGCTGGGTGCCGAACTGGACGATGCGGCCGTACTTGCGGGCGGCCTCGATGGAGAAGCGCCCCTCGCGGATGAAGTTCCCCGCCGGCTTCTCCACGTAGGCGTCTTTGCCGGCCTGGCAGGCGCCGATAACCTGCAACACGTGCCAGTGCTGGTTGGTGGCGATGACGACCGCGTCGACGTTTTTGTCGTCCAGCAGCTTGCGGTAATCGGAATAGGCCGCCACCGCGTCGCCGCCGGCGCGCGCACGGCCTTCCGCCAGGTACCTGGAGTTGACGTCGCAGACCGCCACGATGCGCGCGCCGGGCTGCTTCTGGAAACTGGGGATCAGCAGACCCCGGCCTCGCGCGCCGCAGCCGATCACGCCCAGGTTGATGGTGTCGTTGGGCCCGGGCCGGGCAGGAGCTTTGGCCGAATGGGCCAGGGCGGCGCCGGAGGCCGCCAGGAACTTCCGTCTCGAGGAATCTTGGTTCACGTCCGCCTGCCTTTCGCAGTTCCAGTGATAGCAGATGCGCGGGCGGGGTGGGAAGGCGGCGGGCGCCGCCGGCGGCATTCGCGGCGCGCCGCGCCTCTGTGCGGTTGCCGGCCGTAGAACGGCCGTCCCATCCCTCCCCGCCGGGCGCCCCTACTCCTCCCGGCACACACACCAGGTGCCGTCGGCCTTGTAGTGCGGCCAGGGCCCGCGCGGCACGATGGGGCCGGCCACCCAGCGGTCATACTGGGTGCTGGGCTCGAAGTATTCGGGATAGCGCAGGTGTTCCTTGACCACCGCTTCGTTCAGTTCCACGCCCAGGCCGGGAGCGTTGGGCACCGCCACGTAGCCGTCCTGGATCATGGGCTTGGGCAGGCCGGTGGCCAGGTCGTCCCACCAGGGCATGTCCGAGGCGTGGTGCTCGCAGACCCAGAAATTCGGCATGACCGCGGCCACGTGCGCCGAGGCGATCTGGGCGATGGGCGAGCCGGGCTGGTGAATCACGATCCGCATCTGGTGGGCGTGGGCGTAGTCGCCGATGCGCTTGATCTCGCGCACTCCGCCCGAGGCCACGATGTCCGGCTGCAGGTAGTCGACCGCCTCGTTGTCGATCATGTCCTTGAAGCCCTCTTCGAGACCGAAGGCCAGTTCGCCCACCAGCAGCCGGGTGGTGGTCGCCTGCCGGATCCGCTTGTAGCTGCGCCAGTCCAGCGGGTTCTCGATCAGGTCCTCGGCCCAGGCCAGGTTGTACGGCTCGAAGGCCTTCGCATACCGGATGGCGTCGGTGGCGTCCATGTTGCCGAAGTGGTCGGCGGCCAGCGGAACGTCCCAGCCGAGCACGTCCTTCACGGCCGCGATGTATTCGCACAGGTACTGGAGGCCCTTGTCGGTGGCCAGCCCGTTGGCCCCGATGGCGCCCGGCCGCTTGCGCACCAGCCAGGTGAACAGGTCCATCTTGAAGAACTTGTATCCCTTCTTCTTCCGGCCGGTCATCCGCAGGCCGTAGGTCTTGGGATCCTCGGCGGGCGGTGTGTCGCAGTAGATCAGGATGCGGTCCCGGAGCTTGTTGCCCAGCAGCCGCCAGACCGGCACGCCGTAGACTTTGCCCGCGATGTCGTGCAGCGCCAGGTCGATGGCCCCGTAGCCCGTATTCCAGAACATGTGTCCGGCCGACTGCCGGATGCCCCGGCGCACGCCGTAATGCCCGAGGATGTTATCGATCTCCAGGGGGTTCTTGCCGACCAGGTGAGGCTTCAGGACGAGCGCGCTGCCCATGGTGGAGCCGGAAAAGCACTCGCCCAGTCCGTAGACGCCCTGGTTGGTGTCGATGCGGATGATCGGGTAGTCGAAATTGGCTGCCACCAGGCAGGCCCGGATGTCGGTGATCTTCAGATCGCTGGGCGCGGAGTTCCTGTTGAGGGCCGCGGCCGGCCCGGCCTGGGCCCCGGCAGACCACCCGGTGGCCCTCAGTAACGGCCCCAGCGCGGCCGCCCGGCCCGCCTGGGCCAGCAGCCCCCGGCGGCTCATGGTTCGATATTGTCTGTGCATAGGTGAGGACAACTGCTCCTTTCGTTTGCCGTAGTCTTCCGTCGAGCATGAATGTCAGGAAACGACCAACGGGCCCGGCCGGCGCCGGCGCAACCGCGCGCCGGCCGGGCACTGGGGGTTGGCCGAAGACCGTGTCAGAACTCGATGCGGATGTCGAGTTCATAGTTCGGCTGCCCGGTCGCCATGTTCGAGGTGTCTCCGCGGGTGCCGGAGAAGGTGCCGAATGTGTACGGGCTGTTTGCGTTGAAGGTCGAGTTCGGCAGGTTGTACGAAGGCTGTTTCAGCGGCAGATTCCCCATATCCAAGCGAGCGACAATGCGGGCTCGCTCCCGGATTCTCCAGCTCTTACTGATCGACATCTGCGTCCAGTTCACTCCGGGCCCTTCGTAAACGTTCCTTCCCAACGTGCCCACTGTAAATGCCGCCGGATAGGAGAACGCGCTGAACTTCAGGTAGGGGTTTTGCGCTCTGTTATCCGAAAGCGGGAACCGGTTGGGGCCGATGTTCCAGTTGTTCACAACAGCCTCTTCGATCGGTACCAGGGTATTGGGCCGGTAAACGCCTTGCGACAGGTAGTTGTTGGGGCTGCCGGAGAATGTAATCGATGCCGGCAAACCGTTTTCGAACGTCTGAACCCACGTCAGCTCCCAGCCGCCCAGCACACTATTCACGATTCCGCCCCGGTTCAGCAAGCGGCGTCCCTTGCCAATCGGAAACTCATAGGTCAGGATGTGCGTGTAACGGTGGCGGATGTCATAGCCTGCCCGCGCCTTCTCGAGCCTTCGGTTGTAGTAAGTGACTCCGTTGGCGCCGCCGTCGGAGTCGCTCTCATCCAGCGTCTTCGCGTAGGTGTAGAACGCGGTCAGGGTCACGCCCGCGGAGTAACGCTTTTCCATGCGGAGCGTCCCGGCGTGATGCGTGTTGTGGCCGAAGTTGGAGTACAGGTTGATGTTGCCGAAGTGCGGATAGGGTTTGTAATTCTGCTGAGAGCGGTAGATCTGGCTGAGAACCGCGGGATCGGTGGAAATGTCCAGAGGGATGGCATTGACGTTCCAGCTGTTGAGCAGCCGTACCCCGGCCGTCCCCTGGTAGCTCATTTCCGCCAGCCAGTTTGAGGTCAACTGCCGTTGGAATCCGGCCGACCAGTTCATGACGTAGGGAATACGCATGTTGGGGTCGTACCAGGAAACGCTGCGCGCGCTGTAGTTGGTCCCCACGTAGGGAACCGTGCCGTCGGGAGCGACCGGGTAGCTGACTACCCCTGGGCCCTTTGAGAGAACAAACGCATGCCGCGGGTCGCCCGACGGCGGTTGCACGTTCGTCGTCGCCTGGTATTCCTGGAAGTTCTGACCGACGTCGTTCACGCCCAGATCCGGGTTCATGATGCCGAACGAGGATCGGAACACCCACTTCGGACGGAAGGTCCAGGCCAAGCCGAGGCGCGGCTGGAAGTTGTTCAGGTCCTTCCTGGCCAGTTGACCCTTAGGATGGAGGAGCGCGCCCGTCCTGCCCGTCAACCGATCGGTTGCCGCCGGGTCGAACTGCGACTGCTGCCCGTACTTGGTTGCGAACGGCGATTCGTAGTTCCAGCGCAGCCCCATGCTGATGGACAGCGAGCGGGTGGCCTTCCAGTCGTCCTGAAAATAGACGGCGTGCTGCCACCAGCGCGGCAGCCATGAGCCGAAATTCTGAGAGAACGTCGCGCTGCCTACGGTTCCCAGCAGGAATGATGCGAACGTGTTGCCTGTGTTGGCGACGTATGGGAATTCCGTGCCCGAGAAGTTGTACGTTCCTCCGGGCAGCGCCTGCGGGACGGCGTTGTAGCGCGTGCGCATCAACTCGTAACCCATCTTGAAAGTGTGGGCGCCAACGATCTGGGTAAAGTTGTCCTGGAAAGTGAAATCCTCCCCCACCTGTGATTCCTGGCCCATGGCGGTCATCCGGTACCCGATGTTGAAGAACGGGAAGGTCTCGCCGGAGGCATTAGGGATGCCGAGCTTCTGCGCCCAGTCTTGCCCGTAACTCAGAGCGTTCAGGCTGTAGTGGCGCCGGTAGTAGCCCAATCGGAGCTCGTTGAATCGTGCCGGCCCGAGGATGAGGGTGTCATTGAATACGATATTGATCAGGTCAACGGGGATCGTCGAGCTGTTAAAGTCCAGCAGTTCCCAGGCAAACTCCGGATACTTCTGCTCACGGGCCGCGCGGTGGCGCGCCTGCGAGTAACGGCCGAAGATCTTGTGGTTTGACGTGAACTGGTGGTCCACCTTGCTGTCCCACCGAATGCGCTTGATGGTCTTGGGAGCCTCCGCGAGCAGGTTGTTCGCCGGCCCGGTCTTGGTCATGGTTCCGGGAACGCTGGACTTCATGAAAGGATTGTAGGAAAGGAATTTCTTGACGACCGGATCGAACCGGCTGAGAGGAATCTGGTTATTGGGGATCGGGTCCCGGATCCACTTGCCCGTGGCGTCCTGCCGCGTGCTGAACGGATCGTAAAGTGGCAGGCCCAGTCCGCCGAATGAAAAATCACCGTTGAGCATGGCCTCGCTGGGCACAGTGTATGGCAACCCGGTGTCGCCCTTGTGCTCCAGATGGATGGCGTATGCCCCCAGCCAGAACGTCTTGTTCCTGCCGTTGTACAGTTTGGGGAGAACCAACGGGCCGCTGGCGGTCGCGTCGATGAACTGGAGCCTGACCGGCGCGTCTGTCTTCGCCTGTTGCAGGTAGTACCTGTGGATGAACCGGCCGTCCATAACCCGGTCTTCAAAGGAACCGTGCAGGTCGTTGGTGCCGGACTTAAAGACCAGCGAGAGGGCCCCGCCGGCGGAGTGGCCGATTTCCGCGGCCATTCCGGTGCTCGTGACCTTCGCTTCCTGAACCGCGTCCAGCACGCTGTGGATAGAGTCGTTGACGCCCAGCGCGGCGCCTGTTCCGGGCACCTTGCCGCTCACTCCGTCCAGCGTGTAGCCCATGGACCGCTGGCGTTGGCCCATGATGTGATAGCCGCTGCTGCCCGAAGCTTCCGGGAAGTACAGCAGGAGCTTGTTGGCGCGCTTCTGAGCGATCGGTATGGCGAGGATCGTGGAGCTTCCGATGATCGCGCCGGCCGTCGCGGTTTCGGTGGCCAACAGAGGCGCCGCCGCGGTTACGGTGATTTGCTCCGAAGTTGCGCCTACTTCCAGCACTATATCGACGCGCGGCATTTCCGCCGTTCGGAGGACGACACCATCGCGGACGAAGCGTTTGAATCCCCCGGCATCCACCGTGATCCGGTACGCGCCCGGGCGGAGATAGGGTACGTAGTAGTCCCCTTCCGCGTTGGACTTGGTTTCTGATCGGAATGCCATGTCAACGTTGACAACCGCCACTTGCGCTCCTGGCACCCTCGCCCCGGTGGAGTCGGTGATGGTGCCGACCAGGGTGGCGCTGCCGGTTTGCTGAGCGGAGGCTATGTTGACAGAAAACGTGTAGAGAACGATGGCGGCCAGAACCGCCGGGAGAGAATGGGTACGCCAGCGCCGGCTGGCGACCCGACATTGACTTAGCATTGATGTGCAGACCTTGCCTTTCTGGCCCGGGGTCATTTCGGCCTCGGGCCGCTGGCCCTGTGGAAGGACCCTTGCGTGGCGGGATGATGGAATCGGCAACAAGAGCCGGCCTCGACCTGGCCCGGTAGCGGACACTATCACCGGCCGCCGGCTCCTGTCAAGGGAAAAGGACTCCTTTTGCATGAATTTAATCATTCCAGGCTAGGGGGCTCCACAGGCTGCAATTGGTCCTGGCTCTCCTGCCGGCGCAAGCCGGTCCACGACCGGCCGGCCGTCGCCCTGGGCTTCTGAAGTCGCGGGAAGCTGGCACGGAAGCCGGCCTGACCTTGACAGGCCCTGTCCATTCCGAGTACATCTGGTGCCACATGTTCTCGGATTCGAGCCGTAATTTCGGTGTATTTCGAACCGCATCTTTGTCTACAAACGTTATGTGCAACTCAAGAAAGGAAGTAACTGATGACTTACGCGCGTACTCGGGCCATGGGTCGCCGCAGCCTTTTTTCGCTGGCGGCCCGGTCGGCGGCACTGGGCCCTCTCTTCAAATTGACCGAGGCTCCGGCGGGCGCCCAAGCCGGAACCGCCGGCGGCGTCAACAAGTTCTCCTCGCCCAGCGACCTTAAGATTACGGATATTCGGGCCTGCCTGGTGGCATCGAACTACGACTATCCCCTGATCCGCATCGACACCAATCAGGGCGTCCACGGCCTGGGCGAGTGCTTCCCCGGCTCGACCACCGGCAGCGCGCTGGTTCTGAAAGCGCACCTGGTGGGCAAGAATCCTCTGAACCTGCCGGCAATCCTCGGGCACTACGGGGAGCGCCGGGGCATCCGGAACTACGCGGGGCAGAACTTCTGGGGCAGCGGCTACGGGGCCGTGGATTTCGCGTTGCACGATATCGCGGGCAAGGTTTATGGCGTGCCCGCCTGGCGACTGCTCGGCAACAAGCTGCGCGACCGCATCCGCATCTACGCCGACACCTCTCCGAGCCGCGACCCGAAGGTCTTCGGCCAGCGCATGCTGAGGCGCAAGAACCAGGGATACACCTGGTTCAAAATGGACCTGGGCACCTCCCTGATCGCGCAAAGGCCGGGGGCCGTCAATCCCGTCACCCGCCTGGCCACCGACAAGGGCCTCCCCTATCTCTGCGAGTACATTGCAGCTGTGAAGGACGCGATCGGGTGGGAACAGCCGCTGGCCGCGGATCACTTCGGGTTCATGGGCCCGACCGACGCCATCCGCTACGCCAAAGCGTTTGAGCCGTACAGCCTGGCCTGGGCGGAGGACCTTCTCGAAAACCCGCTGGACTGGCAGGGCTACAGGCGAATCCGGGCGAACACGACGACCAAAGTGCTCACCGGGGAGCTAGCCTTCGGGCTGGAAGAGGGCTTCGTAAATCTGATCGACAACCAGGCCGTCGACTACCTCCAGCCGGATATCGTGGCTTCCGGCGGCATGCTGGAGGTCAAGCGCATCGCGGACTACGCCGACACCA
>JADZAF010000390.1 GCA_020852755.1 Bryobacterales bacterium
ACGACGACCGGCTGTTCCAGGAGGTGACGCAGGGGCGCTACCCGGTGCAGAAGGAGGGGCAGGTGAGCCTGCCGCAGGGGCCGGGACTGGGGATCGAGGTGGATTTCGCGCAACTGGTGAAGCGGTATCCGTACCAGCGGAAGTTGTAGGCGGCGGCAGGAGCGCCGCCGCTGCACGCTGCAGCGTGCGCCACGGCAGGGCGCGCTCTAGTGTTTTCAACAACTTCCTGGGTTCGTTTTGCGCCCTTCACTGTGTCCACCGGCTGAGCTGACCAGAAAGTCTGGAGCCTCTGTTGGAGTTGTCAAAGAACACCGGTGAGCCGGACGCCAAGTTCCGGAGTACCATTACCTGTTTACCACGCCCCCACACAGCGACAAGGTTCGCAACAACGTAGTTCACTGCAAATCAAGGCGATACGTTTCCGGGAAAAGAGTCACTACCATTTTCGGCGATGTCTTACAGATCTGATTATCCGCTGTGACAGCTCCGGGTATGGGAGTAAGATTAGAAGTCGCACGCAAGGTACCCGCTCAGCTCATGCGGGCACTCCCGGGGTGACGGGAGTCTCCAGGCGAATCCACTCTGCCAGAGTCTACGAGCCGCGCCGCCGCGCCGCGGTTGGACTGAATAAACCCGCCGAGAAAGGGAGAGAATGGGGGCACTGCTTGCCCTGTGGGCCAAGTTTGGCAACCGGAACAAAGAAACCTCCGGCTACCATCCTTTGCTCTGTCACCAGATCGATACAGCGGCGGTCGCTGAACTGCTTTGTGACTACATGTTGTGTCGCAGGGAATCAGCGACTGTCTTCGACTGCGCGGGCCTCCGCCGTGAGGAGCTGAAGAGATGGATCTGTTTCTATGCCGCCCTGCACGATCTCGGCAAGGCTTCACCGGTGTTCCAGATACGCGACAGACACGTCAACGAGCGATTGCCGGACTACCTGAGGGCCTGGGACGGAGGGGTGGCGGCGCCGCCACACGGATTGGTGACGGCCTGGGCTTTGCGAGAGATCCTGGCCAACGACTTCAGGCATCCCGGGAAACTGGCGACCGACCTCAGCTTCGTCGCGGGCGGTCATCACGGATTGTTTCCCGCGGCCGCTGACCTCGCAAGGCCGCGCGACAGGGCCAGCGGGGGAGCGAGCTGGAGGGAAGCGCGATGCCGGATCGCGCAAACTCTCGGGTCCCTCCTGGGGGTTTCCGGAGACCCTCCGGCCGCGCTGACGCACGCAGGAGCGATGGTTCTGGCGGGCCTGATCAGCGTGGCCGATTGGATTGCCTCGAACGAGCATTATTTTCCGTACGCAGCCAGCAACCGAGGAAGCGTTCCTGAACTCGACCTTTGCGAGTACCAGCTGCAATCCCGGGATCAAGCGGAAGCGGCGATGAGCGGGTTAGGGTGGCAGCGTGCCGGCGCGAGGCCCGTGGCCCGCTGTTTCCAGGAACTCTTTCGAGGCTATTGCCCGCGGCCGCTGCAGCGCGCTGCCGGGGAGACAGGCCCGAAAATCCATCATCCCGCCCTGGTCGTGCTGGAAGCTCCCATGGGGGAAGGCAAGACGGAAGCGGCATTGCTGCTCGGCGAACATCTCAGCAGCCAGGGCGATCTCCGAGGGTTTTATTTTGCGTTGCCGACGCAGGCGACGAGCAACCAGATGTTCGGCCGCCTCAGCGCCTTCCTCGAGGAGACCAGCCCCGATCCGCGAGTGCAACTTCAGCTGCTGCACGGCCATGCCGCGCTGTCAGCCGAGTTTCAGGAGCTTCGAAAGCGGTCGCTTCAACCCTTCGAGAGCTCGGGCGTCTGCGGGGACGCCGGAGATGCGGAGGTAATTGCGTCAGAGTGGTTTACTTTCCGGAAGCGCGGCCTGCTGGCGCCGTACGGCGTGGGCACGATCGACCAGATTCTCCTGGCGGTCCTGCAGACGCGCCACGTTTTCGTGCGGTGTTTCGGACTCTCGGGCAAGGTGGTGATCATTGACGAAGTCCACGCTTATGACACCTACATGTCGGCGCTGCTGGAGCGTTTGCTGACGTGGCTGGCCGCGCTGGGGACATCGGTTGTGCTGCTTTCCGCAACGTTGCCCGCTTCCCGGCGGGCGGCGCTGGCGGAGAGCTACTCGCAGGGCCTTGGAGCATGGACGCCGCGGAAGCTTCCGGCGGCGGCGTACCCGCGGGTGACGTGGGTCACGGGCAGCGGCGACGGCGGCGCGCGTTCGTTCCAACCGTCGGACGCAGTGCGAAAGAAGCTGGCGCTCCAGGCGGTGGAACGGACGGGCGAGTGGCAGGCCGGCCTGGCGAACCGCCTGCGGGAGAGCCTGCGGGAGGGGGGCTGCGCGGCCATCATCTGCAATACGGTGGGACGAGCCCAGGAACTCTACGGCGCTCTTAAAGGATCTTTTCCGGGAACGGGGAGCGACGGCCTCCCGGAAGTTGACCTGCTGCACTCCCGCTTCGTTTTCGGAGAGAGGGAGCGGCGCGAGAAGCGCTCGCTCCACCGGTTCGGTCCCCCACCATGCAGCGCGCGGCCGCACCGCGCCGTACTGGTTGCGACCCAGATCGTAGAGCAGAGCCTGGACCTGGATTTCGATCTGCTGGTCACGGACCTCGCTCCAGTCGACCTGGTGCTGCAGCGAGCCGGGCGGCTGCACAGGCACGCCCGAACCCGCCCCGGGCCGCTGGCCGAGCCGCAAGTCTGGCTCTTCATGCCGCCCGCCGACGGGGAGGGAATCCCCCAGTTCGAGACGGCCGACCAGCAGGTTTACGACGCCCACGTCCTGTTCCGGAGCTGGCTGGCCCTGAGGGACCGTGAAGCGGTGGAACTTCCGGAAGAGATCGAGGCGCTCGTCGAAATGGTTTACGACGAGCGCAACTGCCCACCGGACCTCGGGGTGGCCCGGCGACGTTATTGGGAAGCGACCCGCACGGAACTGAAACGCGCACAGGAACACGAGCGGGACGAAGCCCGAGTGCGATGGCTGAAACCGCCCGGAGCCGATTGCAGCCTGGACGAACTCACTCAGTCGAAGCTGGAGGAGGGATCGCCGGAGTTTCACCAGGCTCACCAGGCACTCACCCGCCTGACCGATGTCTCCGTCGCGGTGGTGTTCCTTCATGAAGGCGGGAGGCTGCCGTCCCTTGAGCCGGACGGGCGAGGGCCCGTCGACCCCGCGCTGGCGCCCGATCTTGCTCTGAGCAAGGAACTGCTGCTCCGCTCGGTGACGCTTGCGGACCGGCGGATCGTATTTGACCTGCTCCGGCAGGAGACGCCCGCAGGATGGGCCAAATCGCCGCTGCTCCGAAACCACCGGCTGCTGTGCCTGAACGGGGAGGGGGAGGTGAGGGTGGGCCTCCACCGGGTGCGGCTGGATGCGGAACTCGGCGTGGTTGTTTCGAAGGAGACGTAAATTGAAGGACTTCAATCTCATTTCCGAACCATGGATTCCGTGCCTTTTTCTGAATGAACGTCAGGCGCGGCCGGTGAGCCTGCGGGAGGCGTTCCGCCAGGCGCATCTCATACGGGAAATCAACGACCCGTCGCCGCTTGTCACCGTGGCGCTCCACCGGCTGCTCCTGGCGGTTCTCCACAGGAATTTCGGCCCGGCGAGTCCGGCCGCGTGGCATGCACTATGGAAGGCTCCCACGCTGCCACAAGCTGAGCTGGACGCTTACTGGGAGAAGTGGGAAAGCCGATTCAACCTGTTCGACACGAAGTACCCCTTCTACCAGGCCGGTTCGCTCTCGGAGCAGTACAGCGTGCCGATTGCGAAACTGACCCACGAACTGGCGAGTGGGAACAACGCAACGCTCTTTGACCACTCCTCTGAGCACAAAACGACGCCTTTAGCCCCGGGCCGAGCCGCCGCCTGCCTTGTCGCCCAACAGGCTTTCGCCGTCGGAGGACTTGTCAGCCTGGAGAAGGGCCAGAACCCCAAGCTGTTCAAATCCGCGCGTGGAGGGCCGCTGCTGAAGGGCGCGGCAGTCCTGATCAAGGGCGGAACTCTGCGCGAAACGATGCTTCTGAACCTGCATCAATACGACCCTTCGAGCGAGCAGCCCTTCCCCGTGTCGGGTACGGATCTCCCCTGGTGGGAACTCGGAAAGGAGCCCGAAGCGGGTGACAGTATTCCGACCGGGTATCTGGACTTGCTCACCTGGCAGTCGCGGCGCATCCGCCTCATCACCGCCGCCGGTCCGGACGGCTCGCTCGTAGTTGTGAGGACGGTGATCATGAAGGGCCGCCAGACGCCGGAGGAATGGTCGCTGCGGAGCCGTGAACCGATGATCGGGTTTTCCGCCATTCCGAAGCCGAAAGCGGGGCAGGACCCCTGGCTTCCTCTGGGATTCCGCACCGAGCGGGCCATCTGGCGCGACAGCGCGGCCCTGTTCCAGTCTGCCGGCGAGAGCCACGCGCGCCCGAAAATCATCGACTGGCTTTCGAGACTGGTTCTGGAGGGTTACCTGGAGCAGAAGGCAGTGCTTCCGCTGGACCTGTACGGACTGTGCACGGATCGGGCCAAGATTCTCTTCTGGAGGCATGAACGGCTTCCTCTCCCGCTTTGGCTTCTGGGCAATGCCGCTCTTGTGGAATTGCTGAAAGAGTCTTTGGACGCCGCGGAAGGAGGGTACCGGGTGCTTCAGCGCGGCGCAAACCGCCTGGCCGAACTGGCGCTCTACCCCGGCTTCGACGGACAACAGCAAAAACCCGACTCAAAAACGGCGCGGGGCCTTGCCGATTCCTGGTCGCCCGGCCTAGCTTACTGGTCCGAGCTGGAAGTCGCATTCAGCCATCACCTGGAGTCGATCGGGAATCCGAGCAGCGAGGCCGAGCGGCAGGGAGGGGAATTGGCCGTGCTGCAAGAATGGACGGCCCTGGTCAAGGACACCGCCCAAAGAAGTTTCGCCCCCCTGCTTCGGAATGCGGCCGCTACCACCCGGCTGGCAAAGGCCGCGGCCGTCGCCGAAGCCGAATTCCGCCGGCAGCTCTCCAAGGCGCTGCCTGAACCTCAACCCCAAAACGTGGAGCACACGAATGGCTAAACCTGCACCTCTAACCCTGCAGTTCATCGACTACCTCGAAGGATTGGCGCGCCGCGAAGACCGCGGGGCGCTAGCCGCGCTGCGGCGGGGGCTGTCCGCACCGCCAGGCTGCACTCCTGAGACGTACCCGTATGTCGTACCGTGGCTTCCCAACGAGCGTTCGTCCGTTGCGGAGGCGGCGTACTTCCTGGTGGGAGGGCTCTTTGCCTTTCACCCGGAGAACCGCGAGCCCGCCGAACGGAAGACCGACAAGGTCGGGAGCGCCATGCCCCCGGGCAGGGGGAGCGAGAAGTATGCCGCCGAGAAGCGGGACAACTTCGGGGCATCGTTCGCCGCCCTGCTGGAGAAAAGCGGCAGCATTGAGAAACGTTTCGTAGCTCTTCTGGCGAGCCGTTGGGAGGACTTGCCGGAGCACCTGCGGCATGCGGTCGCGCTTCTGAAAGCCGAGGCGGTCTCGATTGACTACGCGCAGCTTCTGGAAGACCTGCAGCGCTGGAATGCCGCAAACCGTTCCATTCAACGCGCCTGGGCCCGTTCGTTCTGGCGCGGGTCGATTCCGCCGCAACCGGGGGATCAGGCCGACTCGAAACTTACTTCCAATTGACAAAAGGACGGAGAATGATTCTCGAACTTCACATCATCCAGAACTTCGCCCCTTCGAATCTGAACCGGGACGACACGGGATCACCCAAGGACTGCGAGTTCGGCGGGCACCGCCGCGCACGCATCTCGAGCCAGTGTTTGAAGCGGGCTGTCCGGCTGGCTTTTCAGGAGATGGGGACGCTGGTGCGTCCGGAGTGCCTGGCAGTGCGAACGAAAAGGATCGTCGAGGAACTGTCCGGCAAGCTGGCGGCGCGCGGCAGGAACGGCGAGGAATCGCGGAAGGTGGTGGAAAAGGCGCTGGGCGCGGTGGGCCTGAGCGTCGGCGAGGATGGGAAGACCCAGTATCTTCTGTACCTGGGCCGCGAAGAAATGGACACGATCGTCCAACTTTGCGAGAGGCATTGGGGCGCGCTCAAAGCGGCGTCCGCCGAGCCAAAGGCGGCGGACGGCAAGGGGAAGCAAAGCGCACAGCAGCAGAAGAAGGCCGGCAAGGACGCGGTTGCGGCGGAGCTGCAGAATGCGATGAAAGGCTGCCTCAACGGGGGCCACGCCGTCGACCTGGGACTGTTCGGCCGGATGCTGGCCGATCTGCCGGAGAAGAACACGGCTGCCGCTTGCCAGGTTGCGCACGCCTTTTCCACCAACCGGGTCTCGATGGAGTTCGACTACTACACCGCCGTCGACGACCTGAAACCCGAGGATACCTCCGGCGCGGACATGCTGGGAACCGTCGAATTCAATTCGTCGTGCTTTTACCGCTATGCCAACATCGACGCAGACCTGCTGCGCGCCAATCTCTCCGGCGACGCGGATCTGACGCTGGCGGGGATTGAAGCTTTCCTGCGCGCCTCCATTCAGGCAATTCCGACGGGCAAGCAGAACAGCATGGCGGCACACAATCCGCCGTCGCTGGTTATGGTTGTCGCGCGCGAAGCCGGCTGCTGGTCGCTGGCCAACGCCTTTCTGCAACCGATCCGGCCGACGCACGAGCGCGACCTCGTGCAGGAGTCGGTGGCGGCGCTGGACGGCTACTGGACCAAGCTGTGCCAGATGTACGGGCTGCCGCAACAAACCGGGATCTGGATCGCCACCACGGAGCGGGGCTGCCTGACGACGCTCAGAGAGCGGTGCCAGACAAATGCCGAGGAGTTGGTGCAGGAGGCGATGGCCAGCGCCCGGAGGGCAATGGCATGAAGGTCCTGCTGCTGCGGCTTTCGGGCCCGTTTCAGTCGTGGGGGACCCAGAGCCGTTTCACGATCCGGGACACCGGCTTGGAGCCGTCGAAGAGCGGGGTCGTCGGGCTGCTATGCGCAGCCTTGGGCAAGCCGCGCCGTGAAAGGCCGGGCGATTCCGTTCCGGCATTGGCTACGCTGGCCGGCCTCCGTATGGGTGTCCGTGTCGACCAGGAGGGGGTTCGCAAGGTGGACTACCACACGGCGGGCGGAGGCACGCTGAACGGCAAGCGCTACGGGGTGGTGAAGGCGGACGGGACGCCAGGCGACACGGTAGTATCTTCCCGGTACTACCTGGCAGGGGCTGCATTTCTCGTGGGACTGGAGGGAGACGCCCAACTGCTCGGCGACTTACGTTCGGCGCTGCAGCGCCCGGTCTGGCAACTCTGCCTGGGCAGGAAGTCCTTCGTGCCCGACGGCCCTATCTATCTGCCCGACGGGGAACCTTGGAACGGGGGCCTGATCGACGGCAGTCTCGAGAAAGCCCTGAGGGAGGCCCGGCCCGTCACGCTGCTGAACGGGCTGAGCGGCCCATCACAGGAGGCTAAGAAGAAGGGTCAGCCGCTCGTCCGGCTGGTTCTCGAGACCAGCGACCCGGAGCATGCGGAGGTCCGGATGGACCAGCCGTTGAGCTTCGAACCCCGGCGCTTCGGAGCGCGCTACGTACGGACGCAGTGGATTCCGATCCCGATACCGGAGGGAAGATGACCGTGTATCTATCCCGGTTGCTACTGAATGCCTTGAACCGCGCGGTGCAGCGCGACCTCGCCGATTGCCAGCAACTTCACCGTACCCTGATGAAGGCTTTTCCGCCCCGGGAGGCCGGCGCCGCGGCGAGGCGCGAGTACGGTCTGCTGTACCGCATGGAGGCTGGAAATTCGTCCGCGCGGCAGTTGCTGGTGCAGTCCGCCCTCCGCCCGGACTGGTCTTTTCTGCCGGCCGGCTACCTTTGCCCCGGTTCGGCGCCTGAATGCAAGCCGGTGTCGGAGGTTTATGGGCGCATCAGCACGGGAGAACGTTTTCGTTTCCGGCTCAGGGCGAATCCCACACGCAAGATTTCGGTGGACGACGCGAGCCGTCCCGAGGGCTGGCGCCCCATGCGGGTGGAACTCCGCGGCGAAACGAACTGGATCCAATGGCTCGAGCGCAAGGGCGGGCAGCATGGATTCCGGCTCCTGGCGGTGCAGACCGACGGCAAAGTGCCGGACCTTCGCACGGCGCCCGGCGGCCAGACGCTCGGCTGGCGCCGGGCGCCCGGCCAAGCGGGCGGGCGGGCCCAATCGTGCCTGACACTTTTCGCGGTTCTCTACGATGGCCGCCTGGAAGTCACGGACCCCGGCCTGTTCCAGGAAGGGCTGGCGTCCGGCATCGGACCCGGCAAAGCTTACGGTTTCGGGCTGCTGTCGATCGCCAGGGGAGGGTGAAGGGTGAAGGACCTTCACATCCTTCCGAAGGTTCGCGACAGCTGGAGCTTCCTTTACGCGGAGCGCAGCCGAATCGACCAGGACGACAAATCCATCGCGCTTTGGGACGAGGAGGGGAAGACAGCAGTACCTTGCGCTTCCCTGACTCTGCTCATGCTAGGCCCCGGCACGTCGATTACGCACGCCGCCGTTCGCACACTTGCCGACAACGGCTGTCTTGTCCTGTGGAGCGGGGAGGAGGGTGTGCGGATGTACGGTGTAGGGCTAGGGGAGACGAGATCTTCGGCAAATCTGCTGCGGCAGGCGCAACTGTACGCCAACCCGGAATCCCGGCTCCGGGTGGTGCGGAACATGTACGAGTTGCGCTTTGGCGAGCGGCTGAGCGATGCCCTGTCTTTGGCGGAGATCCGTGGGCGGGAAGGGCTTCGCGTGCGCGCCGCCTATGCAGCAGCGAGCAGGGCGACCGGTGTGGAATGGAAGGGGAGGGCATATAAGAGGACCGACTGGAGTTGCGCCGATCCCGTGAACCGGGCGCTGTCCACGGCGAACAGCTGCCTGTACGGCGTGTGCCACTCGGCAATCGTGGCCGCCGGATACTCGCCGGCCATCGGGTTTATCCACACCGGCAAAATGTTGTCCTTCGTATACGACGTGGCGGACCTGTACAAGACGGAAATTTCCATTCCGGCGGCTTTCCATGCGGTGGCCGGGGGCACGGCGCAATTGGAATCCCGGGTCCGCCGGAGGTGCCGGGACTGGTTCCATGAAGCGCACCTGCTCCGGCGCGTTGTGGACGATCTGGACGGCCTGCTTTCGTTCGAGGATTCCCCTGGCCTGGAGGTTCCGGGAAGCGGGGCGATGGAAGAGGACGAAGCCCTTCCAGGCGAACTCTGGGACCCCGAGTCAGGCTCGGCTGCGGGCGGAGTTAACTACGGGGACGAAGGTTGAGACGTGGTTGTGATTATCCTGGAGCGCGTTCCCGCAAGCTTGCGCGGAGAACTCTCGCGCTGGATGATTGAGGTGAAAGCGGGAGTCTTCGTGGGCCGGCTGTCGGCGATGGTGCGGGAAAGACTCTGGGGCAGGATCTGTTCCGGTATGAAGGGGGGTGCCGGCATCCTCATTCACCAGGCGGATTGCGAGCAGGGCTACCAGATGCGCTTCTGGGGCGCCACGTCGCGGTACTTGGTCGATCACGAGGGGCTAACCCTGTTGAAAACGCGAGAAGTCCTGTAAAAACCTGTGTTGTCCCCACGCGCGTGGGGATGAACCGGCTGACCTGCACACGGCAGGGGTGCCGATAGCGTTGTCCCCACGCGCGTGGGGATGAACCGAAGTATGGATCATCTCTCTCTTCCACACCTATGTTGTCCCCACGCGCGTGGGGATGAACCGCACTTCCGGCCGCTTGCACAGCGGAAGCACGTGTTGTCCCCACG
>JADZAF010000391.1 GCA_020852755.1 Bryobacterales bacterium
CCACCAGGGCATGGTGAGCCCGGGGTAATCCTCGGTCATCTCGGCGGCTTCCGATCCGAAGCCGCGCGTCCCCGGGAAGCGCCGGAAGATGGGCCGGTCGTGGCGGCAGGATCTGCGGTAGGCGGGGCTGGCCAGCAGTGCGTCGCGCCTGCCAAAGCCCGTCCAGCCGCCGATTCGCGGGAACCAGAATTCCGACACCGGGTAGGGCGACCGGTTCCGGAGATTGGCCCGAAAGCGGATCGCATCACCGTCCAGCGCGATCGTACAGGAGAGATCCAGGGGGAACTTGCCCCGGGCGGAAGCCATCTGCTCGAAACGGATCGTGACCGCGTTGCCCTCCGGCCGGATCGAGACCGGCCGCTGCCGGGTCCCTTCGATGTAATTGCACAGGTAATCGGGCAGCGGCAGGCAGATCCGGAAGTTCGCGGCCAGCCGCTGCTCGCCGATCAGTTCCGCGCGGTTCCGTTTCACCTGCAGCGAGGTGATGGCGCCGGTCTCCGGGTCGAAGGCCAGCGCGAAGTGCTCGTTTTCCAGGCGCAGGCGATCGCCTTGTGGGGACGAGGCAGCCCCGGCGGCGCCGACCGCGGCCGCTCCGCTGATAAATGTCCGGCGGTTCATGATGCCTCCCCTGGCGCGGCACGGCCGCAGCCCGGCTGTGGCGGCGTTGCCCGCGTTTCCCGTAGGATACTTGTCTCGGAGACCAGCGGGTCCGAAAGTCGGGGAAACGCCATGCCTGAGTCTATCGCGAAGCCCGCCGCCCCGCGGCCGGCCGGGCGGGTCCGGTCATGAGAATCGACAGCCATCAGCATTTCTGGAAAACCAGCCGCGGCGACTACCACTGGATGAGCCCGGAGGTCCCCGTTCTATGCAGGGACTACCTGCCGGAGGACCTGCGCCCCATCCTTTCCCGCTGCGGCATCGGCAGAACCGTGGTCGTGCAGGCGGCCCAGACCACCGCCGAGACCGATTTCCTGCTGGATCTGGCCGCTTCGTGCGATTTCATCGCCGGCGTCGTCGGCTGGCTCGACATGGAAGACGCGAGCTTCGCGGCTCAGTTTGAACGCTACCGCCGGAACCCCCGGTTCATCGGACTGCGCCCCATGCTGCAGGACCTCGACGACGACGCCTGGATCCTGCGCCCCGCAGTGATCGAATCGCTCCGCCTGGTGGCGGACGCCGGCTTCCCGTTCGACTTTCTGACCTACACCCGCCACCTGCCGCACGTGCTCAGGGCGCTGGAGCTGGCGCCCGGACTGCGCGCGGTAATCGATCACATCTCCAAGCCGGAGATCCGGGCGGGAATCATGGAGCCGTGGAAGACGCTGGTTGCGGAAATGGCCCGCCACCCGAACGTCTGCTGCAAGCTCTCCGGCATGATTACCGAGGCGGACCACCGGAACTGGACTGCCGAGGATCTGCGCCCCTACATCGAGCACGTAGTGGAACAGTTCGGGTGGGAGCGGGTGATGTTCGGCAGCGATTGGCCCGTATGCCGCCTGGCCGGTGATTACGGCCAGGTGCTCGCCGCCCTGCAAGGCATCCTCGCTCCCCGGATGGACGAAGGCCGTGAAGCGGCCGTCTTCGGCGGCAATGCCGGCCGCTTCTACCGAATCCAGGGTGCGGCAGCATGAGCCGGGTGGGAGTAGCGTTCATCGGAGCGGGCATCGTGGCGGAGATGCACGGCCGCGGCGTCTCGGCGAACCCCGGAGCCAGGCTGATCGGCGCCTACGATCCGGACAGAGCCCGGTCCCTAGCCGTCACGGCGAAGTTCGGGGGGCGGCCCTTCGAAAGCCTCGAAGAGCTTCTGGCCGATCCTCGCGTGGACGCCGTCCACGTGCTGAGCCCGGCCAGGGATCACTGCGCCTCGGCGCTCGCCGCCCTCGATGCGGGCAAGCATGTGCTCGTGGAAAAGCCCGTCGCCGAGACCGCCGGGGAACTGGTGCTGCTCAAAGAAGCCGCCCGCAAAGCCGGCCGCGTCTGCATGCCGGCTCACAACTACATTTACGCGCCTTCCCTGCGGCGCGCGCGGCGCCTGGTCGAATCGGGCAAGCTGGGCCCGGTCGCCAGCCTGTGGATCCTCTACAACATCTTCCACCCCGAGGAGATCGCGGCCGTTTACGGAGGCGTGCTGCGGGAAGTCTGCATCCATCACGCCTATTCCCTGCTCTACCTGCTGGGACGCCCGCTCCGGCTCATGGCTATCACCTCGCGGGTCCACTACCGGGAACTGGCCTGCGAGGACCAGGCCATGATCGTCTGCGAAATGCCCGGCGGCGCGATCGCCAACCTGTGGTGCAGTTTCGCCGCCGGAGACCCCACCGCCGACCCCTGGGCCGTGGTCTACAAGATCCTGGGCGTGAAGGGCGGGGTGAGCTACTCCTGGAACGAGGCGCAGTTTGAAGACGGGGGAGGTCCCGCCTGGGGCCTGCCCTGCTACGAAGAGGGATTCATCTGCGAGATCCGGCACTTCGTGGAACGCTCGATCCGGTCCGGCGAGCCGCCGCTCTCGACCCTGGACGACGCCGCCGACGCCCTCCGGATCCTCGAAGCGGCCGAACGCTGCGCATCCCGCGGCCAGGCTCTGGAACCCGTTCTCTACACCTGACCCGCAACTACGGCGCCGAGAGCTTCTCCAGCACCCCCGCCGCTTTGTCTTCGAACAGGCGCTGCCATTCCGGGGCCACCAGTGTGTCGCAGTCCTCCTGGGCGTACCCCTTGTTGTTGCGCTGCTCCACGGTCGGCGTGTAGTAGATGTAGCCGTTCGTGTAACCGGCCACGAAGGTGAACGGAGCCGGAGCCCGCTTCTTGATGCCCAGGCCGATCTCCACCGACAGTTC
>JADZAF010000392.1 GCA_020852755.1 Bryobacterales bacterium
CGCAGGGCTATATCGCGCTCAGCGACGCCAAGCAGCTGGACGCGCAGGCCGGGCTGGAAACGGGCATGGGGGCCGCGCTGGCGGCTCTTTCCGGGATCAACAGCATCTCCGGTCCGGGCATGCTGGATTTCGAGAGCTGCCAGAGCCTGGAGAAGCTGGTGGTGGACAACGAGATCTGCGGCATGGCCTACCGGTTGCTGGCGGGCATCCAGCCGCGCGAGGACTTCCCCGCGGTTCCGATTTTCGAAGAACTGCTGCGGGAGCGGCACCTCCTGATTGCGGAGCACACCCGAAGGCACTTGCGCGAGGAGATCTGGCTGCCGGGAGCGGTGATCGACCGGGCCAACCGGGCGCGCTGGCAGAAGGAAGGCGCGAGCACGCTGGGGCAAAGGGCCGCGCGGGAGGCGGCGCGGCTGATCGGCCGCTACACGCCCTCGCGCCTGGCGGAGGCAGCCAAACGGGAGATGACCCGCCTGATGGAGGCCGAGGCGCGCCGCTACGGGATGGAAGCCCTGCCCCCAAGGGAGCCGTAGGCCTGGGCAAGGCCGGAGAGAGGCTTGTTTTCGGTAACGGCCGGAGTTAGACTCCAGCCATGGGAAACAGGATTGGCGCTCTGTTTCTCCTGGCCGGCCTCGCGGCCGCCGGCCAGACCGTGCCGGACGGCTGGAAGGTGGTACAGGACGGCAAGCGGGCCTGCCAGATCGCGGTTCCCCCCGAATGGACCATTTTGGAAGGAAGTGCCGGGGCAGCCGTTTTTCGCGACGCGACAACGGCCATCGCCGTGGTCACCAGCCAGCCCGGACAGGAGTTCAAGCCGCTGCCGGAATCGCTGCGGAAGCTGTTCGGCTCGCGCGGGGAGAAGCTGATCGAAAACAGCGCCAGGCGGATTCTCTGCAAGGACAAGACATCGCGCCACGCCGACGATCCCAGCGCCTACAGCATCAGCGTGCCGGGGAAAGGCGGCACCTGCAGTTGCCGGGTTCTCTTTCTGCCGGCTATTTCCGAGGACCAGGTGAAGCAGATCGCCTTCAGCCTGGGTCCGGCTACGGAGTGAGCGCCCGCCGGCGAAACAAATCGGGCTCGCCTGCCAGCTAGCCGCCGGTCTTGAACTGGCCCCGGCCGGCACAGTCCGGAGGGAATTCCCCTCACCGTCCGCCGGCCTCCCGCCCGGCTTCAAGAGGGACTTCGTACTTGCGCAGGATATCCTCCCAGAGCCCCTTGGCTTTGAGGATGAACTCAATGGCTTCGCGCACGGCGCCGTGGCCGCCCTCGCTGCGGGTCACGTAGTGGGCCTCGCGCTGGACTTCCGGCCGGGCGTTGCCGGTAGCGATGGCGAAGCCGACGCGGTGCATCACCACCAGGTCGGTGAGGTCGTCGCCGATATAAGCCACTTCGCTCTTGTCCACGCCGGCGTCCCGCATGATCTCCTCGAGGATGGGGATCTTCTCGATGTGGCCCTGGTAGACGTAGGCCATCTTGCACTGAGCGGCGCGCTCGACGGTGGCGGGCGAATTGCGCCCGCTGATCACGCCGGACTTGATCCCGGCCCAGTGCAGCCAGTGCAGGGCGATGCCGTCCTGGGAATCGAAGCCCTTGGTCTCCACCATCTCGCCCGCTGGGCCGGGCACCCAGAAGATCCTCCCGTCAGTCAGGACGCCGTCCACGTCCATGAGCAGCAGCTTGACTCCGCAGGCAAGTTCGTTGGCGTTCCACGGCACGATGAATCAGGACTCCTCGAAAAGTTTGGTGTAGAGGCGCCGCTGGCGGCGCAGCAGGTCCTCGTAGATCTCGCGGTGCGCTTCCACCGGCTCGAAGACCGGGCCGGTTTCGGCGGGCAGCTCGCTGATGTGGCCGATGGCGCCGGTGCGCTCCAGGGCCAGCAGGGCCGCGCCGCGGCTGGACGCTTCCTTTTCCAGGCAGGCGACCAGGGGGCGGCCCAGGGCGTCGGCCATCATGCGGGTCCAGGCTTCGGAGCGCAGCAGGGCGCCGCCGGTGGCCACCACCTCGCGCGGCGCGCCCAGGCGCTCGACCATGATGTCGTAGATGTTGCGGAAGCGCAGGGCCACGGATTCCAGCGAAGCCCGCAGGATATCGATGGGCCGGGTATGCAGGCTCATGCCGGCGACGGCGGCGCGCGCTTCGCCGCGCCATTTGGTGGAGCGCTCGCCGGCGAACAGGGGCAGGATGGTGAGGCCGTGCTGGCCGGGCGGCAGCGCGGCGAGCTGCTCCTCGATCTCCGGTTCGGGCGGCAGGGCCAGGGTGCGCTTCATCCAGGCGTACACCTCGCCCCCGTTGGAGAGCGCCCCGCCCAGCACGAAGCGGCGGCGATCCACGCGGTAGCACCACAGGCCCTCGGGGATCTCCATGTGTTCGGCCTCGCTGACCCCGCGCATGGCCCCGCTGGTCCCCACCATCAGGGCGAAGCGGTCCGGCGTGATGCAGCCGCTGCCGATGTTGTTGCAGGCGCCGTCGCCCAGGGCCGGAAACCAGGGGATGCCGGAGAATTCGGGCCACAGCGCGCGGTATTCGGGCAGAGGGTCGCAGAGCGGCTGGTCCATGCCGGCCACCGGGGCAAGCTGGTCGCGGGTGACCGGCAGAACGCTCAGGATACCGCCGTCGTAATCGTTGGCGTTCTGGTTCCAGAGGCCGGTGCCGGAGGCCATGGAACTCGAACCCACCCAGCAGCCGAAGATCCGGTAGTAGAGAAACTCGCCGAACGACATCCAGCGGTTGGCGGCGCGGAAGGCCTCCGGGTGCGTTTGCGAGAGCCACAACAGCTTGGCGGGCAGGTAGCTGGGATGCAGCACGCAGCCGGTGCGGGAGTGCTGGGCCCGGGCGTCGATGCGCCGGCCGAGTTCGCGCGCCGCGCCGGCGCTGCGGGTATCGAAGAGATGGATGATGGGTGTGGAGGGAGTGCCGTCCGGACGGACGCCCAGCACGTTGTGCCAGAAAGTGCAGCAGGCCACCGCGGCCGGGCGGATGCCGGCGCTCTTCATCTGGCGGTGGACTTCGGTGAGGCTCTCGATCGAAAGGCGGGCCAGCTCGACGGCGTCCACCTCGACGCCTCCGTCCGGGGTGGTTTCCACCCGGTAGGGGATCTGGGTGCCGAAGCCTTCCACCTGGCGCGCGCGCCCGTCAAACAACAGGGTGCGCACCGAAGAGGTTCCGACATCCAGGCTGAGTACGGCGTTTTCGGCGGGGATCATGAACCGTTATAGCACGCCGGCTCAACGGCCCGAGCGGCGCAGTCCCCTCCACAGTTCGACCGGCTGGTAGGGGCCGCCGTGATTGGCTCCCACGACGTCCGGCACACCATTGCCGTCCAGATCGGCCACCACGAGCCCGTGCGAGCCGCGGGTGGAAAGGACCTGCCTGCTCCAGGAAAGCCCGCGGCCCTGGTTCCAGTAGACGCTGACCTCCTGGGGCGGGGCGCCCTGATGCATGCGGGCGGCGACGAGGTCCGGGCTGCGGTCGCCGTTGAGATCGGCGAGGCGGAGCGAGTGGACCACGGTTTCGATTCGCGGCTCGATGGTGTGCCCGGTCCAGGCGGCGGAGGCCGGCTTGCGCGGGCCCTCAAACCAGGCGATGCGATAGACGCCGCCTTTGTATTCCGCGGGGGCGAGCACGATGTCGAGACGGCCGTCGCCGTTGACGTCGCCGGCGTCCACGGTGGCGTCGCCGTAGGTCCAGGCGGTCGAGTAGACGCGCTCGGTCCAGGCGGGGTTTTCGTACCAGCGCGCGGCGATGACGATGTCCAGGTCGCGGTCGCCGTCCACGTCGGCGAGCTTGAGGCCCTCGCCCTCGGGGCAGCGCAGCTCGCGGCTCTCCCAGCGGCCGGGGGCAAGCTGGCGGTACATCAGGATGCGATGGCCCTCCTTGGCCCCGAAGCCGGACTGGCCGCGCACCACAACATCGATCCGGCCGTCGCGGTCGAGGTCACCCACTTCGACGTCATGCGTGCGGTGCCGCGCGATGCGGTGCGCCGGCCAGGCGCCCGGGCGGCCGGTGTTCTCGTACCAGAGCACGCCGCCGATGACCAGATCGAGATCGCCGTCGCGGTCAAGGTCGCAGGCTTCGCCGTCCACCGAATCGTAGCCGCCCTCCGCGATCACCGACTTCGACCAGGAGGGCGCCCGGTACCAGACCAGGGGACCGCGCGCTCCGCCGATCGCGATGTCCGGGGCGCGGTCGCCGTCGAGATCGGCGACCACTTTGATCCAGGGGTCCCTGGGAGGGTTGGCGTCGATTTCGACCCGTTCGAAGGTGATGGCCTGCGCAACCGCGAGGACGAGGAGCAGGAGGCTCAGCATACTGACGCTATTCTATTCCCGGCCTCCGCGGGTTGCAGCGCGGGGGCGTGGAGGGCCGTTCGGAAAGGATCACCGGCGAATGTGCCCGATCGGCCGCATCCTGATTGCCGGAGGCGTCTCCAGCGGACAGGACATGGCTCAGTCCTTGTGCACCATCACGGAGGTGGATTTGATGACGACCGTGACGGCGTCGCCTTCCTTCAACGCGAGGTCCTCGGCGCTGCGCCTTGTGATGACGCTTTCGATCCGGTTCTCCCCGACCTGAACCACAACGCGGGCCATGATGTTGCCGAGGTGAACTTCCCTGACCGTCCCGGACAACTGGTTGCGAGCAGAGAGCGGCATAGCACCGGAATGATAGCAGGTGCGGGTGTGTGGGAAGAATGTGAGATACTGATGCGTCGCCGCGATCAGCCGTCGCAGGGGGGTGGAGGGGATGGAGTGGTTCCGCTCGTTTTTCAACCGCCGGAGGTTTCTCGGCCACTGGGGGCTCGCACCGCTGGCGGCAGCCATGCCGGCGCCGTCCGTGCGGCCGGGTGGTGTCTATGACCGGCTGGGACTGAAGCCGTTTATCAACGGCGTGGGGACGCGCACGATCGTGAGCGGCTCGCTGATAGCTCCAGAGGTTCGCCAGGCGATGGACGAGGCTTCGCGGTCGTTCGTGAGCCTGACGGAATTGCTCGAACGGGCCGGGGAACGGATCGCCGCGCTGACGGGAGCGGAAGCGGCCCTGGTCACGGCGGGGGCCTGCGCGGCCATGACCGTCGGGGCGGCGGGCTGCATCAGCGGGACGGACCGGGCCGTCATACGGCGCCTGCCCGACACCGCGGGCCTGCGGAACGAGATCCTGATCCAGCGCTCGCACAACGATCAGAGCAAAGCGGGCGGCTCGCGCGGCTACCTGCGCAGCCTGCTGCTTCCGGGCGCCAGGCTGGTGGAGGTGGAGACACGCGAAGACCTGGAGAAAAGCATCGGGCCGCGCACGCTGCTGCTGCATTTCGTGAATTACTGCGCGCCGTTCTCGACGATCTCGCGCGAGGATTGGGCGGCCATCGCGAAGCAACACGGGATCCCGTCCATGCTGGACGCAGCCGCCGATTTTCCTCCCCGGGGACGCATGGCCGAGTACTTGAAACGGTACGACCTGGTGGCGGTGAGCGGCGGGAAGGGCCTGCGGGGGCCGCAGTGCACGGGGCTTCTGCTGGGCCGCAAGGACCTGGTGAAAGCGGCGGCGATGAATATGTGCCCCAACGTGTTCACGGTGGGCCGGGGCTTCAAGGTCGGCAAGGAGGAGATCGCCGGGATGGTCGCGGCGGTGGAGCGGTTCTACCGGATCGACGAGGCGGCCGAGAGGCGCGAGTGGCAGAGGCGCGTGGAGGAGATCCGCAGGGCGCTGGCGCCGTTCCCGGGCATTCGGGCCGAGATTCGCACGCCGGAGGTGGCGAATATGTATCCCACGCTGTATGTGAGGTGGGACCCCCGGGAGCTGGGCTTCGATTGCGCGCAGTTGGGGCACAAACCGGTGCCCGATGATCCCGTGACGGTCATCGACGGGATCGCCGTGCAGACGCGGGGCGACGGGGCGGGGTTCAGCGTGAATCCCTTCAACCTGCAGCCGGGAGAATCGACGGTGGCGGCCCGCCGGCTGCGACAGGTCTTTCAGCGAGCGATCAGGCGGGCGGCTGCGAATCGTCCCGCAGGTTAAGAAGCCTGCCCCACAACCCGGGCTGTGGGGCAGGTTCTGTCTTGCCGCTCAGAACATATACTTCAGGGCGAACTGGATCTGGCGGTTGTCCAGCGCCGTGCTGGTGATGCGGCCGAAGGTGCCGGTGCCGAGGGTTCCGCCGGGATTTCCGAACTGGGGCGTGTTGAAGGCGTTGAACAGCTCGGTGCGGAACTGCAACTGGTGTCCCTCGCGGTAGGGCAGCCGGAAGTTCTTTCCGATGGAGAGGTCCCAGGTCTTGGTGCCGGGGCCCACCACGGGGTTGCGCGGCGAGGTGCCGTAAGAGGTGACCGCGCGGGTGAAGGCATTGGTGTTGAACCACAGGTCGGGCGTGCGGGTGTCCAGCTCCACGCGCTGATCCGACAGCAGGTTCGGACGCGGCCACAGGGCGTCGATGTTCATGCTGTCTCCGCTCTGCTGCACGTTGAAGGGGAAGCCGCTGGCCAGGGTCATGATGCCGCTGAACGTCCAGCCGTCCAGCGCCACGCCCGGGGCGCCGCGCAGGCTTTTGGCGAAGGGCAGGTCCCAGACGTAGCCCAGGACAACGCGGTGGCGCTGGTCCTGAATACTGCTGGCGCGCTCGGCCCGGCCGCGGTTGCGCGGATCCTGGCAGCCGCAGCCGCCGCGGTTGATGGTCTGGGCCGCGTCATCGATCAGGTGCGACCAGGTGTAGGCGAAGGTGAGACTCAGGCCGCTCGAAAAGCGGTGCTCGTAGCGCGATTGCAGCGAGTGATAGAGCGTGTTGGTGTCGGGCGCGATCATGCGGATGCGGGCGTACATGGGGAAGGGCCGGCGCGACTGGACGGGGCCGTCGCCGAACTGCGCCTGGTTGAAGTTCTGCAGGCTGGTGTCCACGTGGGTTCCCTTGCTGCCCACCCAGCCGACTTCCAGCACGTCGTTGGAGCCGATCTCGCGAGAGACCTGCAGGTTCCAGTTCTGCATGTAGGCGTTGTGCCGCTTGCGGTCGATCGGGATGCTGACGACGTTGAAGATCGGGTTGGCGGGATAGAGTTCACGCGGCACCGGGTTCTGAATGCTGGCCACCGGGTTCAGGGACGGGTTGATGACCGTGAGGCTTCCGCCCGCCGGAGGATTGAGCTGCAGAATGTTCCAGTTGTCGAACTGCGCGGCGCTGTAGAAGATGCCGTACCCTCCGCGCACCACCATCTGGCGGGGCAGGCGGTAGGCGAAGCCGAAGCGCGGCCCCAGGTAGCGGTACTCGTTCTCGTAGACGTCCACCTGCTGGCCGGGCTCGGGCCACAGCACCGGCCCGCTGGGATCCAGGTCGAAGCGCAGCGTGCGGGTGATCCCGTTGATCTCCTTGGGCTGGCCGTAGAGGTCGTAGCGCAGCCCCACGTTCAGGGTCAGGTTGCTGGTGGCTTTCCAATCGTCCTGCACGTAGAAGGCCCAGCGCCACTGGCGGATGGCGGAGATGGGCACGCCTTCCGGCGACAGCGTGGTGCGCGGGTAGCCCAGCATGAAGGCCGAGGCCGAGTTGCCGCTGATGTCGCGGGTGAACGAGAGCGAACCGAACGGCCAGTTGTTGGTGGTGGCGTCATCCATCAGGCGGCGCATGTCGAACCCGAACTTCAAGGCGTGCTTGCCCCGCAGCCAGCTCACGTTGTCGACCAGTTGATAGGTGCGGCTGTTGTCCAGGTTGGAGGACGCTCCGCCGTCTCCCATGCCCATGAAGCCGTCGATGTTCATGACCGGGAAACCCTGCTCATCGGCGCGCAGCGGGCGCCCGTCCGGACCGCCTACCCTCAACCCCTGGATGCCCAGCGACTCGATGGTGAAGTCGGTGTTGGCGCGGGGCGGCAGCTTGGCCACGTCGGCGCGGTGCCAGCCGAAGCGCACTTCGTTGACCAGCGAAGGGCTGAAGGTGCGGATGTACTGGGCCGAGAGGCTGTCGTTGGGGAAGGTCCCCATGTAGTAGAAGTTGGGATTCAGGTCGTAGCTGGGGAAGTCGCGCCGCGAGCGGATGTAGTGGAAGAAGACCTGGTCCTTCTCGCTGAAATACTGATCCAGCCGGACCAGGCC
This sequence comes from Bryobacterales bacterium, assembly GCA_020852755.1. Taxonomy (GTDB): domain Bacteria; phylum Acidobacteriota; class Terriglobia; order Bryobacterales; family Bryobacteraceae; genus JADZAF01. The sequence continues at coordinate 8,074 of JADZAF010000392.1, forward strand.
CTGGTCGGTGGTCAGCCGCCCGAGGGTAACCCCCGAGTAGTTCACCGTGCCGGAGGTGTTGGGCTGCGGCATGTAGGTGTTGATCAGGTTGCGCGAGACCGTGTTGAGGCGCGCCTCCGGGATGATGTTGCCGGGGAAGGGCGCGCCGCCCAGCGGATCGGTGATGGCTCCGGAAACCGCGGAGAAGTCGCCCGCGCGCTGGGCCGGGGTCAGGACGATGCTGGTGGCGGCGCTTTCGCGTACCGAGCGCACGCCTTCATAGCCCACCATGAAAAAGGTCTTGTCCTTGCGCACCGGTCCGGCCAGAACGCCGCCGAACTGGTTGCGCTTCAGCACATCCTTGGGGAAGGGCTCCGGCCGGAAGTAGCCGCGAGCGTCCAGCTTGTCGTTGCGCAGGAACTCGTACACGCTGCCATGGAACTGGTTGGTGCCGGAGCGCAACTGCAGGTTCACGTTGGCCCCGGCGTTTCCGCCGTATTCGGCCGAGTAGTTGCCGCTCTGCACCTTGAACTCCTGCAGGGCGTCGATGGCGGGGTACATGGTGACGTAGTTGCTGCGGTTGTTCACCATGGTGATGCCGTCCAGGTTGACCTGCAGCCAGATGTCGCGGGCTCCGTTGGCGATGATGCGGGAGCCGTCGGTGCTGGCGGTGAACTGCGAAGGGTCGACCGCGCGCACGCCGGGTGTCAGGGCGGCCAGCTGGGTGAAGCTGCGGCCGTTCAGCGGCAGGTTGACGATGCGCTCGCGGGCCACGACCTCGCCCAGGGTGGCGTTCTCGGTCTGCAGCAGCGGCGAGGCAGCGGTTACTTCCACAGCCTGCTGCACCTCGCCGATTTGCAGGTTGAAATCCATGCGGGCCTGCTGGTTGATCTGGATGGTGATGCCGGTCCGCCGCTCGGCCCGGAAGCCGGGCGCCTGCACTTCCACGTTGTAGGTGCCGGGCACCAGGTAGCGGACCTCGTAGGTGCCGTCCGCGCTGGTCTTGGTGCTGCGGCTGAGCCCGGTGGCCGGATTGCTGATGGTGACGGCGGCGCCCGCCACGCGGGCCCCGGCCGGGTCGTTGACCGTGCCCAGGATGCCGGTGTCCAGGGTCTGAGCCGTCAGAGAAGCCAGCGCCACGAGCAAAGCCCCAGTGATGCGAGACATTTCGCGTTTCATACGCAAATCCTCTTTTCCCCCTTCTTATGCAATCGAGCGCGGCGTTGCCGCCGCGCCTGAAACCCTCAGAAAGACGGCGCCGGCGTCCCAGGCCTCGCGCCGCTGTCCCCCGCCCGGATCAGGCCGGGCGGCGGTAATGACCGATCAGTCCGTCGGTCTCCGGATCCCATTCGTCGATGGGATTGTCCATGCCGAAGCCGAGGGCGAGTTCCGCTTCGCTGCGCCGCGGGCGCAGGTGGGCGGTCTTGCGGGCGCGCTCCAGCACTTCCTTGAGCCGCTGCGCCACGATCTTCTCCTCGCCGGGGACCATCATCCAGGTAACGATGGTGACGCCCAGGGGCGTGCGCAGGGCGACAATGCTGGGATCGCCTTCCTGCAAGGCCTTGAAACACTCCTCCCGTGAGAAATTAAAGGCCTTCTCGTCCCACTTCACCCAGAGGCGCGGAACGTGGTTGGTGATCTCGCGCGGCACGTAGCCGCTCTCGACGCCCGGCACGCGGTCCACCACGCTCTTGATGTAATCCACCTGGGACTTCCAGTAATTCCACTCCCCGGCGTGATCCACTTTGAGGTAGCGCTCCACGGCGGCGAGCATGCCGATCATGGTCTCCTTGGCCACCTTGAGGTCGCGCCCGATGCCGCTGTAGGGGCTCTGGTACAGGGCGGCCATGTTCACCAGGTCCTTGCGGCCGAGAAGCAGGCCGGCGTTCTGCGGCCCGCGCAGCCCCTTGCCTCCGCTGAATGCCACCAGGTCGGCGCCGGCCCGGGTGTAGTGGCGGAGGCTCTCGAGGGGCGGCAGCTCCGCCGCGGCGTCTACCAGGATGGGGACGTGGAGGGGCCTGGCGACGGCGGCGAGCTCCTCCAGCGAGATCCTGCCGCCGGGCGCGTCGGGCTGATCGCGGAAGCGGCCGAAATGCTTGTCCGCCACCAGGAAGTAGATCATGGCGGTCCGGCCGTTGATGGCGCGCTCCAGCTGTTCCTTGTATTCGACCTCGACCAGGCGGCCGCCGGCGGCTTCGCACTGGCGCGTCCATCCGGCGTTGTGCAGTTTCTGGACTACGATCTCGTTCTTCATGCCGCCGGTGAAGGGGAGGCGCTTCATCTTGTCGGGGTCGTCGCCCGCGATGCAGGCGCAGGTTCCGACGAAGATGGCGCCGGCCGCGCCGGTGGTTACCAGCGCGGCCTCGTTGCCGGTGAGTTGAGCGATGCGCTCGCCCACGGCCCTGGTGAGATCGCGCATGGGGACGTAATGGCGGGCGGCATCGTCCATGGCCTGCAGCACCTCGGGCGGCATCAGCGAGCCGCCCAGGTGGGTGTAGGTCCCCGAGGCGTTGATGATGACGCGCAGCCCGATGCCGGTGTAGACCTTGCGGGACTCCTCGGATGCTTTCAAAGCGGCGGCCGCGGCCAGGCGGCTGCCTCCGGGAAGAGCGGCGAGGGCGCCGAGCCATCCCGCGGAGAAAAAACCACGACGGTTCAGGATAGGCATGCAAACCTCCGGGATAGGGGAAGATACCGCAGGATGATGCCCGCCGGATTGCGGGCGGCAGATGCACGACCGGCCATGGCGTCGCCGGACCTCCCCTCTGATGACCCTCTGAATCGGTGAATCGATCCTAGCAGAGCGGGGCGGCACTATGCAATAGCAGATCTAGTACCGGGGTGCCGATTTGAAGATCAGCCCGGCGGCTGGAAGACCCGCTCTACCGCCCACCGCTACGGCAGGCTGGGAAACGGGCGCCTCCACACGCGGGTTCGTGAATTTCGCTGGTACGTCTGGTACAACTAGCGGCTACCACCTGAGCGTGGGGTATATCTCAGACTGCCCTGCCTTGCGAATTTCCCTCAATTTGGCGTGGAGTTCCCTGAAAAAACCAGATAAAATCATCCACTTAACGTTTAGTACCCCGAACCGGCGGCCAGGCCGGACGCCGGCCGGAGAAACGGAGTCCCGATGGGCTGCACGGTGGGAAAGCGCCTCTGGCGCGCTTGTCCCGCTTTCCTCCTGCTCGGCGCCGGCGCGAGCGCCGCGGATCCCGAACCCGATATCCGTCACATCGAGTTAGGCTTTGAACAGCGTGTGCGCAACGAGAACTGGAACAACCTGTTCGACTTCAGCCACGGCGCCGACGACGAGCGCGAGCAGGTCCGCTACCGTACCCGGGTTTGGGCCAGGGCGCCCTTATCCCGCACCATCGACCTGTTCGTCGGACTGAACCAGGAGACCAACCAGAAGTTCGGCAAGGTGAACAAGTTCGATGAAGTAGTCTTCGACAATGCCTACCTGGATTTCAAGAAGCTGTTCGTCAAGGGTCTCTCGCTGCGCATCGGCCGCCAGGACCTGATCCGCGGGGAAGGCTTCCTGATGCTGGAGGGAAATCCCGGCGACGGCTCCCGCTCCATTTATTTCAACGCCGCCAACCTGGCCTACTCCTTCCGTAAGTCGAAGCTGGAGTTACTCGGAATCCTGAATCCCAAGCGCGACCGGTTCCTGCCGCGCTTTCACGACCAGCGCAAGATCCTGCCCGAGTGGGACGAGCAGGCGGTCGGTTTCTATTACACCGACAACAACCTGAGCCGGACCTCGATCGAGACCTATTACTTCTACAAGAAGGAAGTGAACGACTACCGGCCGCGCAGCCACCCGCAGTTTCAGCCGGACCGCCACGTCAGCACGCTGGGCGGCCGGGTGGTGCAACGGATCTCCAAGCCCTGGAGCGCAACCACCGAGTGGGCCGCCCAATGGGGCGCCCAGCACCCGGGCATTCCGATTGCTTCCTGGGCCGGGTACGGGTATCTCAAGCGCACCTTCGACCATGCCTGGAAACCGTACGCCTTGGGCGGCTACTGGGGTTTTTCCGGCGACGATCTGACGACCAAGGACAAGATCGAGGGCTGGGATCCCATCTTCGGCCGCTGGCCGAAGTGGAGCGAGCTTTATATCTACAGCCAGTTTCCGGAAGTCGGGGTGGGTTACTGGACCAACACGTCGATGTGGCAGGCCGAAGCGGGTTTCGCCCCCCGCAAACCCCTGGGGTTCCGCTTCACTTACTACCACATGGGGGCGTTCCACCCCTTCGCGCAGAGGGCGCCGTTCGGCACGGGCACGAGGCGGGGCGAGATGTTTCAGGCCCGCGTGGACCTGGCCGCCGGCACGCACTGGAAAGGCCACGTACTCTACGAAGTGATGCCGCCGGGCGACTTCTACCGGGACAAGGGCCGGGCTTACTTCCTGCGGTTCGAGGTCATCTACGCGATCAAGACCGCGTTCCACGCCGGCGCGCTGTGATCCGCCCTGTTACACTGTAGTTCCAACAACAGAACCATGGACGCCATTGAAACGCTGAAAACCCGCCGCAGCATTCGCGCTTTCACCCGCCAGCCGGTTTCCCGCCAGGTGATCGAGGACGTCATCGATTGCGCCCGCCTGGCGCCCTCCGCCATCAACATCCAGCCGTGGGAGTTCGTGGCCGTCACGCAGCCGGAGATGCTGCGGGCGATCGGGGAGTCCACCGACCACGGGCGCTTCATCGCCGACGCCGCGTTGTGCGTGGCGGTGCTCTGCCGGGAAACGAAGTATTACCTGGAGGACGGGAGCGCGGCCACCTGCGCGCTGCTGCTGGCGCTGCACGCCCACGGCCTGGGCGGCTGTTGGGTGGCGGGCGACAAGAAGCCGTACGGCCCGGCCATCTGCCGCCTGTTGGGGGCTCCGCCGGAGTTCCGGCTGATCAGCCTGGTGGCGGCGGGCTATCCGGCCGAAGCTCCCGTCAAGGAAAAGCGCTCGCTGATGGACGTGCTGCACTGGGAGAAGTTCTAGCCCCTTGCAGCGGCTTCCCCCCTGGGACAAACTGAATACGGCTCCCGCCGAGCGGAGCGCTTGCCCATGTCGCAGCCACACGGAATACGCCCGTCCCTCGCGGCCCGGCTGATCGTCCGGCTGGCCGGTTGGATTGTGCCGCCGCGCGCCCGGACCGGCTGGCGGGCGCGCTGGGACACGGAGCTTTGGAACTGGTGGATCCTCTACGAGCGAGGCGAACTGACCACCCGGGACCACCTGCAGGTTCTCCGTTTCTGCTGGGGCAGCCTGGTGGATGCGCTATCCCTGCGCATCAGCGGCCAGGCGCTGCGCCAGGCGTTGAACTCGGCGGTCTTCCTGGTGGCGGCCGGGGCGCTCGTCCTGGCGGCCATCGGAGTGCTTACCCGGGGTCTGTCCGCAACGCGGGCCCTGTTTCAACCGCCGCCGGTGCGCGATGCCGGCTCATTGGTATTGATCCGCTATACCGGCGCGGCCAATGAGCCCACCGGTGTTCCGCC
>JADZAF010000393.1 GCA_020852755.1 Bryobacterales bacterium
CTGGTATTTCCAACCGCCTATTTCGCCACCGCTTTCAGCCTGACGGTCTTCTTTTCCGGCCGTCCCGGGCGGCTGGTGATGGCCGTTCTGGTGCCGCTGCTGGCGGCCTGGTTGTACACCGACCCCGAGATGACCAGCTTCGAAATCTTTTCTTGCGGCTATCAGGACGGAGTGCTCAGCGTGCTGGTGGCGGCCGTGGCGGTGTGCTGGGTCAAGGGGATGGCGCCATCCCAGGAGGACAGGGGTTCCGGGTGCGAATCGAGGCCCTGGCTGGCGGCCGGCGTCCTCCTGGCCGGGGCGGCCTGCCAGGTGAAGGCCGAGGGATTGGTGGCCGGACTGTGCCTGCTGGCCGCCTACCTGGCCCTGGCCCTCGTGCCGCCACGGACCCGCCGGCGGGACCTGGTACTCATGGCCCTGGGTTTCACCCTGCTCGCCGTCCTGTGGCCCGCCACGCTGCGGTTGCGGGGGCTGGACCCCAGCGATTTCCAGTCGGGGGCTTTCACCCTGAATGGGATTCTGCGGTTCTATGAACGGGCTGACCGGCTGGCCCCCATCCTGGCCGCGTGGAAAGCGTACGCCTGGGCCAACCGCTGGATGCTGGCTGCCTCCATGGGCGGCTCGCTGGCGGCCCTGGTCCTGTGTCGGGCGGCGAGAAAACCGGTCCTGTTCCTATGGACGGCCGCCGTCTTGCACACCGCCGCGGTCTGGCTGGTCTTCATGACGACCAGGCTCCCCTTCGAGTGGCATCTGCAGACGGCTTTCTACCGCCTGACGTTCCAGCACCGTTCACTGCACATGGTGCTGATCGCCTTGACGGCGGCGCATCTTCTGAAGAGGGTGGAGAGGCACTGGCTGTGGCAGGAAGAGGATCTGCGAACTCAGGTGATTTCCCCGTCGCTTCCCGCCGTCCGGAACAGACCGCGGAAGAAGCGGCGCGGGGTTCGGTAGACTCTCCCGGCGGCCGCCGCCGGCAGCGGCCGAGCCGGGCTCCGGGACAGTCTTTCAGCCTCCTGGAAAAGCCTGCTGAAACCGTCCGGAACCGGCGGTTTGACACCTGTTCGACTTTTGTTATGATAGGAAAGATTCGCGAGTAGCTTTCTGCTCCCGTGTTACCCCCGCGACTGTCGCGGGCCGTCCGGGGGCCGGTCCCGCTGCTCTAAAGAGGCGCCAGCAAGTCCAGGCGCCGGGGAGTATGGGCCTGTCCGAAGCGAGTATCCTCGCAAGCGCCGTCGATTTTTTCCTGAACAGCGCCATTTTTTTCGAGCGTTTGGCTTTGGGGTTTCGGCGGGTCGCCGACTTTTGGAATTTCTAGGAACAGGAAAAGTACGTGCCGACATTCAACCAACTCGTGCGTAAGGGGCGGAGGCCGCCGCTGTGGAAGACTGCCAGCCCGGCCTTGCAGAGCTGCCCGCAGAAACGGGGCGTCTGTACGCGCGTTTACACTTCCACACCCAAGAAGCCCAATTCCGCGCTGCGGAAGGTGGCCCGCGTGCGCCTGACCAACGGGATCGAGGTCACAACCTACATTCCCGGGGTCGGGCACAACCTGCAGGAACACTCCATCGTGCTGATCCGGGGCGGGCGCGTCAAGGACCTGCCCGGCGTGCGCTACCACGTGATCCGCGGCGCACTGGACACCGCCGGGGTGGCCAACCGCAAGCAGGGCCGGTCGAAATACGGGGCCAAGCGGCCCAAGGCGTAAGGAAACATGCCACGCAGAAGACAAGCCGAAGTTCGTGAAATTCCCGCCGACCCCGTCTACAACTCGACGCTGGTGGAGAAATTCATCAACTCGATGATGTGGGACGGCAAGAAGGCCGTTTCGCAGCAAATCTTCTACCAGTCCATGGAGAAGATCCGCGAGCGCAGCGGCGACGACCCCCTGAAGGTCTTCAAGAAGGCCGTCGAAAACTGCAAGCCCCTGCTGGAAGTGAAGACCCGGCGCGTGGGCGGCGCCAACTACCAGGTGCCCATCGAGGTGCCCCAGAACCGGCGCACCAGCCTGGCCATCCGCTGGTTGATCCTGAACGCCCGTTCGCGTCCGGAAAAGAGCATGCCGGAGAAACTGGCCAACGAGTTGAACGACGCCGCCAACCTGCGGGGCGGCGCCATCAAGAAGAGGGACGACGTCCATCGCATGGCCGAGGCCAACAAGGCCTTTGCCCATTACCGCTGGTAGGATATGGCACGCACGGTACCGCTCGAGAGGATGAGAAATATCGGCATCGCCGCCCACATCGATGCCGGTAAGACCACCACGACCGAGCGGATCCTGTATTACACCGGCCGCACCCACAAGCTGGGTGAGGTCCATGAAGGCACCGCCATCATGGACTGGATGGAGCAGGAGCAGGAGAGGGGCATCACCATCACCTCGGCCGCCACGACCTGCTTCTGGCGGGATTGCCAGATCAACATCATCGACACTCCGGGCCACGTGGACTTCACCGCCGAGGTGGAGCGCAGCCTGCGGGTGCTGGACGGCGCGGTGGCGGTGTTCGACGCCGTGGCCGGGGTCCAGCCCCAGTCGGAGACCGTGTGGCGCCAGGCCGACAAGTACCGGGTTCCCCGCATCTGCTTCATTAACAAAATGGATCGCGTGGGCGCGGACTTCTTTCGCGCCGTGGAGACCATCGTCACCCGTTTGAAGTGCCGCCCGGTTCCCATCCAGATCCCGGTCGGCCAGGAGGATCAGTTCCGGGGCGTGGTGGACCTGGTCACCATGAAGGCGATTGTGTGGCGCGACGAGACTCTGGGCGCCGAGTTCGACGTCGCCGAGATCCCCGAGGAGCTGCGCGAGCAGGCCGAGCAGTACCGCGAAAAGATGATCGAGGCGGTTTCCGAATACGACGATCAGCTTTTCGCCAAGTTCGTGGAGGGCAAGCCGCTCAGCGAGGAAGAGATCCGCAGCGGGATTCGCAAGGCCGCCGTGGATCTCAAGATCTTCCCGGTGATCTGTGGTTCGTCCTTCAAGAACAAGGGCGTCCAGACTTTGCTGGACGCGGTGGTCGACTACCTGCCCTCCCCCATGGAGATTCCGCCGGTGGACGGGGTGGCCATCGACGATCCCAACCAGGTTCTGGAGCGCAAGGCCTCCGACAGTGAGCCCTTCTCCGCGCTGATCTTCAAGATCATGACCGACCCCTTCGTGGGGCAGCTGGCCTTTTTCCGGATCTATTCCGGGAAGCTGGCCGCGGGCGAATCGGTCTACAACGTGGCCAAGGGCCGCAAGGAACGCATCGGCCGGCTGCTGCGCATGCACGCCAACAAGCGCGAGGAGATCCAGGAGATCTACGCGGGCGACATCGCGGCGGCGGTGGGTTTGAGGACGGTGACCACCGGGGACACCATCTGCGACGACAAGGCCCCCATCGTCCTGGAGTCCATCGTGTTCCCCAACCCGGTAATCCAGCTGGCCGTGGAGCCCAAAACCAAGGCCGACCAGGAGAAGCTGGGGGTGGCCATCGGCAAGCTGGCTCAGGAAGATCCCACCTTCAAGGTTTCGACCGATCCGGATACCGGGCAGACGATTCTCTCCGGCATGGGTGAACTGCACCTGGAGATCATCGTGGACCGCATGCTGCGCGAGTTCGGGGTGGGCGCCAACGTGGGCAAGCCCCAGGTGGCCTACAGGGAAACCATCCGGACCGCCGCGCAGGGCGAGGGACGCCACGTGCGGCAGACCGGCGGCCACGGGCAGTACGGGCACGTGAAGATCCGCCTTGAGCCACTGCCTTCGGGCTCCGGCTTCGAATTCGTCAACGAGATCGTGGGCGGAGCCGTCCCCCGGGAATTCATCGGCCCGGCGGAAGCCGGGATGAAGGAAGCGCTGGAGGGCGGCATACTGGCGGGCTACCCCATGTCGGACGTCAAGGTGACGCTCTACGACGGCAGCTATCACGAAGTGGACTCTTCGGAGCTGGCCTTCAAAATCGCCGGCTCGCTGGCCCTGAAAGAAGCCGCCAGGCGCGCCAAGCCGGTGCTGCTCGAGCCCATCATGAGCATCGAGGTGGTAGTGCCCGAAGAGTACATGGGCGACGTCATCGGCGACCTGAACTCCCGCCGGGGCCGCATCGAGGGCATGGAATTGCGCGGCACTTCGCAGATCGTGAAGGCGATGGTGCCGCTGTCGGAAATGTTCGGATACGCGACCGAGCTGCGGTCGCGGACGCAGGGACGGGGCAGCTTCACGATGCACTTCGGCCGGTACGAAGAGGTCCCCGCCAGCCTGGCAGAGGAAATCATCAGCAGGGTACAGGGCAAAGTCACGAGGTGAGAAGGTTCTAACATGGCAAAGGAAAAATTCGACCGTAGCAAGCCGCACGTCAATATCGGGACGATCGGGCACATCGATCACGGCAAGACCACGTTGACCGCGGCCATCACCCGGGTATTGGGCAAGAACAACCCCAA
>JADZAF010000394.1 GCA_020852755.1 Bryobacterales bacterium
CCCGGGCCGGGCTTGAGCCGGACCGCGGCGGCCCCGCCCGGTCCAGCCTGGCCAGAAGCCTCGAGACGTCCAGGAGCGGCCGAACCACCCAGAGGTCAAGGATGGTGTCGAGATGTCCGCGGTCGAACGCCCAGCGATAGAGCCACAGGCGAGCGCGCAAGGGAAGCAGGTCCTCCAGTTGCGTTCCGGCGGGCGCCGTCCCGCCTCCTATGGCGGAGCGCACCTGGTGATCGTCGTGGAGCATCGAAGGCGCGCGTAGAAACTGCATGGTGCGCACCGTAGCGTGTCCCAGGATGTGGATCACGGCGAGGGAGGTCCAGCCGATGCCGATTTCCACGAACATCACGCCAACCTGCGTCAGCGAGGCATAGGCGAGCGACGTTTTAGCGTCCGCGCTGGCGCGGCCCGCGATGAGGCCGTGAATCGCCGTGGCGACGCCAATCAGAATCACCAGGGCCGAGGCGAGCGCGGATTGCGCCAGGATGGGTTGAACCCGAAGGAGAAGGTACACGCCCGCGTGAATGGAGATGGCGCCGTAGAAGATGGCGCTCGATGGAGTCGGGCCTTCCATGGCGCGCGGCAGCCAACCGGAGAAAGGAACCTGCGCGGCTTTTCCGGACGCGGCCAGCAGCAGAAGCAGGCAGACGGCCAGTCCCTGCTTTCCGGCGAGCGGCGGAAGGCCGCTGCTGAACACCGCCGTTCCGGCCCAATGGTGCATGGCGAAAACACCGACCAGCAATCCGATGTCGCAGGCGCGGTATACCGCGAACACCCGCAGACCGTTCTCCACCGGGGCCGGGCGGCGGTGAAAAAAGCCGATCAGCAATACCGACGTGATGCCCACAATCTCCCATCCCGCGGCGAGAAGTTCGAACGAGCCGGCGGCGAAGGCGAGCAGCGACCCGAAAGCGAAAAGGTGCAGCAGAACAAAGAACCGGAAAAAGCCGGGCTCGCGGTGCAGGTAGGTGGCGGAGAACCGGCCGATCAATCCGGAGAGCACGACGGTCATCGCCAGGAACGGCAGGGACAAGCGGTCGGCCAGGAGCACCAGCGGGAAGCGGTAATCGTGCGTGGCGAACCAGTTGCCAAAGGCCGCCACCACCGCGGTGGAGCCAGTGTCGCCGAGTATCCAAAGCAGCGCGGCCATGCCCACCGAGCACAGGGAAAAGGTCACTCCCGTGAGCCTGGAGACCAGGCGTTCGCCCGGCACCCAGCCGAGCAGCCACGACAGGGCCAGCGCGATAAAAACCACGCCCGGAGCCAGCACCACGGAAACCAGGACGGCCTGGGAGAGGCTCACTTGTCTTCGCCTCCCGCCATGGTCCGGGACCAGGTCTGAATCCAGGCCATGGGGAGGTGCCCCCTTTTGCCCGCGTACCATTCGTCGGAAGAGAGCGCGACCGGCAAACGCTCCAAACGCTCCGCGAATTCTTCAAAGCCGCCGTCTCTCCGGACATGCACCCGCCCCGAGGCGGGATCCAGGGTGGCGACACGAATCCAGCGATGCTCCACCAGCTGCTTCAACGACGGGCTGGCGCCGATCACTTCGCTCAGGCGCTCGGGCGTGGTCTCGATCACGAAAAGAATCCGGACGGGCTCGTGGATCTCGACCATCTGCCAGGGCAGTCCGGTGCGGAGATCGCTGGCGTGTCCGTCCATCACGCCCAATAAGCCGGTGACATTGTGGGGGAGCTTGGTGCCGCAGCCGTAGCGGTCGTTGTCCACGAACGAAAAATAGTATTCCAGGCTGATGCCGGCGCACACCGGGACCACCGAAGCCAGCAACGCCGTAAGGCTCTCACCGGAGGCGTCGCGATCAGGGTCATACGAAACCAGAAAGGCCCGCCGGTCAAGAAACAGCCCGCGCGTCAGCCCGCGGCGGCCGATCACGCAGACGGCGTTGGTGCAATGGCCGTACTCCGGCCGCGGCTCCGCCAGGTGCTCGCTCCGCTCTTCCACATGGCGAAGCGCTTCCCGCGGTCCCGCATCCGGGGCACAGGATTCAAACCTGCGGGCGCGCTCGTGGGCATTCCGCGCCCTGGCCTCATCCAGGCACCAGCGCATGCGGACCAGATCGTCCTGGTGGCCGGGCGGCAGGGAGTCCAGGTCGAACAGTTCCACTTCATCGCTGCATGTATCGTGATAGCCGCCGATAAACCAGGTGTCGCGCGGTATGTCGATGCCGCGCTCCCGCAGGAGGACACGGACTTCGGGGCGGTTTGCCATGGCGGCAAAAAGACGGGCGTTGGGCCCGCCGCGGCGGCCGCCGCAGGCTCCGCAGTCATGCGCGGATTCATGCGGGTTGTTGAGGCTCGTGGATCCGTGACCCAGCACCACGACGAGGCGCGCGAATCCGCCGGCCAAGCCGGCCGGCCGCAAGACGCTCTCCACGCGATCGGCTTTCTCGCCGGGAGCAAAACCGGTCAGCAAGCCGGTTACGGCCTCGTGGGACTGCACGGTGTTCCTCATCAGGGTGAGTTCCGTGCGGGGCTGGGGCAGAAACGCCTTGTTGAGCCACTCCCGCAACAGGGCATAACGCCGCGGAGCCAGCAGGTGGCCGACCAGGGGCGCCGCCGACAGCAGTCCGAGCAGGGACGTGGAGAGCCAGCCGCGCAACAACGTCCTGGAGGAGACCAGCCAGTTGCGCATCACCAGTCCGAGAAACCGCCGGCGCCAGCGGCGGCTCTCGAGCAGGGCGCGGTCGCCGGGCCTGGGCTGTTCCAGCACGGAGTGCTCCGGTTTCACCACCACCGGGCAAAATGCGGCGCTGTGCGGGTCGTCGATTCCCTTGTAGTCCACGGCCACGCCGAAGTAGCCGGCCGAACTGAAGGTCTCCACCAGCGGGTCGACCTCCTCAATAGCGCGGCGCATGGACTCCTCGCGCTCGTCGATGCAGAAGAACACCTGGGCGGGCGGCCTGCCGCCGGTCTCCGAGGCGCCGGCGGTCACGGAGCGGTACTTGCGATGGCTCGCCAGCCCGCGCAGGATCTCGCGCTCGTGCCAGCGCTCGTATGCCAGGTGCAGGACCCGCCGGCGCTCCACGCCGTTGAAGGCCTTGACTTCGTTCGCGAAGGCCGTCCACTGGTCACCGGGCAGGCGCGTCACTTCGCTTGCGGAGAGCCTGACCACGCGGGCTGCGTCATACACGCGGGCAGCCCGGCTCAGGCGCCGCCTCTCCTGGGTCTTGAGCGGGCTTTCCTCGGGGACAGTCTCCGCCCCGCGCATGCGCGAAGCCACTCCGGACATGGTCAGGCGGACGGCCAGGAAATCCATCAACGAGCAGGGCACGGCATGATGTGGAGCCAGGCCGGGGTTTTCTTCGAGCGCCCGCATCAGTCCCGCCCAGCCGGGCAGCGCGAGCAACTCGGCCTGAAGAACCGCCGGCCAGTCCTCCTCGGCACAGGGCAGTACGGCGAGGCAATCCAGGACCGCATCGGCGGATGAAAAGGAAAGGCGCTGCTGGCGCCGGAACTCATCGTCCAGGCCGGCAAGGTACTTTGGAAACACGCCGCCGCGCTGCCCGAGCAGCGCACGGACGCTTTCATAAAAGCCGCGCTCCCGGTGCGGCATGGGCCAATATGCGGCGCCCTGATCCAAAAACACGGCGCAGAGCCGGATGAGCCACGGGTGGATGATCTCGTCCGCCGGACGGGGTTGCGCAGGCTCCGGCTCATGCGCGGCGGCGCGGGCAAAACATGCCTCAAACAACGCTCGCAGCGCCGCGCGCCGGAAGTCCCTGGCGAGATCGCCCTGCTCGATGCGCCAAAGGACGGTGGCGGCGTCAAATTCCCGAACGCCGGGAGTGATCATCGCCCGGCGCAGCGAGCCCCTGCTGAGCCGCGGGAACACGAGTGCATCGGGCTCGCTGTCGAGCACGGCGTCGATGTCCACGAGCTGGATGCGCCCGCGCGCCAGCTCGGCCCGATAGGCGGCCTCGCTCATGTAGGGCTCGGCGCCGAACAGGCGGGACGCTTCCACGACGGCCTGCTCGAATGGGAGGTGCTGAAAGGCGTGCAGCGTGTTGTGGTGAACGAACACACCGATCGGTCCCTGCCTGGGCAGCAGGTGCGACGCTCGTTCGAGCGCCCCGCGCAGTCTCTCCAGCCGGGGCTGCGGCGACTGGCCGGGGGCTGTCATCGATGCGAGCCGGCGCGGGACTTCGGCGCCTCCCTGGCGGCCTGCTTCCACAGGCTTACGGTGGTGCTCAGCTGAGCGTCAAAGTAGCGGCGCAGGATGTCGAGGACCTCAATCAGGGCACGATCGCGGATCGAATAGAAGACCTGGTTGCTCGCCTTGCGGCTGACGACGATCTGCTTGGCGCGGAGGACGGCCAGATGCTGCGAGGCGTTGGCCTGGCCGAGGCCGAGCTTTTCGATCAGTTGTCCGGCCGACAGTTCGCCGTCGCGCAGGAGTTCAACGATGGCGATCCGCGTCGGATGGGCGAGCCCGTGGAAGATTTCACTCTTGAACTGCCGGAGGGCATCATGCATCACTTCGTATATTCGAATAATAGCATGATTGGGGCGCTTGGGGCAGCGAGCCCGGTCTCAGGCCGGCCCGCGCCTTTGATTTGGGCGGGCCGGCGCTTCACGCGCAGAGCCTGTTGATGACGCCGGCGGCTAGAAGACGACGGTCCATCCCGGCTGATTTGCCTGTTCCCGGGAGTAGGACACGCCGTGGACCTTCAAGCCGTTACGGTTGAGCAGGCTGATGATGCCGCCTTTGTTCGAGAGGGCCACCGGCGGCCGGATATCGACTTTCAGGACAGCGCCCGCATCGAGGGCTCCGCTCAGGGGCATTTTGGCTTTCTGCTTATCCGCAAGCGCCCAACCGTCAAGGGGAACCGTACGGTCGCTGGTATTCAGGATGAGCACCCACTCCTTTTCGGGCGATTCCTTCGAATTCACCATGGCCGCGACAATGCGGACGAGCCCGTCGGGAAGGGTCTCGGTCGGGACCGGCTGGATGGGATCGGGGTTAATCGGGACGCCGGGCACGGGTTCGGCGAGGGCGTGGCCTGTCTGATCGTCCGTATGCCAGGACTGCGACTGGAACTTGAGAAAGACGGCGGTCCACTGATTCTGGGCCGGGAACTGGAACAGCAGTCCGCCGTCCTGCCAGGGCCCGTCATCCTTGGTGAAGCGTCCGACATTGCCCTGATTCATGTGAATATCATGCACGCCGTTTCCCGGCTTGAAGCCGAAGTAACCGTCGGCCTTGTTCTCGGGTCCCCAGCGCTGACCGAACGCATAGACCAGGGCCTGCTCGTCGGACATGGCGCGCTGCACGATCTGATCGAGTTTTTCGTTCAGATCGTTGTCGGGCCCCGGGATCTCGATGGGGAGCGGCGTCATCAATCCGGGCTGGAGCAGGTTTCCCCGGATGAAGTCGAGCGCGCCGGATTCGGGCCGGGAGGGCAGCTCCTGGAAACCGCTCGGAAACTGTTCGACAACCGCCGTGATGGGGTGAACGAAGAACGGCTTGATGTAGTACATCACCTCAGAAGGCGGCAGTTGCGAACGGACGTTGATGGCCAGGCGATAGTTCGTGCCATCCTGATCCACGACCTGGACCTGATAGTGGGGTGACGATCCGGAACCCAGGCGGCGAGAGATGGGCCGCCCCTTCAGGACGCCGTAGCGTGAAATGGGCATGGCTTCCTCCAGAGTGCTTTGAACTATAGTACACGGGTCCCAGCGGCAGGCAGCGGAGGGCCGTGGAAACTGTGCGCCGCCACGAGCGCGGTTGTGAGGCAGCCGGAAATTTAAAGGGACAAGCTGCCGGTTGGCATGAACCCAGCAGGCCGGCAACTTGTGATTCCTGGTGCGGGACCGAATCGGCATTGAACCCAACTGCTGAATATAGGCGCGACGATGACAGAACGTCACGTTGCCTCAACGGTGAAGGGGCTCCACCGCCGTCGCAGATCACGGATTTGGCGCGCGAAACACGCACTGAGACGATTGTATAGACAGGTTGATACAATATGTGTTATGGCAAAGTCAGAACTCAGGATTCAGAAATGGGGCAACAGCCTGGCGGTTCGTATCCCCTCTTCGATTGCGAGGCGCGCCGGTTTCCACGTGGGGCAACCGGTTCGGGTGTCGATGCAGAACTCATCCGTCCTGATTTCTGCGACCGGCAAGCCCTTCCTGACTTTGGCGCAGAGGCTCGCGTTGTTTGTTCCTCAACACCATGGCGGCGAAGCCATGGTCACTGAGGGCACCGGGCGTGAGGTTATTTAATGACGTCCAAACGCTGGGCTCCTGATCGGCGGGACATGATCTGGATCAACTGTAATCCTCAGGCGGGTCGAAAGAATTTTCACCCGCTGCTGGTACTCTCGCCGAAAGCCTTCAACGAGCGGACCGGCATTGTGATCGGGCTCCCGATGACCACGGCCGAGAACAACGCGACCAACCCCTTCGCGTTGAGGATTGACCGCCCCGGGAAAAAGACGAGCTACATCCTGGTGCACCAGCCGAAATCTTTCGACTGGCGGGTTCGGGACGCGAAGCCGCACCCGTTGAAACAGGCGCCCGAAGATGTCTTTGCGCTCGCCTGTAGGGCGCTGAATCAGATTATCGAAATCGGCGCTTGATTTGCCTTCATTGGATCGCCGTCCCGAATCATTCGCTTTCTGCTGTATTCTTTCGTTCAGTTGGACGTATCACGCCGGCCCCGCGGATGTGGCGCCCAACGCGGGCGGAAGCCGGAAGGTAGTTCCTGGAAGTTCCGACCGGATCAGGGTCTTGCGGACAGCCCCTTACTCGAAGTTGCCGGACGTCCGGCCATCCAAGGACATTTGGCAAACGGAGCGAAAGCGAGCAGCCGCCTTCTCCATACACGCGAACGGGCGCTTCCGCCGCTTCGGAGGCCGCATCCCGCTGGTGAGACTTGGAAGTCTTTTGTTTTGAATGGGGTGGGTGGAGGGGTTCGAACCCTCGGCCACTGGAACCACAATCC
>JADZAF010000395.1 GCA_020852755.1 Bryobacterales bacterium
CCGCGGCCTTCGTCCAGCAGCAGGTGCAGCTTGTCCGGCCAGCTCCGGCCGTCGTCCAGGCTCACCTGGATGGTGTGGTGCGTGCGGCCCTTCTGATTGCGCGGGTTGGCGAACAGCAGCACGGGGCCGCCGCCCGCGCGGTCCACCCGGTACAGGCTGGCGTTGCAGTTGGGCTCCATCAGCGTGTTGCGGTTGGTTTCGTGCGCGCGCCAGGTGCGGCCCAGGTCGCCCGTAACGTAGACCGCCCGGAAGCGCTCGTGGTCGTTGCGCATGTTCAGCATGATGGAGCCGTCGCTGAGCCGCGCCGCCTGGCACTCGTTGCCGCCGCTGAAGGCCGGCGTCCCCACCGTCCACGCGGCGCCGTGGTCGCGGCTCACTATAATCGTGGCGAACGGCACCCCCTTTTGGTCGCGGCCCTGCACCGGCATCACCAGCGTGCCGTCCGGCAGATTGATGCCCTGCTGCGGAGACGGCGCCAACAGCCACCACTCGCGCTTCTTGAGCGTGCGCGTCAGGTTCTCCGGCCGGCTCCAGGTGAGCCCGCCGTCGCGCGAGCGCACCATCAGCAACTGGGCGCTCTTCCCGATTTCGAAACCCGGCTCGGAGCCGTCTCCGTTCCACTGGTGCTTTCCGGGTTTGCCCCACATCCAGACGGCAAACACGAAGATCTCGCCGGTCTTCTGGTCCACGATAATGCCCGGGTCGCTGCAGCCGTTCTGCTCCTGCGGCAGGCCGCCGTACTCGCCCATGTCCATGATCACCCGCGGCGGCTCCCAGGTACGCCCGCCATCGGTGCTGCGGCTGAGGCCGATGTCGATATCCTCCTGCAAGTCGCGCGACATCCGCCGCCGCATATCGTATACGGTGAGCAGCGTTCCCTGGGGAGAAGTCGCCAGGGCGGGGATGCGGTAGGTGTGGACGCCGTCGTCGCCGTGCTTGCGCAAGGCCACGCCGATGCGGCGGCGGATGCCCGCCGCGCTTCCCTGGGGAACCAGCCGCCCCGCCGAAGTAGTAGCGGCCGTGCACACGGCGGCCACGCGCCGGGAAAGATCCGCGTCCGCTTTCAACCGCGCCGATAGCCAGAAGACGTTGGGCCCGGCGCGCAACGGCTGATCGCCGCGGAAGGTGATCTCCGCGGCCGGCCGTGCGGGAGTCCCGAAAGCGGCGCCGGGCGCGAATTCGCGCTTGCCGCCCGTTCCGAACATCTCCAGGGATTCCAGGTCGCCGGGATCGCTCGTGCCGTCCAGCCGGCAGGTGACCGACCGCAGGCTGACCGGATCCTCGCGCCGGACGTCCAGCAGCAGTTCCAGCAGCTCGTTGTGATCGTTGCGGATCAGCACGGGGTGTACGCGCTCGGTGACCGTGGCGGTAATGCCCGCGGGGGCCCGGCCGCACCCGGCGGCCAGCAGCACTGCCGCGGTTCCACAGAGCATCGCGTATCGCGGGTTCATGGGGATCCTCCTTCGGCGCTTCACTCCCGCATCGTACCGGATTGCCGCCCTCCCGTTTGCGGGATAATCGGACCGGACCGGAGGAGAGCATGAAGCCGTGGTGGCTGCTGATGGCCGGCGCAGCGATGTGCGGCGCGGCGGATGGGCCGGCGGCGGGGCGCAGCGGGATGGTCAGTTCCTCCCATCCGCTGGCCACGGACGCGGGGATCGAGATCCTGAAGCAGGGCGGCAACGCCTTTGACGCCGCCGTGGCCGTGGCCGCCGCGCTCAACGTCGTGGACCCGATGAGCTGCGGAGCCGGCGGATTCGGCCTGATCCTCGTCTACGATGCCAAAAGCGGCAGGGTGCGGGCGCTCAACGCCAGCGGCCGGATTCCGAAATCCGCCGATCCCCGCGTCTTCCGCCCGCCGGCGCCGGATTACCTGGAGAACCGGCGCGGCGCCAAGGTGATGATCCCGCCGGTCAACGCGCGGGCCTGGAAGGAGCTGTCGGCCGGCTACGGCGTGCTGCCCTGGGCATCGCTGTTCCGGCGGGCCATACAAGCGGCCGAGGAAGGCTTCCTGCTGGCCGCGCCGATCCCCCAGGACGTCTACGGCAAGCTGCCCGCGCACGCCCGGGCCATCTACGGGCGCAACGGAAAGGCCCTGGGGAAGGGTGAGCGGCTGGTCGAGAAGGACCTGGGACGGTCGCTGCGCCTCATCGCCGAACAGGGACCCGAGGTGCTGCACACCGGCGAACTGGCCCGGCGGATCCTCGACGAACTGCGAAAGCACGGGTCGTTCATCACCGCGGAAGACCTGAGGGAGAGCCGGCCGGAGTGGTGGGACGCGATCTCCATCGAGTACCGCGGCTTCCGCATCGCCACCGCGCCGCCTCCGGCGACCTCCTTCACCGGGCTGATGCGGCTGGGGCTGATGTCGCAGTGGAACGTGGCCGGATTCGGCGCCGGTTCGATCGAGTTCTGGCACCGCCTGGCCGAGGTGACCAAGATCGGAGAATGGAACCGCCTGCGCCACGCCGGGGATCCCGCCGTTTCGCCTCCCCCGTTGGAGCTGCTGCTCAGCCCGCGCCACTTCGCCCGGGAGGCCGCGCGCATCGATCCGCGCCGCGCCCGGCCCTTCGTCCCGCCCGCGGCCGGCGGCGGGGAGGGCAGCGACACCACGCACTTCGTGGTTGCCGACCGCTGGGGCAGCGTGGTGAGCGCCACCCAGACGATCGGAAACCTCTTCGGCAGCCGGATCATGCCGCCGGGCACCGGGATCTGGCTCAACGACTCGCTCTTCTACTCCACCTTCGAACCCGCGGGCAATCCGATGGACGTGCATCCGGGCAGGCGCAAGCTGATCAGCAACACCCCGGTGATCGCCTTCCGCGACGGCAAGCCGGTCATGGCCCTGGGCGCGGCGGGCGGCCACACCATCCCGCAGACGGTGCCGGAAGTGCTCATCAACATGATCGATTTCGGCATGGATATCCAGCGGGCGCTGGCCGCGCCGCGCATCGCCTTCCTCTCCGACAGGAATGTGCTGCAAGTCGAACCGGCGCTTCCGGAAGCCGTGCGGCGGGGATTGCAGTCCCGCGGCCATCCGGTGGAAATTGCACCCGCGCCCGGGGGCATCGGGCGCCTGCACGGCCTCACGCTGGTCTGGGACCGCGAGGGACAGCCGGTCCGCTTCGAAGGCGGATTCGACCCGCGCGGCGGCGGCGAGGCAAAAGGCTACTGAAGCAGCCGGCGGCGGCCCGCGGGCGGCGGCGCAACCGGGCGCCTGCATCCTGCCGTCCCCCGTGCGAGAATCCAAGATCAGGCCACCGACATGCGACGACGCAGCTTCGCCCTCCACACCGCTACCGCTCTCGCCGGTTCCGCGACTGCCCTCAGGGGCCAACCTTCCAAGCCGCCCTCCCAGGGCCGGTTTCCCGTCTCGGATTTCGGCGCCGCCGGCGATGGAAAGACCCTTGACACCAGGCCGCTCCAGGCCGCCATCGACGCCTGTCACGCGGCCGGGGGCGGCAGGGTGATCCTGGGCCCCGGCGCCTACCGCACCGGGACGCTTCGCCTGAAGAGCCGCGTCACCCTGAGCGTCGAAGCCGGCGCGCGCCTGGCCGGCAGCACCAGCATCGCGGACTACCCCGGGGACGCCGGAGTCGGCGACTGGCTTCCCCGCTTCTCCTGGTCCCGGCAGCTGGCCGGCTCCCTGATCTACGCCGAAAATGCCGAGGATATCGGGATCGAAGGGCCCGGTACGCTGGATGGTTCGCAGCG
>JADZAF010000396.1 GCA_020852755.1 Bryobacterales bacterium
ATCTGCTCGAGGAACTTCTTCGGGATCGCCTCTTCTTCGGCGAGGTCGGCAATCAACCTGGGACCGGCTTCATAGCTGCGGGCAAGCGCATAGAGGGCTCGAAGGCTATACTGCGTTCTCTTGGAGATTGTTCGCATTCGTTCGGGTCACCGATCAATATCATCCCTCAGGGAGGGTCGCTCTATCCCGCCCTCCGCTTGCATTCAGCGAAGATGAGGCCGTCCGCCGGGCCGTGCCAGGCACGCTGAAACCCGTCTACTACCGGGGCCGAAAGGGATCGTGGCGGAGAGGTGGATGTGCTGTATGGCAGCGAGCGGGTCGCGGTGCACGCCCGCGCGCAGCGACAGCACGCGGTGGTGACCCACGCCGAGCACCATCAGGCGATTCCTCCGGGAGCCGCCCGCGGGTCCAGGATCGTGGTCCACATCCGGGAAACCGCTCCGGTGGGATTCTACGCCGGTCCTGGGCTGATGAGCGGGCGGGTGGTCATCCCGATCCATGACCCGCGCGGCAGACTGGTGGCCTATGCCGGGCGCGCTCGCTCGATGGGACGCCACCCAAGCACCTCCCTCCGGCGGGGTTCCGGAGATCCCTGCTGCTGTTCAACTTGCATCGCGCTGCCGCATTGGACGAGAAAACCGTGGTTGTGGTGGAAGGATACTTCGATTGCCTGAAGGTCTGCCAGGCCGGCTTCCCGTGCGTGGTGGCGCTGATGGGAACGGTGCTGTCGGAGGTCCCGGAAAAGCTGCAGCCGGCGCGATTCCGCCACGTCGTCTCGATGCTGGACGGGGACCAAAGCGGGCCGCAGGCGAGTCAGCGGATTGCCGCTCAACTGGCAGGGAGAAGCTCGGGTCGGCTGGCCTGCGTGCCCGACGGAAGACGGCCCGACCAACTGAAAAGGGGACGAGATCCGGCGCCTACTGGAGCCGAGTCTGAATGGCGTGATGAAGTGATCCGGGTGGGGGAATTTTCGACCGGCACGATGAGGAATCCTGGCGAGCGCCCAGGGAGAAGTAGGCGGCCGCGGCCTGCAGCGTCTTCGGAGGAGCGCCTGACAGGCGGCGTTTGGTGACCGATTGCCGGAAGCCCTCGACCACCTGACCGACGTGGCCACTCAGGATGCGTAGCGTGCGCTCCAGGACCCAGAGATCGGCTCCCAGGCTGTCCCCGGCGTGGACCACGCAGGCGGCCTTCCAGAGCTTCTCCATCACAGGCATCAGGTCCACCGGCAAAAGCCCGCGGCCCGCCTCGGAACGGGATTGCAGCCTTGCGGGCCTCCCGATCCGGTCATCTTATGGCTGGACACGCCCGCATCGGTTACGCCTGAAACGTTCCCTTACCGAGGTCTGCCTGCCAGCCGCTCCATGGTTGTCCGTTGTAGAAGCTGTGCCATATGTTGCGGTCATCGCCCTGGGCGAAGGCGTGCAGAGTATTGACAGCCGTGGCCACCACCGCCGCCCCCGACATAAACGTGCCGCCGGCCAGGTCGGCGTGCCAGCCGCTCCAAAGCTTCCCATCGAAGTAGCTGTGCCAGATGCCGCGGTCCTCGCCCCGCGCGAACACATGGATGTCGCCGCCCGAGGACACTACGGCGCCCGGGCCTGACGTGAACGTCCCAACGCCCAGGCCGGGGCACCAACCGCTCCACAGCTGTCCATTGTAGAAGCTGTGCCATATATTGCCGTCATCGCCTCGGGCAAACACGTGGATGGCTCCGTCCGGCGACACCACGGCCGCCGGCCCCGATGTGAACGTCCCCGCTTCCAAGTCGTCGCGCCAGCCGCTCCATGCTTCTCCACTCCAGAAGCTGTGCCACATCCTGCGGTCGTCACCCCGCGCGAACACATGGATGTGCCCGCCCGGGGACGCCACGGCGCTTGGACCGGACGTCAGGGTCCCGGCGCCCAAGTCGTCGCGCCAGCCACTCCAGGCCTTGCCATTCCAGAAGCTGTGCCAGATGTTGCGGTCGTCGCCACGGCCGAACACGTGGATGGCTCCGTCAGACGACACCATGGCCGCCGGCCCCGATGTGAACGCTCCGGCGCCCAAGTCGTCGCGCCAGCCGCTCCATACCTGCCCGTTCCAGAAGCTGTGCCAGATGTTGCGGTCGTCGCCCCGTGCGAACACATGAATGTGCCCGCCTGGCGACACCACCGCCGCCGGACTCTCGGGCGCACCGCTGGGTAAGGCCGCGGCGGTCAAATCCGAGAAGATGACCTGGCGGCCCTCCGGCGAATTGAACATGGCGCCCGCGCTGTGCCCGACACCGGGCACAACAACCTTATGATGCCGGCAGTAGATCTCACTGCCATAGAACTGCCCGATGTACTCATAGAAAAACGAGCCGCGCTCCAGCCGGTGAGTCCCCTGCACCACCGCCTGGCAGCTCTTATCCAAGTCCTCGTCGTTCGGGTTGCGATCCTCGCCGCCCAACAGATACACGACGTGTGCCTGCCCGTACCGCTCGCGCAGCCAGTCCTCGTGGGGTATGCTCATGTAGCGGTTGCGCTTCTCGAGCCCATACTTGTACTGGTTGTAAGTCGAGCAGAAAGACGGCTTGGGTTGGAAGCCGATACGCTTGCCGTCCATGTAGAGATACGATGATGGATTGGCCACGACGTATCGCGCGACGGGGGGGATTCCGGCGTGCACAGCCGCGAACCGCTGGACGAACTGTCCGCCTGCCGAGTGCCCGACCAGCACGACGCTCCGGAGGTTGGGAAAAACCGTTCTGTCGCTCAGATCTCGCAGGATCGCCGCGATGAACTCGAAAGAGCTCGTTTGCCAGGCGCGGGGATGAGCATCGGTGGAGAGCGAGTCGTCTCCCTGCATCCAGCCGCCCGAGGTCCAGAACGCCACGTCACCGGCGAGACCATGCGCCGCCACGTCCTCCTCAGTGAGAAAGTGAGGAGCGACAATGATCGTCTCCGGGAGCGCCCCGGCCGCGTTTGCCGCATTGACCATCGACTGATAGTACCCGGGAGCGTTTCGGCCCAGGCCGTGGACGACGATGATGGCGCGGCGCACGTTCGGATCGGCCATCGTCAGTAACTTGTTGCTGCAGTAGGGAATCCTGAGGTTCCCGACCAGATCGGCGACTCGATTAGAACACACCGTTGCAACTGGCATAACAAATCTGTCTCCTCCTGTTTGTTGTGATTCAAGGCTGCCGGTAACGATTGCCTGACGGAACAAGACGCATCACCACGCCGCCAGCACTTCGTTTGTGAAACAGCGCCTTCATAGCAGACGCTGATACCGGAAGCAGCCTTTCAGCTCTTCAAGACGGTTCTGCATTCGCGACCAAAGACACATCTTGCGTAATCATTCATTCAGAAGCAGGAAACACAGCGCGCCGGAGTTCTCCCTGTGTTTCCCAGTGCTCTGGTACTATTCGCGAATTGCGCCGGCAGACTGGCTCACCAGATTGGACTCCCAACCGTCGACGATGACCATGGACTCGTGAGCGGCGCTGTTCACAGCGCTGGTGATACGGCGTCCGAGCACGACGGAGAGAGCCTTCGGGTCATTCGCAAGGCTCACGAAGGCAAAGGCATCTCGACCATTTTCGACGGCTGGAACGGAGCGTGGGAGCGGCTTCCGCCGCCGGGCGGCGGCCCGCACTGGGCATTCACCACGCCTGACCCAGACCCCTCAACGGCGGGCGGGCTCGAACAGCTCAATCGGATTGCCGTCGGGATCTTCAATTTGAATCTGTCTTCCGCCGGGGCCCACCTCCATTTCATTTCTGAAACGCAGACCCGTCTCTCTCAGGCCGGCAATGAGCGCCGGCAAGTCCCGCACCTGAATCAGCACACGGTTCCATCCGCCGGGCTCTTGTTCACTGCCGTCGGGCATGGGGCGGGAGCCAGAGGCCCCGGGACCGCTCAAAATCAACTTGAGGCTGCCAATTGAAACCTGGCCGAAAGCGGGTAGGTGTTGCATGTCCAGATTGAAGCCAAGTGTCTGCGTATAAAAGTGAAGTGCCCGCTCAACATCCTTGGCCTGATATCGAACACCCCAAAACCCCACAATGAACGCCCGTGTCGCATGACGCGGTTCCGGCTGTGGTTTCTCGTTGTGCTGCATTGAAGTCATGGAAAGTCACCCCCGTCTCCATCGTCCGCTCGCTCATTCCGCACCGGCCTTGTGCCGGGACGTCGCCAAGTGCCGTAACTTGTCGGGATTTCGAACGATGTACAACGCACGGATAACGTCGCCCTCAATCTCGAACGCCGCCGTCTGTACCGGACCCCCTGGCGCCTCGATGATGATACCGGGCAGACCGTTGATGATGGCGAACCGCGGCCGGAAGCTCTCGCGCCACCACGCATCCGCGCTTTTGTTCGCACTCTTGCGGGTGACGCCGACCAGGAACTGCGCCGCGCGACCGGCGCCCTCGATCACGTTCAGCGCCGACCGTACTTTGCCGCCGCCATCCGTAACGATGCGTACGTCGCTCGCGAGTATCTGAGTCAATGCCTTGAGATCGCCTGACTGGGTTGCCACTGCAAATGCGGACAGCAGCTGCGCATGTTTCGCGTCCAACTCTCGCGAAGGGTCGCCCGGAACCCCCGGCGGTGCCGCGCCGCGTGGCCGGAACTCGCGCACGTGAGCGCGTGCGCGAGCGGCAAGCTTTCGGCACGCGGCCTCGCTCCGTTCCAGCGTAGCGGCTACTTCAGTGAAAGAGAAATCGAACACATCGTGCAATAGAAAGGCAGCCCGCTCAAGCGGCGACAACCGGTCGAGTGTCAGCAGCAAGGCATAGGACAAGTCCTCGGCCAGTTCCGCACGGCTGTCGGGCGCCAGTGCCGCCGTGTCCAGAACTGGCTCCGGCAGCCAGGGACCGATGTACTCCTCGCGCCTTGCGCGAGCCGAGGTCAGCATATCGAGGCAAATCCGCGTGGTCGTTGTCGCGAGAAACGCCCTTGGGTCGGAGACTTTGTCGCGGTCGGCCGCATGCCAGCGCAGGTATGTGTCCTGTACTGCGTCCTCGGCCTCAGCCACGGACCCGAGCATGCGGTATGCAAGACCGAGCAGGCGCCGGCGGTAAGGCTCGAAGCCCTCGGCAGCATTGGACATAGCACTCATGGAACTCACGCTGTCGGCCCCGGCTCTAAGCGGGTGCGCCGGAAGCGGGCCAAACCCAGCCCGCCCAGGGCCACGGCGATCATCCCCAGTACGAACGCCGCAGCGCCGCCAACGACTCCGTTCCCGGCACCTGGGCCGCCGCTGGCGAAAGCCAGATTCAGTCCGCCGTTGATCGCTGCGACCAGACCCGCCGCCACTGCCACAACAGCTCCGAGTCGCCGGGAGCCGGCGCCAAAACGATTGGCGGGTCGACTCAAAGCCAAGCCACCGATGATCACAGCGGCCAGTGATAGCACAGCCACCGCGGTTGCCCAGAGTCTTCGTGGGGTCAGTCCGTAAACCGTGGCGGCGGCCGGCTCAGAAACGTGCGCGATCACCAGCACAGCATACACAAGCCCCCCAACCAGGGCGGCTGCAGCCAGCGCGACGAGAATCGTAGCGAAGGTTTGTTTCACGGGTCTTCGTACC
Source organism: Bryobacterales bacterium (assembly GCA_020852755.1). Taxonomy (GTDB): domain Bacteria; phylum Acidobacteriota; class Terriglobia; order Bryobacterales; family Bryobacteraceae; genus JADZAF01. Next base: position 5,560 of record JADZAF010000396.1, read on the forward strand.
TCCTGTCTCCTAACGCGAGACGGGATAGGCCCCCGGAATGTGACATGCTGCCCGTGAGGCTGAGACCGGCGCCAACGGCGTTATGGACGCCAGCTCACGTATTCAAAGGGAATCTGTTCCATGTTTCCATTCGCCATCGAAGAATCGAGACCGGCGCTGCGCCAGGACCGGCGGAAGCCGCGGCGGGATGGCCGCCGTGATCCCGAGGGCATCGCGCGGCATCCGGTTGTGCGGTAGTAAGACAAAGCACGGACTCAGCAGCTTACAATTGCGCCGGCGCGCATGCCGCCAGCACCACATTGGAGGACTGGTGGCGAGCAGCCCTGCTGGCCGGTCCCGTCGATCCGAAAGTGCCAGACGGTCCCGCGGCGCTGCTCGCCGCGCTCGACCGCCGCCTGGCGCAGGCCGATGGGGTGAGCGAGACCGACCCGGCGCAGGCGGCCCTGGCGCGCCTGGCCGCGCTGCTGGGCAAGGAATTCCTGGCGCTGCCGGCCGTGCGGGCGGCCAACGGCGGGGCCCTCGATGCCGCCTTCGCGAACCAGGCTGGGCTGCTCAAAGGAGACACCACGCGCCCGCCGCGTTGGCTGCACGATTATGCCAGGGTACGCACCGGCTGCGAAACGCTCGATCTTTTGCTCACCCTTGTGGAGGCGCTGGGCCGGCCTCCGCGGAGGTGAGCCGCGCGTGGCAGTTGGCCCGCTGGTACGACGGCCGGCGCGCCGTTTGGGTGGGCCGCCGCAAGCGCGCCGGGGTGGGCGAGATGCGCAGCCACCTGGAATTCGACGCGCTGCTGGAGGCAGGCGCAGCGGAGACTGCCCGGTAACGCCCGCGCTACGGGCGTGCGCCGCGGACTCCGCGGCCCTGGAAACGCCGGCAGGCGCGGCTCTTCAGGCTGCCATTCGCGTCTTCTTGCGCAGTCGCCAGGACACCGCCCCTCGAGCTCCTGGCTCTGCGGCAGGTCTTCACGGTGGCGGAACGGAACCGCCGAGAGATGGGTCCAAACCGCGCGTCGCGACTGTTTCCACCACCTGATCGCGCTGAGCAAGGCGCGCCTCCGGCGGCTTGATCGCCGGCGGATCTCTTACCGGCCGGGTTCGCATCGCCGCTTCGACCGGGACGATAATGTTCTCGATGCCTGTCGGTCGCCGGGAGTTGCTGCTGACGAGCGCTGCGGTATGCCCGGACCGCGCCGTTCCCGCGGCGCCCTCACTTCCCGCGGTCGCTTTCGGCAAGCACAGGATTTCCCGGCTGATCGTGGGCGGCAACCCTGTGAGCGCCCACTCGCATATCTCCGCCGAAGCCAGCCGCGAGATGCTGAACTACTTCACCGCAGTGAACGTGAAGAAGCTGCTCGCCGGCTGCGAGCGCTCCGGCATCAACACGTGGCAGTCTCGGGGCGACAGCCACATCATGCGACTTCTGTACGAATACCGGCAGGACGGCGGAACCATCCAGTGGATTCCACAAACGGCGTCGAAGCCGGAAGACGTCCCCCGGCGCATCCGCCCGCTGGCCGCCTACGCAGCCATTGGGATTTACCCCCATGGCCCCAGGACGGACGCGTTCTGGCGGGCTGAAACAATAGATACGGTTCTGAAACTCGTCAATCCGATGCGCGACTGTGCTGTGCGCGCCGGAGTGGGAACCCACATCCCGCAAGTGATCGGGCACATCGAGTCGAAAAGCTGGGATGTGGACTTCTACATGACCTGCGTCTACAACCTGAGCCGCACCCCGGCCCAGGCGTGGCAATGCGTTGGCGAGCGTTCCAGGATCGTGAAACGGAGATTTGTCACGCAATGAGCCCTTTGAAAAAGTCATTTCATTGTCTTTCGTTCATCATGTTCTTCGCGGCCGCTGCGAGTCCCCAGGTGAGGAACCCGCTGCCGGTCCCGGATATTCCCGGGTACAAAACGCTGAAGTGCGACTTCCACATGCACACCGTGTTCTCGGACGGACAGGTCTGGCCTGTAGCCCGCCTCTCGGAGGCATGGCGCGACGGTCTGGATGCGATCGCGATCAGCGACCATTCCGGCGGGGGCCGCAACCGCGCCGTCCTGAAACCCGATCTGAATGTTCCGCATCAGCTTGCAAGCCCGCTGGCGCGGCAGTTGGGATTGCTCCTGGTTCCCGCCGTCGAAGTAGCGCAGGGCCTGACGCACTGCAACGCGCTCTTCATCAAGGATGCCAACGAAGTGGACAAGATGGAGTTGCTGCCGGCCCTGCGGAAGCTCCGGGCGCAGGGTGCGTTCATTCTGTGGAACCACCCCGGATGGCGGCGGGCGCCCGTGTGGTATCCCGATATCGATGCTGCGCACAAGGAAGGCCTGATCGACGGCTTCGAGATCGTCAACGATAAGGAAACCTATCCCGAGACATTCGCCTGGGCTGAAGAGAAGAAGCTCACCCTGTTCGCCAACAGCGATGTCCACGCAACCTTGGAGGAGCAGAGCCCGGGCGAACGGCGCCAAATCACGCTCGTATTCGTCCGCACCAGCGACCTGCAGGGACTGCGTGAGGCGCTCGATTCCCGCCGCACCGCCGCCTGGTACCGCGACGACGTGTGGGGCTCCGAGGAGCACTTGCAGGCGCTGTGGCAAGGGGCGGTCACCATGGACCCGCTGCGCTTTGCCTTCAGCGCCGAGGAACGAAGCTTCGGGTTACGCATGCGCAACTCCTCCGCCATCCCGTTTCGCGTTCGGGTGAAGGACTCTCCCGGATGGCTGGAATTCGGAGCTGGCGAGATCCCGCCTGAGCGCATCGTCTTCAGCCCCCTGCGCATAGGCAAGGAGGCGCCCGCCGGCCATCACCGCATCGACCTTGAATTGGAGGTTACGAACCTGCACGTGGCGCCGGGGCGAAATCTGGTGGTACGGCTGCCTCTCGAAATCGGCGTATCGAGATAGAGTTTTTCGATTCCCCGGGCGCCTG
>JADZAF010000397.1 GCA_020852755.1 Bryobacterales bacterium
CAGGCGCCATGCGTTCTCCAGCGGGGCAGCGGATGCGTTTCTTGGCGGCTGGGGAATCGGCGCCATCGTCGAATTCCGCGACGGCGCTCCGTACGGCGTCATCTCGCAGACCAACGTCACCAATACGTTCGCCAACGACCAGAGGCCGAATCTGATTGCCGATCCGGTGAGGAACGACTGGAGTTCCCGGCGGGAATTGATTCGGGCGTACTTCAACATCGCCGCCTTCCAGCATCCGGGAGTCGGGGTATTCGGCAACGCCGCCAGGAACCTCGGCTACGGCCCGGGATTCATGGGGGCGGACTTCTCGGTTCACAAGCGGTGGGCCTTGACGGAACGGATGGGCCTGATGTACCGCTGCGACGTCTTCAATCTGCCGAACCGTCCGAACTTCGGTCATCCCAATACATCGTTCGGAAGCGGCGCGTTCGGCACGATCACCAGTGCCGCCGACGGCCGAATCCTGCAGATGAACCTGCGGGTCGAATTCTAGCCCGGAAACTTCACCTGCCCTCCGGCGAAGAGCCGCCTTTTGAGGCCCGACTGGGTTTGCAGACCGCAGTTGCGGCCGACACAGGAGGCGGCTTTCGCGTGACAGCGCGTACGCAATCCAGGCTCGAATTTGACCCCCAGTATCGCCCCGCCGTGGTGGCGGACTTTGCCGGTGGCACTCTCACGCCCGATGGAGGAGCACTTCTGCTCCGCCAGGTGGATCGCTGTTTGGGCTTTCCGCGCCGTCTGCCGCCTGCCTTGGCGACTTCCGGTCCCCCTGGCTCACCCGGCACAGCGCCGGGCGGATGCCGGCGCGGCGGGTCTATGGGCCGGCGCCCGGCATATATCCATCTCGACGGAGAGTTGCGGCCCGGCCTCGTGCGAGCCGAACAGGAGGTGGCCGCGGAGGCGGCGGCCGCCGGCACACGAACATCAGGCCGGCGACGCACCCTCGCCGCTCACGCTCACACATCCTCAAAGTGCCCGAAGAAGCTAAACGTAGCCGACATGTTACCTAGCACATTGCTCTTGGCGGCAACGAAGTTAACCACTTCGCCGGGCTGCGCGATCAGACCGGTGGGCTGTGAAATCATCCACCTGTCGCTTGCCGGTCCCGGCTTCGAGCTAACATAGTTGTATACCTTGTGAGGAGTCAGGAAGTGTTGTATCGGCCATACAGAATAGATGTAGGCTGCGACCAGATCGGACGCATCGTCTACACGTAGTTCCGCCGTAGCGAACTCGATATGCAATTGCTTGTTCGACGGTACGGTAGTAACTGCGGCACTTACGACTTCGTTCGCCCCCTGGGCAAATACGCGCTTCCTGAACAGTTGCGATACAGCGGCCTGGGTTAGGTCCGCTTGTACTTTCTCCTCATCATCTTCTATTGCCTCCGGAGTGTGATTGAACAGGTTGCACAGAACGTCCCGCTTATTCATTCGCTTCTCCTATATCCTGAATTATGCGCGCCGCCCCCGCTGCCGCCGGGCGGCTGAGGCCTGACACTATCTGGGACCCGTGAGAATCCTCCGGCAGAACAGGACGTTTGCGGAGTAGCGGCACTGATTCCCAGGAGCCGCCCAGATATTGAACGATTGAAATCAGGATAGCTGCCGCCAGCCGGCCAGTCAAGCGCTTCATGACTGGAATGGTTCATGACTGGAACCGGACAGGACCGGGGCGAGACGTCCGGTCGGGAGCGCCTCCGGGGTGCCGGGCCCAGGTGCAGCATGTTCGATCCGGCCGGCGGGCTCAGGCACTTCTGCCGCGGCTTCAGATCGCCGCCGGAGTCGTACTCCATCTCGGGGTGGTCGCGCCGCAAGGGGTACTCCCAGCCCTCTTCACTTCGGATCACCCAGTGACAGGTGTTCCCAGTCGCGCAGATGGGATGAATCACCGGTGTGATCACCAGACTGAGAAGCGTCCTCAAACGGAGTCGCGCCGCATGAGGCCCCGGGTTACGAGGATGGAATGCTGCCGGGCTTTCATCTCCCGTGGTCCAGCGGCGAGGTCCCTCCCTTTGCCTTTGCGGATTTCTATCAGCCCGCCTGAGCCGGGGTCCGGGATACCGGCTCCCGCGCCCGGACGGCAACGCCAACACACGGTTCGACTGATGAGCCTTGTGCCGCGGCTTTGCCCGCGCTATTCTGGCGGCGACGTGGACTGAACCTCATGCACAAACTCCTCGTTCCCTGGCTGCTCCTGGAACTGGCGGCCGGCGGCGCCTCCGGCCCGCGTTCGGAGTGCCTGATGAAACCCGAGCACCTGGTCATGCGGGTTCCGCAGCGTGGGTTCGTCCGGCTGGGGCCTGAAGGCTCCGGAAGCGGGTGCGGCGCGGCGCCGGACAGAAGGTGGACGCGGGCGGGTGACCTGTTCGTCTCCAGCCGCGGACCTTCCGGCAGCGGCCGGTATTGGGAAGTGACGGTCGGCTTGGCGGACAGAGGGGAGCAGCACCCGCACCGGGGGTTCTGCCTGCAGACGAGCACGGTCGGATGGCGAACTCTGCCGCAGCCCGCGACCGTGCCGGTTCGCTGGCTGGATGACCAGGACGGTGACGGCAAGCCGGAACTGATCATCTGGGACAGTTTCCCGCTCGCCGAAGAGGCGTCCCAGGCGGAGTACGGCCTGGTGGCTTGGGTGTACCAGGCTGGGCCGGACGGCAGATTCGCCATCGACTGGGCTTCAAGCCGCCGGCTTGCCCGGCAACTCGCGGCAGCCTACTGGAAAGGGGGCCGGACTGAGAAACCGGAAACCGGGATGCGCAGCCAGAGAGCGGCACTGGGCCTGGAGGCATTCGCCACTGGGGCTTGCGCGGCCGCGCCGGCTTCACGGCGGTCCAGCGGAACACCCGGAAAGAAGGAGTAGGATAGGGATCCGGGGAAGGAGAGCACGATGAACAGGCCCACGCGGCGCATCGTAGCGGCGGGCGAGACGCCGCGGGAGCAACATCCCGGACGGCGCGCCTTCGCGCAGCTGGTGCTGGCGGGCGCCGCAGCAGGGAATGCACGGCCATCCTCCCCCTCACGGGGACCGGCGCCCGCGCAAGGCGATTCCCCGGGGTTGAAGATCGCACTGCAAGCGGGACGCAACCCCACCGCCGAAGATTTTCAGTTCGCCAGGCAACTCGGGCTGGAGTATGTCTACATGGGCTCGGGCGGCGAGCGGGCCTCGCCCGAAGATCTCGTGAGGATGAAGAAAACGGTCGAGGACGCGGGCTTGAAGCTCTGCACCATTATCAACAACGACGTCATCAACGTCCCCGAGATCACGCTGAACCTTCCCGGACGCGACCGGAAGATCGAGGAGTACAAGACCTATCTCCGCTGTCTGGGCAAGGCCGGCATCCGCTACGTCGGTCATGCCTACATGGGCAACGGCATCTGGAGCA
>JADZAF010000398.1 GCA_020852755.1 Bryobacterales bacterium
GGCCTGCTCGGGGGTCACGAGCACGTTGACCACCGGGACGGACACGGGTTTGCCTTCGGCGTCCTTCTGAATCTGCTGTCCCGCGGAGAGGACCTCCATGTTCTGGAGGAGGGTCTTGGTCTGGGTCCCCAAAGTGGGTGGAGCGTTGGGAGGAGTGCCCAGGATCAGGATGTCGACCCTGGTGCCGGGGATGACGAAGCCGGCAACCGCCGTGACATCGTTAACACGGATCGCCACCGCGCGCTTGCCCTGGGGGATGATTGCGGCCAAGCCGGCGCCGGCGCCTTTGGGAGCCAGGCGGCTTTCCAGAATGGGCTCTCCTTCGTAGATATCCGTTATCACGCCCCGGCCCACGGCGTCCTCCTGCTTGGTGACCGCGTTGGCCGGGATGGCCATGGGCCAGTCCACTGTCTTGACATCGAGGTCCTTGAGCAGGGTTCCCACGGGCAGACTGCGAGCGGCCACCAGAAGACGGTTGGTGACCGCCTTCGGCTCGGAAGCAAGCCGGGCCGTGATCACCCGATAGATCAGGAAGCTAGCTCCGGCCGAGATCAGGAACGCGAATACCAAAACCCCAATAAGTCGTCTATTCATAAGGCCCTCATCACTATGAGTTCGAGGTCTGGTTGGCGGATGCCAGCCGGCTGTTCACAACAGTCCACAGTCCGGTGATGTTCTGGCCGACGCCAATATAGAAGGCCGCTCCCGCCAGGCCGATGAACGCCAACAACAGGGCATATTCAACGAGGTCCTGACCCGAGTCATCCCGCAAGAAATTCATAACTGCCTCTTCCCTACCTCAAACGGGCGAGGGGCAGATACCGCACTGCCCCTCCAACCTGCAACCCGGCAGATCCAGGCGCCTCCACAAAGAACTCTACTAGCTCGCAGCCACGCTGTTCGCATTGCTGAGCACCAGATTCGTAGTGCTCCAGATGCCAGTCAGCGTCGCGCCCGCCTGGATGAAAATGGCCGCAGCGGCCAAGGCCACGAAGGCCAACAGCAAGGCGTATTCGATCAGATCCTGGCCGGATTCTTCAAGCCAGAAGGATCTCATCATCGTCGCCATTATTCCTCCTTCCGCTTCCCGTAAAACAAATCCTGCGATCGGGTCCATGGCCGTGCCTGGCCCCGACCGCGTAAGTACAGGGGCGGGAGCGAATTCCAGCCCCTTTTTGAGCGAAAACCACGGCACACCTACACGGAGCCGGCTTCCGGGCCGGCTTAGGAGGTGGCGGCGACGCTGTTGGCGTTGCTGAGGACCAGGTTGGTGGTCGACCAGATGCCCTTCAGGGTTGCGCCCGCCTGGATGAAGATGGCCGCGGCAGCCAGCGCCACGAAGGCCAGCAGCAAAGCGTATTCGATCAGGTCCTGGCCAGTCTCTTCGAGCCAGAACGATTTCAGAATGTTCGTCATGTGTTTTTTCTCCTGTGTGCTTGATTTTGTGTGATCTTGCGATCACCTTTGTTGTCAGATGCTTCGTCGCATGCGACCGTGCGGTCGCGCATCTTTCCACTGCTGTTGGCAGCAAAGGAACCTGTTTCAAAAACGATGGCCGTCTTGTCGTCGTAGAGGACGCGCCAGCGGCTCGACTCCTTGAGGGCGCCGGAGAGGGGAGCGTCGCAGGGGAGCAGGATGGTGTCGACCCGGTAGCGGGCCAGGTTGCTCTCCCAGTCGTACTTGACGTTCAGGGTATCCAGGTACTTTTGACCGAACTTCTCGCCATAAAAGTCACTGCGGCCATCGATGAAGACCTTGGTATCGGGATAAAGGCGGTAGATGAGGAAATCGCCCCACTCGTCGTTGGTGAAGATCCGCCGTTCGAGGCCGCTCTCCCGGAGGAAAGCGAGGGCTTTCTCGGGATAGCCCTTGGGATCGTACTGGGCGCGGAAGGCGGCGGGCGGCGCGGGGGCATAGGAAACGAGGAAGAGCAGCGCCACGGCCGCAAGGCTCAACAGGTGGAGGCGCCAGTGGCGGTCGAGTGCGCCGAACTCCTGGGAAATTTCCGAGAAGGTCCGAACGGCCGCGCGCAGCCAGGCGGCGACGGAGGCCTGCTGGAGATGGGTCAGGGCCTGGCGCACGACCAGCGCCACTTCCGGGGCGGCCAGCAGAAGGAATATGGGAATATTGCGGGCCGAGAAAAGGGCCATGTGTGCGAAGCCCAGGAGTATGAGGGCGTTGGTGAACTGTTTGTGCCAGAGCCGCCAAAATGCGGCGACGGCCCCGAGGACGAGCATCAACTCGAAGAAACGGGCCAGGGGGTGCTGGAAGCTGAGGGAGAGAAACTCGACGATGTTCCGGAGGTGATAGGACTCGGTCAGGTAGCCGTAGATGTGGACGTGCAGCTGGTAGCCGTAGGGGTTGACGAAGCTGGCCAGGAAGCTGCCCGCGGCGGCGAGCAGGAAGGGCACGCTGCGGAGCAGCGCGGCACGCCGTGCGTCCGACTCGTGTTCGACGGCGGAAGCAATCAGGTGGCCGGCGGCGTAGGTACCGGCCAGCAGGACGCCGACGAAGAAGCCGCCGTGCAGGTTGGTCCAGAGGGCGGCAATGGGCGGCAGCCAGTAGAGCAGCCGTGTGCGGCCTTCGTCCGCCCGCTCCAGCAGGTAATAGAAGACCAGGATGAAGAACAGGGTGAACAGGTGCGGACGGGCCAGCCAGTGGATGGAGGAACCGGCGATGGCGACGAATGTGAAGACGATGGCCAGCAGGGAATCCCCGCACTTACGCAGGGTGAGACGGAAGAGCAGGACGGAGGTGACGCTCAGCAGCAGCAGGCTGACCAGTACGACGGCGGCCATTCCGCCCTGTTGGTGGAGGAAAGCGAAGAGGACGTCCCAGAGCCATTCCCAGGCGAACCAGGGCTCACCGGGGCGAGTGTAGGAAAAGATGTCGGTTTGTGGAACGGCGCGATTGGCGATGATCCACTCACCCGTGCGGATGTGCCAGCCGGTGTCGCCTTCGAGCATGCGCTTGAGGCCTTCCTGCCCGAAGAAGAGGAAGACGATGGGCATGAGGAAGGCCACGTCGGTGAGCGACGGGAAGAGGCGGACAACCGGGTTGGGTGAGGTGGGGTTTGCCATGCGCTTACTCCACGAGGGCTACAACCCTGCGGACGACAGGGTTTTCCGTGCTGGTCAGCGTGACCTGCGGGGTGCCGCCCATATTGAGCGAGCCGGTGATGATCTTCAGGGGGGCGTTGATGACACCGCCGCCCTGGAGGTCGAGGTAGGCACCGCGAGGCTGGTAGATGAGCCCATGAACGACGCTATCGGGCGTGGCCTGGAGGTGCATGATTTCGGAACCGGTGGGCGCGTTGGAGCAGGGGTGGTCGAGATCGCCGCCACACGAGGTATTTATGTTGCCGTTGGCGTCGTACTGGACGACTGAGTTTCTCTGATCCTGCCAGAGGGCGGTCGGGGCGAAGGGGATCAGGTTTGCAGGAAGGTTCGCAGCATCGCGGTCCAGGCCATGGAGGTTGATGCGGGAGGCGGCGTTGTTGCCCATGGTGAAACCGGACTGACCGAAGCGCAAGGTGCTCTTGATGGGATCGACGGTGCCGGGAACGGCGAGGCCGGGGTAGCTGGCGTTAGTGAAGATCAGGATCTGGCCGGCATCGTTCTGGGTCTGCCCGGCGGGAGTGTAATCGAAGAAGGTGGTTCCGTTGTCGAGGAAGACAAGGGAGTCGTCCGGGTTGTCGTTCTGGCCGGCGAAGATGTACTGACCCGGAGAGAACTGGACGGTGGTGGTACCGCCGGCGGTGCGCATGCCGCCGAAGAAGACCCAGGTCCCGAAACCCGTGCCCCGGCATCCCGAACAGGTGGCGAAGCGGAAATAGCCGTTGAGCTCGATCTTCTCACCCGAGGCGGAAACCACCCCGGTTTTGGGGTCGCGGGTGATGGCGTAGTAATTACCGGGCAGAAGTTCGGTGGGGTTTTGAGGATCGTTGCTGCCGGCCAGGACGCCGTTCAGCACCTGGACATCGGGAAGGGACGCCTGGCCGGCGTTGACCGGTGGCTGGCCGATGCCCCGCATGGGGTCTTCGAACATAGGATCGCCCACCGGCTGGTTGTTGGTGGGGGGGAAGACCCAGGTGGACTGGCCATAGCCGGAACAGCCGGGGAGGTTGCCGGCGCAGGCAGTTCCGGTGCCGCGGATGTAAGTGAAACCAGCGCTGATGCTGCCGCTGCCGGTCAATTCGCCCGCCATGGCGTACTTGTTATTGCCCTCGGGACAGTTGGTCCCATAGCACTGGGAGGACATGATGATGCCCCCGGGCGCGTTCACCGTGGGGCCGCCATCGTTGCGGTAGTTGCGGCCGCGGCCGATGGGCGAGGGCAGCACGTCGTTTTCACGGTTGAGAAGGATGAGGGAGCCGATGACGATGGAGTCCGTGAGGGCGGCGGTGGCACGGGCACTGACCACAGCCATCCCGTTCCCGAGGACAGCGGAGAAGAGTTGCGGGATGCTTTCGGTGACCCGGGCCGTGGCCCAGTAGTAGGCGAAGACGCCCGGAGCGGTGGGGATGCAGTTGGGCGGAGAGGCGGTCCGGCAACTGGTGGGAGGAACATCCGCCTCCATGGTGACGTTCTGGCGGTTGTTGCTGCCGTTGACGCGGAAGCCGTTCTGCTGGGCGTAGAGGCAGCCGTTTTCGATGTTGTTGGCCGGTGTGGTGAGGCTGGTAGGGCAGGGTGTGACGGTCTGGCAGGTAAGATTGGTTCCGCAGGCGTAGGTTCCGGTAGTGCCGACACGGCGGAAGCCTTCGATGACGGCGGCCATGGCGGCGGAATCGGCCGCGCCGCGGGCGGCCTTACGGACGAAGAAGGACCAACCGAGGTCGACCGCGAGGCCGATGATACCGCACATGGCGATCAGGGACAGGGCGACCATGACCAGTGCCTGGCCGCGAGTTTTGGGGTTGCGTAGGCGCATCATCGGATCACCTCAGAACTGGATCTTCTCCCGGGAAGTCGCCCGGAGCTGAATGACGCCCGGGGCCAGGGGCGCTCCCGCACCGGGCCAAAAAAACACCAACGCGGACCGAAAAGGATACCGGGCGATGACGACGACGTCATTCGGCCGGTTGCTGCCCGGACCGGTAGGCCAAGGGTTGTTGTTGGTCAGGAGGATGTTCAAGGCGGCGGATGGCACGCCGCCGGGGTAGGGGTTGGGACCGGAGGCAGTGTGCATGCTGACTTCTAGCTGGTCGGGCATGAGGCCGACGCCGGCGTCCCGAATGACGCCCGCGATCTGGGCCACGGAAACCTGACAACTGTTGGGTGCGCTCTGAACGGGGTCGCAGTTCTGGCCGTGCACGATGACGAAGCGGGTAGCTTCGCGGACGGCGTAGGACAGAGTGTGATAGAGCCACATGCCACGGGCCATCTCGAAGGTCGAGATGAGAACGAACATGAGGGGAATGCCAACGAGAGTGAACTCGACGATAGCGCTTCCCGTATTGCGGGCAGGAGGTTTCATCATGAGCATCACTCCGGTTTCACCCTAGCCTGGACGATGCGGGTGAGATTCATACGCCCCATCATCCAGGGCAGTGGGAACAGTTGGATGGACTGGTAGGTGACGGCCACCTGGGCGCAGCGCGTGACAGGGGTCGGGAGGGAAGGGTCATTATCGGCGCAGCCGGCGCCGACGTAAGTGTCCAACCTGACCTGTATGGGGCCGGCGGTGCAGGTATTGCCGCTGCAGGAGTTGCAGGGGACCGCTACACCCAGGCCGACGTTGGGCAGGGCGCGCATTTCATCGACAGCCTGGGAGCAGGCGCCGATCACGTCGTTGGACGTGGAAGGGGCGGAGGCCGCATAGAGGGCGGCGACGCGGGCGGCGTTGGCGGTAGCGATGGCGGCGTAGGCGTAGAAGCCGAAATTGAAAACGGCGATGAAGAGCAGGAAGACCCAGGGCGCCATGAGAGCTACTTCCACGACGGCGTGGCCGCGGCGGCGGGGGCTCGGAGTGGAGGTGGGTTTCCGCATGGCTACATCACCTTGGACAAGAAGCCGGCCCACTCGGGCTGGAGGAAGCGGGCGGGCAGGTCGCGGAACTGCATCTGGTGAACGGCGGCGGCGAGGTAGGTTGCGCCGGAGACCGAGTTGCGGATCGAGACCACGGTGGCGCGGCAGCAGAGCGAGCGCACCTGCTTGAAGGCGCGGTTGGGGGGCAGCTCGAGATCGACTTCGATGTCGTCGCCGGGCATAGGCAGAGCGGTTTCCGGGTCCGGGGGCCCCAAGCGGATGAGGAGGCCGGACCGGCTGATGTCTTCCGAGTACCCGATGAAGAAGCGACCGTCAGCAGACAAAGGCCCCACGAAGCAGCGGAGCTGCAAGGGGTATCGTTTTGCGGTGCGCCGGTCCATATAAGTGTCGGGAAAGGGCCGTCTCCCTCCCTCCACAATGCGTTGTAAGGTCCCAGGAAACAAGAGTGTATATGGATAATCCCTTCCTA